>DAOTYI010000102.1:0-5767 GCA_034434895.1 Anaerolineae bacterium
CAGTTCACCGGTCAGGTGATCTGGGATCCGCGCGTGGCGCCCAACTGTAGCGGCCCTGCCATCTCCAGGGAGAGCAGGGTCACCGACACGGCCGGCAATCCGGTCAACGGGGTGCGGATTGAAGTGAACTGCTACGGCAACAGGTTCCTGTCGCATCCCTCCGGCTATCCTGGCGAGTACGACCCCGGCCACTATGATTTCTCCTTCGGGCAGAGCACCCCGCAGGACTGGACCTGTACGGCCCGCGTCGTCGAGTTCGACGGCCAGCCGGTCACCTCCTCGCAGGTGATCACCATCCACTTTGACACCAACGACTGCCGGCCGGAGGGCGCGGGACATCAGGTGGCCATCGTCAACTGGGTGAAGCAGTGGTAGGTCCTACCTCAAACGGCACGGACAGGAAGATGCCGGGCGAGGAGCCGTCTGGGGCGACAGGCTGAACCCGCAGCCGGTATTTCCCCGGCGGCAGGTGGCGGGGGAGGGGCAGGTCGAACTGCCCGCGCCACACATCGCCTGCCTGCCAGCGCCCGGTTGGAAAGTCGCCTACCGGTTCCGCCGTCACCTTCATCTGCTCCTGTCCGTCCGCATTGAGCAAGGCAATCGTCACCTGCCAGTCACCGCCCAGCCCCACCTCTGCCCGCCAGTAGAGGGCCAGGTGCAGCAGGTCGCCGGGTTGTAGCGGCGCGTCAGGCTGATGGGCAAAGCCCAGCCTGTAGAGATCATACCCCAACAGGGTCAACGGGCCCAAGCTGGCTCCCCGGCTGTGCTGCATGCCCAGAGCGGCAGGCGGGGCAGGAGCCGGGGGCCGCTCCACAACCAGCGGTTTCAGCCAGACCTGGCTTTCCCCCTCCGCCGTGACCAGGCGCAGGCCCGTTTCCAGGTCATACATCCCCACTTCGATCCGATACTCGCCGGGCGGCGTGGCGGGGTGGATCGGCAGACCATAGTGGTCGGCCACCACTTCGCCCGGCTGCCACAGGGTAGTCAGCCTGACCCCGCCGCCCGGTTCGGCATCCCGCTGGCCGACGATATGATTGCCCCCGTCCAAAACATGGAGAAAGACCTTGTATCGTGCAGCCGGTGTCTGCTCTACCTGCCAGAAAAGGGTGATCTGAGCCATGTCGCCCGCTGCCAGCCGGTTGGTCAACTGGCTATAGCCCAGCAGGGTGATTTCGTCGCTATTCTCCCGGCTGCGCAGCCGGACATCCAGCACATGGGCCGGCGTGGTGGGGGTCTGCGCCGGGATGGCATAGATGACCAGGCGTACATGGCCGTACCAGGAATCGAGGGCCTTGTAGGCGTGGGTGTCCAGCCAGCCCTCGATGAAACGCTCCGGGTCGCTCTCGTCGGTGGCCCACAGCAGGGCAAACAGCCGCCCGCCGGGATGCACCAGCGCCTTGAGCGCCGCTTCGGTGGCCGCCGGGTCGAGGGGGCGGCTTGTTGGCAGGGGATAGACCGGCAGGTCACCGTGGTAGTAGTAGCCGAACACCTCCTGCTGGCCCGGCGCGTTGAGCAGCACCGCATCGCCAGGCCGGCCCACCGCTTCCAGGTAGGCGGCGATGCCCCGATAGTCGTCGCGGGCGCAGGCCGGGTCGTGGTAGTAGCTCCGCAGCCCCAGAGCCGAGGTGTAGAGGAAATAGAGTGCCAGGAAGGCGCAAACAAAGGCGGTTCCGTAGCGAAAGATGCCTTCTCCCCGCAGCGGCGCGGCGAGAAAGCGGCCCGCCAGCAGGCAAAAGGCCGGGCTGACGACCAGCAGAAATTTCAGATACGCCTCCTTGAACAGCCCAAGCCCCAGGATCAACACCACCGGCACGACCAGCCACAGGACCGGCGTCAGGCCGGCAATTCCGGGTGGCAGGCGTTTACTCCCGCGTGAGGGGAAAAAGGCCAGCACCAACAGCAGCACCAGGGCCAGATTCTCGGTCAGCGGCGGGGCGGCCGGCCCGGCCAGGAGCAGTTGGGCGATGGTCGTCACGGCGGCGATGAGGTCTGTCGGCCGATTGACACGGGGCCAGGTCGTGATCTGACGCCAGGCGGTCGGCAGCCAGGGCAGGAAGAGCAGGAGGGCGGCGGCCTGGAGCGCCAGCCATGCTCCCAGACGCGGCAGGGTCGGCCTGCGCCAGACCATCTCGGCCAGGACGACCAGGTTGATCGCGGCCCAGACCAGCGGAAACGCATAGTGGGTGTAAAGGCCCGCCGCCGTGGACAGCAGATAGATGATCCCCCACAGGCGGGCAACTGACCGGTCCTCCTCATCGGCGGCCCGGCGCAGGGCCGCGTAAAAGGCCAGGGCGCTCAGCACTGCCAGCAGCATGTACATCCGCGCTTCCTGGGAGTAGTAGACCTGAAAGGGGTTCATCGCCGCCACAAGCGCGGCCACCAGCCCGGCCCGGCGCCCGGCCAGCAGCCGACCCAGGGCGTAGATCAGGGCCACCAACCCCACTCCCAGCAGGGCCGACAGAGAGCGCACCGCTGCCTCCCTCGTCCCGACCATCCGCACCCAGCCGTGCAGCAGCCAGTAGTAGAGCGGGGGATGGATGTCGCCGGCCGCGTCGCGGGCGATAGTCGCCAGATCGCGTTGGGCCACGGCGACGCTGGTGCCTTCGTCGTTCCACAGGCTCTGGCCGTCCAGGCGGTAGAAACGCAGGCAAGAGGCAAGGAGCAGGATGGCCAGGGGCAAGAGGGTGGGGATTGGAGATTGGAGATGGCGGGTTGTTGCTTTCACAGCAGATTGTTCTCGTCGAACTCTGGCACCTCAGCGGACGGTCAGGCTGTCCACGGCCCAGGTGCCCGAGACAAGGCGGATGGAGAGGTGATGCTCGCCTGAAGCCAGGTTTTGCGCCAGGCGAATCTGCTCCCCCGGCGAAAAACTCACCTGCCTCTCAGGCCCGCCATCCAGGGAGCAGGCCAGCCTGCCCTGGACGGCCGGGCCAACCCTGAGCCACAGGTCGGTGCCGGCAAAGGCAAAGGCCAATGCTGCGTCTGAAGAGTCGGCGTGGCGGGCCGCGCCCAATTCCGCCATCGGATCGGGGCTGTCATGCCATAGGCCCTCATAGTCCAGCGCCCAGTCATCCTCCTGGTGCACGCCGGGGTAGAGGAGCCGGGCCTGATCGCTGTGAAAATATCGCTTCAGCGCCTCATAGACCGGCAGCGGTGTAAAGTCCGGCTCGACCAGGCGGAAATAGTACATGGCCTGACCGGTCTCGGTGTCGGTGGCCCGTTTGAAGAACCAGACATTGATCACCCCCAGCCAGGGCCATTCCCGTTGTGCCCGTTGAAACGCCTCCACGGCATAGCGGGCCTGTTGCTCAAGGGTGACAGCCCCAAAAGGCCTGTCGGGCAGGTCGGGTGGCGCGGCGTTCCAGTTCATTTCAGTGATCCAGATCGGCTTGTGCGCATCGCCGTTTTTGACCATGATCTCGCGCAGGTAGAGGGGGCGCGAAAAGTTGAGCACTCGAGGCCGCATCCGCCGGTCGGTGGGGCCAGACCACAGGCCATAGCCCTGCATGGCCAGGACATCAAAATAGTTGCCTGCCCCGGCCTCGTACATCCGCTGCAGGAAGATGAAATCGTTTAGATCACGAGGTCCCAGCGGGATGGTCTGGGCCAGCGCCCCGGACAGGACCACGCACTCTGGGCAAACAGCCTTGATGCGCGTGTAGCCGACCTTGAGCAGGTCGGTATACTCCTCCGGGCTGACCGGCCGTTCCCCCCATTCGGGGTAGATGTTGGGCTCGTTCCAGATCTGGTAAGTGTGGATGCGTCCCCGATAGCGGCGGACAACCGCCTCGCAAAAGTCACCATAGTCGTCCAGGTTGTCGGGTGGGGCCAGGGTGCCAACCGCGTCGCCCTGAGCGCGACTCCAGGCCGGCGGATTGCTCAGCCGGGCAATGATCTCCAGGCCGTAGCGATCGGCCAGGTCCACGATCTGGTCATACTTTTCCCAGGCGGAGCGATACGGCTCGTGGCGACGGTCCTGGAAGTCGCCCTTGCCGTGGATCTCGATGTCTTCCCAGGGGAACTCTTGCCGGATCCAGTGAAAGCCGGCCTCGGCGATCATCTGCACCGCCCGTTCCCGTTTCTGCGGCTCGACCTCCTGTTCCAGGAAGGTGTTGACGCCAAAAGGGTTGACGCCGGTCAGGGCCACCGGCACGAAATCGGCGGTGTCGGGCTGGGGGCGGGTGAGGTTGCCCAGCCACTCCAATCCGCCACGCACCTGGGCGGGCAATGTCTCCTCGCCGGTGACGTTGTACAGAAACCTGGACCACACAGGTCGGGTGAGGGTCACCGCCCCGGTCAGCACGGCGGCGGCCAGGAGCAGGGCCACCACCTGGCCGCCCCGTCTGCTCCGCAGCGGTTGTCCCATCGGTCACCTCCTACACCAGCCGCCGCTCAAAGATCCAGAGCTTGCCCTGCCAGTCACCGGGGCCATAGCCGGCCGTGCGGAAAAGGTCTTGCAGCCAGTCCAGACCGGGCAGCATCACCTGGATCCGGGCAGCGCCGATCCGGGCTGCATGTCCCCGGATCGCGGTCGCCAGGCCGACGATGGCGTCGGGTTGCCCCTCGATAAAGCCGATCCACAACGCCTCATCCTCCGGGTCGGAAGGGACAGCCGCCAGGGCGGCCAGACTGCCATCCGGCGCAGGTTGGGCGACCATCTGCCCTGCCGCCAGGAGGCGGGCGATATAGGTCGGCGAGAATTCCTGCCAGGTCCAGCTAACATTGCACAGGCCGTGGGTATGGGCCAGCATGGAGCCGCCGGTCAGCAGGGCCTGAACCTGAGCCGCATGAGCGGGGGTCAGGATGGTGGGGCCGGGGTTGTCGGGCAGTGGCCCGGCGGTCCACAGCAGGTAAGCCCCCACCTGCTCCAGGCCGGCATGGGCGGCCATTCTGTGGACCGGCTCGTTATGACTGCCTGTGCCCAGGCGGACCACGCGGGCACCATGCTGTCGGGCATAGGCCAGACTGTGGTCCAGGAACCGGCGGGCGATCCCCTGCCGCCGGTATTCAGGGTCCACGCGCATCCCCTCCAACCAGACCTGCCCCTCCGGTTGGAAGGTGATCTTGCTCAGGGCGACAACCTTGCCTGCCAGCTCACCCACCAGCACCGGACCGGCCGGGTCGGCCAGCCAGCGGTCCCACACCTGGGGGATATAGTCGCCCCACTCCCAGGTGTGGGCGCAGATGCGCTCCATGGCCGGGCGGTCATCGGGCCGGGCAGGGCGGATGGCAAGGCCGGTAGCCGGCAGCCTGGAATCAGGGGTCAGGGGATTATCCATCGGTCACCAGGTGCGTTGAAAGGTGACGTTGTAGCTGTAGTGGATCGGCCCCAGGGCGCGGCAGGCAGCCTCATCGGCGCAGATACCGCCCCGGATCAGGTCATCCCAGACGGCATGTTCATAGAGCACCGACAGCACGTGGGTTGTCTCACTACTAAAGCTCCTGCCGCTGGTGTTGCCCACCACCTTGAACCGATAGTCGGAGGCCCACATGGTGAATTCGGCCTTGCCCGGCCCCTTATCGCCGCTGATCACCTGGGCCGGCGGCTGGTTGTTGATCTCCTGGATGATCACGCCGTCAATCGGCGCACCGGCGGCGTCCACGACGGTAAAGTACACATTGTGCAGACCGCTTTGGGCCAGGCTGCCGTCCACAAAGGCGACGATCTCTTTGACCCGAAAGTCCACCCTGGGCGGTGGGGTGTTCGTCGGCGTGATCGGTGTGTTGGTGGCTTTGGGTTTGGGTGTGTTCGTCGGTGGTTGGGGGG
>DAOTYI010000103.1:0-11208 GCA_034434895.1 Anaerolineae bacterium
GCCCGCTGGCTGAGCGCCGATGCGCGGGTGCCGGAGCCGGGGAATCCGCAGGCGCTGAACCGCTACGCGTATGTGCTGGGGAATCCGCTCCTGTTTATTGACCCGTCAGGGCACAGCAGGTGTGCAACCGAACCGGCACAATCTGTGCGGACGACGAGGAATCACCGCCCCCGCCACCACTGCCGCCCCCACCACCACTACCACTACCCATTAGTACCCCAAAGCCTCCTCCGCAAAAGTTCCTTGATCCAGGAAACAAATGGCTGCCCCTGGAGGGAAGACCCCAGGTAACCTTATACTACACTCCCCAGATAACAGACCCTTCGATCACGAACGCGAATGATCTGGGTGAAAGCGATTATGACAACGCCAGGATGCAGGGTTCCGTGGAGCTGAATGGCGAGATTTGGAAATGGAATGGCACCAGGTTCGTCAAACCTGCCGGAAACCCTTGTGCAGCCGGGAACGGTGTACCCCTCCAGGGTGGTCGGTACTGTCGTTGTGACGCCTCTCGATTCAGGAGGTGGGCTGGCCGTCAATCAAACCCGATATTGAGCAACAAGTCTATTGTCTTCGATGTGTTGAAGGTTCGGTTGTTAAAGTACTGTCTACGATGTCTTGATGGTCTGGTTCTTAATCTGTCTACGATCTGTTGAAGGACGACAGCTAGTCTGAAAAGTTTAAACATGAAGGAAACGAATAAAAGCCGCATGGTGCCCCTGGTGTCCTGTGTGTCTTGGTGGTTTTCAGACAAGCTCTTACACCTGGGTGGTGGGTATTGCGGCTTGGCTGGTACTGGGGAGCTGAGGAGGGGAGCACGCTTTGGCAGGTTGTGACGGATCGTACCCTGACCCCCTCCTCATCCCCCCGGCCCTCTTTCTAACCGGCGAGCAGCACAGGCCAGAATATCGACATGGTCGAAGGCCAGGGGAGGGAGGTGGTGCAGGTCAAACCAGCCGACCCCGGCGGCATCGCTGCCAGGCTGTGGTTGCCAGCTCCGGGCCTCCTCGTCCCCCAGCAGGGCCAGGTAAGCCACACTGATCGTCCAGCCGCGCGGGTCACGCCCCGGATCGCCAAAGGTATGGAGTTGCTCCAGGCAGGCCGGTTCGATGCCCGTTTCCTCCCTCAACTCGCGGCGGGCGGCCGCCTCCAGCCCCTCACCCGGCTCCACAAACCCGCCGGGCAGGGCCCACAACCCGGCGAAGGGGGGTCTGGCGCGACGGACGAGCAGCACCTGGAACTGTCCCTCTCGCCGTGCCACCACAACCACATCCACCGTCACCGCCGGCCGTTCGCGTTCCTTGCCGTTCATTCTCCCACCTGGGTAGGACAACTGCGAGCAGTTGTCCTACAATCCTGCTCCCGCCGGGTCTGCGACCCGGCGGCCCCCCACGGGCGGGGGTCACAGACCCCCGCCGAGCAATGGGGTGCCCCACCCTGGCGTTCTGCTACGAACACCCAGTTGTCCTACAATTTGCCGTCCGATGACTTTTACGGTATAATCGCTCGTTGCACCCGGTCGGGCCATCAGGTGAACCCGCACAGACTATACGAGGAGGCCGAACGATGCAGGTACTATTGGTCAAGGATGTTGAACACCTGGGCAGGGCAGGAGAGGTCAGGCAGGTCAGCGATGGGTATGCCCGCAACTATCTGATCCCTCGCGGCCTGGCCGTGCTCGCCACGCCCGGGGCGGTCAAACAGGCCGAACGGCAGCGGCAGTCGGCCGCCCACCGCCAGGCCAAAACCCTGAGCAAAGCCCAGGCTCTGGCCCGGCTTTTGGATGGTCAGACGGTTACGTTCAAGGCCCGGGCCGGTGAGTCGGACCGGTTGTACGGCTCTATCACCAATGCCCATATTGCCGAAGCGTTGTCGGCCAAGATCGGCCAGGAGGTAGACCGGCGCAAGATCATCCTGGAGGAACCGCTGAAACAGTTGGGCATCCATGCCGTCACCGTCCGGTTGGCCCCTGAAGCCGAAGCCAAAATTACCGTCGTGATCGAGCGCGAAGAGTAGGACCATCTCGCTGCAGTTCTCGCCCGTGAAGGACACCAGGGACATATCCTTCGTGTCCTTTGTCAGGTACGGGCTGTGGCGGTCAGCCGATCGGCTTCAGGCCGAAGCGTAAGGTGTCGGAGGCAGGCAGGGCCTCGATCAGCACCTCGTCCTGGATCAACGCCACCACCAGCTCCACCGGGTCGCCCAGGCGCAGGCCAAGCCCCTCCAGCGAGACCGCCAGTTCCACGTTCGACTCCCCTATGGCCACGGCGGTCAGAGTCGCCGCCGGTCGCCAGACCTCCTGGCCATCGGCCCGGTTGAGGGTTGCTTCAGGGTGACCGGGCGACAGCAGGATCTCCCAACTCAGCCCCACGCTGCTCAGTTCCAATGCCGGGTTGGTATCGGCCAGGCGGACACGGTGGTTGACCTTTTGCTGGCGGGGGACGGCCAGGTAAAAAGCCACCTGGTAGGGGGCCAGCGGCTCGTTCAATTCCAGCCGCAGAAACAGGTCGGCCGGATTGTAGCCGTAATAGAGCCGCTTGAGGGCGGTATGCCCTCGCTGCATCGTCCCGACCGAGGACAACGGCTCCAGAAAACCGGCCCCGGTCCATTCCAGAGAGATGGATGCCGCCGGCGACAGGTGGGGGGTGATATAGGCGCCCGGCGGGCGGTGGTGCGTCGGTGCGGTCAGGCCGGCAATGGGCACCTCCAGCCAGTCGGGCACCGGCAGACCCAGGGTGATGTAGACCGACGCCAGGTGGCCCCGAAACGCCTGATCAAACAGCAGCTCCTGGTCAGAGGAGTTGTGGCTGTAGTACCACCAGAACCAATCGCTCCCCTCGGCGATATAGATGGCCTCCCATGCCCGCTCCAGCACATCAAAGTCTACCAGTGGATACTCGCGCTGCCAGGCGATCAGCCGGTCGCGGGTGCGACTCAAATACTCCCAGGCGCGGTTCTGCTCCACTTCGCCGATCCAGGTCTCCAGGTTGTGGTTGATCCAGGAGCCGGTGTGCAGGCTGGCGATCTCGGCGCGGGGGGGGTGCTCGGCCAGATATTCGCCGACGGTGACGGCCTGCAACTCCGGGTCGGTATCCAGCCGGTGGTAGAGGGAGTGCAGGAACCGATCACCGTTGTGCTCATAATGCTCCCAGCAGTTCTCGCCGTCGAGGATGATGCTCACCAGGTAGGGGGTATCCGGGTCAGCCAGGTTTTCACGGATGCGGTGCAGGCGGTAGATCAGGTCGGCAGCGGCATCCTCGCCGTTCCAGTCTTTGTATACAAACCCGATGCGGTCCGATAGCAGCCGGTCACGGAAGATGACCGCCGGCGGTTGGTCACCGACGTGGGTGCGGTAGGGCTGATAGAGGAGGCGGGGGTTGGTCACATGGCCATAGCCGTCGCGCTGCACCCACTGGCCCAGACTCAGCGCCAGTACCGCCTCATCGGAGGCAAACCACCGCAAACCTTCCTGGGCCAGGCGGAAGATGATCTCAGGACAGACCGCTCCTTCGGGGGGCCATAACCCCAGAGGCTTGCCCCCAAAGTGGTGACGATAGGCCTCGAGGGCGCGACGGATCTGCTCACTGGCATCTTCAGGGTGGGCAAAGGGGACCTCCGGCAGGGGCAGGCCGGGACTGGCCCGGCGGGCATACCGGTTGTCCATCACCAAAGGTAGAATAGGGTGATAATAGGGTGAAACCGACAGCTCCAGTTGGCCACGCGCCACCAGGTCACGATACAGGGGCAAAATCTGGCCGATCATCTCCCGTTGCCGGTCGAGAATGGCCTGCACCTCATCGCGGCTAAAGCCGTGGCCCTTTTCGACCAGCGCCCGCAGCAGCGGATCGCGTTCCAGCCGGTTGGGGTCAATCCAGGCCAGGTTGAACCAGGCGACCAGATCGCGGTAATCGTCATCCTCGAACAGGAGAGCTTTGTCAGGAGCCTGTTGACGCCGTTGGAGCAGTTGCCAGTAACGGGGATAGCGGCGGACGATGCGGTCCCAATTGAGGCTGAAACAGAGGGCCAGCAGATAGTTCTTGTCGTCCGTCGTCCAGGTGGACTTCAGGGCCAGCGTCTGGAGCCGGTCCCTGGCCTGGCCGGTAGCATACTCCACCAGTTGATCGAGGAGGGAGGGGACCAGGTTAAAGGTCACATGCACGCCGGGGTGCCCGGCCAACACCTCTGCCATGTGCAGGTAATCCTTGACAGCGTGCAGGCGCACCCAGGGCAGGACATACTCCCCGGTCTGGTGACCATCCTTGTAGTAGGGCTGGTGCATGTGCCAGACCAGGGCGACGTACAGTGGATAGGCCAATCCTCCTCCCCCAAACACGCCAAGAAACCCGTCTCCGTATGCAACCGGAGGTTGCCGGAAACGGGTTTCTGACCAGCTTGATCCCGCCGGGCGAACCGGCAGGCGATCAGGCCGCCTGTTGTCGGGCCTGATTCAGATACTTCATCAGGCGCGACTTGCGACGCGCTGCATTGTTTTTGTGGATGACCCCTTTTTGAGCTGCCCGGTCCAAGGCGCTGATGGCCTCTCGGCTCAGGGCTTCTGCTTCCGCAAGCCGGCCCTCGGCGATGAGCCGGCGCGTCTTTTTCACAAAGGTCCGCGCCCGTGAGCGGTGCACCTGATTGATCTTGCGCCGCCGTTCTGCCCTGCGCATCTGCTTGATGGCTGACCTGGTGTTTGCCAAGGTTGTTTCACCCCTTCCGTTGTCCTCTCGAATGCGGGCGAGATTATAGCCGATCCGGGCCTAAAAGTCAAACAAGGCAGGCGGTCAGGCAAAGCTCGATTTTTGCCCTTTGGCCAGACTTGAAGTAGAATTGACTCTGTTTTCCAATCAGACCACAGAGGCATAAGGGGGAGTGGGTTTTATGAAAAAGGTTGCAGTTGTTGCCATTGGGGGGAATTCCCTCATCAAAGACAAGGACCACCAGACGGTGCCGGATCAGTACGCCGCCGCCCACGAGACCTGTATCCACATCGCCGGGATGATCGAGCAGGGTTGGGATGTGGCCATCGGCCACGGCAACGGCCCTCAGGTGGGGTTTATCCTGCGCCGTTCGGAGCTGGCCCGCCACGAGCTGCACGAGGTACCCCTCGACTTTTGTGGGGCCGACACGCAGGGGGCGATCGGCTACATGTTGCAGCAAAACCTGTACAACGAGTTCCGGCGACGAGGCTTGAACAAACAGGCCGCCACCGTCGTGACCCAGGTGTTGGTGGACCGCCATGACCCGGCTTTCCAGAACCCCACCAAACCGATCGGGTCCTTTATGGACGAGGCAGAAGCCCTGCGCCGCCGTGAGACCGAGGGCTGGGATGTGGTCGAGGATGCCGGGCGGGGCTGGCGGCGTGTGGTCGCCTCCCCGTTGCCGGTCCGCGTCGTGGAGCGGGATGCGGTGAAGAACCTGATTGATGCCGGCTTTGTGGTCATCACCGTCGGCGGGGGAGGCATCCCGGTGGTCGAAGATGAAGAGGGTAACCTGCGGGGGGTGGCGGCGGTCATTGATAAGGACTATGCCAGCAGCCTGTTGGCCACCAGCATCGGGGCCGAGCTGTTCTTGATCTCCACCGCCGTGGAAAAGGTGGCCCTCAACTATGGCAAGCCGAACCAGAAATGGCTCGAGCGGATGACCGCCGAGGAGGCGCAGCGCTACATGGCCGAGGGGCACTTTGCCCCAGGCAGCATGAAGCCCAAGATCCAGGCCATCCTCTGGTTCCTGGAGCGGGGTGGCAAAGAAGCGATCATCACCAACCCGGAGAATATCGAGCGGGCGCTGGCCGGTGAGACCGGGACCCACATCGTCCCGTGAGAAAAGTCTGCCCCAACGATCTTCCCCTCCGCCCGTTTGGGGTCTGTGACCATCGTTTCCACTCAAGGGATAGCCGACGGCCAGACTGTCGGCTATCTCCTTCCCGTCAGAACGGTTTCAAAAAGGGGCAATGGGCGTTGGAAGGTGCCCTCCTGCAGCGCGCTGCGGATGCGGTCCACCACCAGGCGAAAATCCTCTGGATCGGTGACAAAGTTGAGGTGGTTGGTGTCTATGGAAAGA
Source organism: Anaerolineae bacterium (assembly GCA_034434895.1). Lineage (GTDB taxonomy): Bacteria > Chloroflexota > Anaerolineae > JAAYZQ01 > JAAYZQ01 > DAOTXL01. The sequence goes on from DAOTYI010000103.1 coordinate 6,061, forward strand.
ACCGGTACGGCCTGTTGCCCGGCAAAGAACCGGTCGTAGGCCTGGCGCAGGGCCTCGATATACTCCGCATCCATATCGCGCTCGTACGGCCGGTCCCGCTGGGCAATGCGTCCCAACAACACCTCAGTATCGGCTTGCAGGTAGACGATCAGGTCGGGGGTCGGAATCTGTTCGGACAGAGCCTGATGGATCTGCTGATAAATCTCCCACTCGTCACCGGACAGGTTCAGCCGGGCGAACAGCCGGTCTTTGGCAAACATATAGTCGGAAATAAGCGGCCCCTGGGCCAGCAGTTGGGGCACCTGTTGACGTTGTTGACGATAGCGGCTGAGGAGGAAAAACATCTGGGTTTGGAACGCATATCGGGCACGGGATTCGTAAAACCGAGCCAGAAACGGGTTTTCTTCAAAGACTTCCAACAACAGTTGGGCGTGAAAGTGATCGCGAAGCATACGGGCCAGGGTCGTTTTGCCCACGCCGATAGCCCCCTCGATGACAAGATAGAAATGCTGCATACTCACCTCTTGGCCGGTCTGAATACCACCAAGGACACAAAGAATTTCCGTCCGTCTCTTCGGGATGGTTCAATTTTGGGATGGTTCAAGGATCAGCAAAAATTGGTTGACACTTTTCACACGGGCAGAATTTTATAGGACACGGATAACACGGATTTCACGGATGAACACGGATGATCGAAGTAAAATCCGTGTTGATCCGTCTCATCCGTGTTTATCCGTGTCCCATCAGGGGTCAACCTGTTATGAACCATCCCGTCTCTTCTTTGTCCTGTGCGCCTTTGTGGTAGACTTTTCAGACCAGCTCTTACGTGTCCAGGAGACCGCTGAAAAGGTCTTCTCCCTCTCCCCTTATCCCTTCTCCCTTTATACAAGAAAAAGTAAAACCTGGCAAATGGAAACCTTTGCGGGTATAATCCGTATAGGAGATGGCATGGAGGAAAAGGATGGACCAGGAGCGGGCCTGGCTCGAGCAGGCTCTGCAGGGCGACCGGGTGGCGTTTGGACATCTGGTCCGGGCGTATGAGCGGCCGGTGTACAACCTGGCTTACCGCATGTTGGGCGATCCTGTCGAAGCGGAGGATGCCGCCCAGGAGACCTTCTTGCGGGCCTATGCCAGGCTGGCAACCTATCAGCCGGAGCGCAAGTTTATCAACTGGCTGTTGTCAATCGCGTCGCACCATTGCGTGGACCGCCTGCGGCGCAGCGGCCGGGCACCACAGCTTTCGCTGGACGGGCCACTGCCGCCAGGCTGGCTGACCAGTGACGAGCCTCGTCCCGATCAGGCCGTGGTCCAGAAACAGCAAAGGGAGCAGGTGCGGCAGATGCTCGACACGTTGCCGGCCGATTATCGGGCGGTGATTGTGCTGCGCTATTGGTACGACCTGTCGTACCAGGAGATTGCGGCTATCATGGCCACCACCGAAAGCGCCATCAAGTCCCGCCTGCACCGGGCACGTCGGATGCTGGCCGCGCAGTTGCTGGCCGCCTGATCCAGGGTCGTTGAGGAGAGGAGATGGATGCGTTCACCAGGTGTGTACACAACGAGCAGATGAGTGAGTTCATGTCGTTGGCCCTCGATGGCTTGCTCTCTGCGGACGAGCTGCATCGGTTGCAGGACCACCTGGCTGCCTGCCCGCTTTGCCAGGCGGAGTGGCAGGCCATGCAGCAGGTGTCGGCCCTGTTTGCCCGGTCGCCTCAGGTTGGCCCTCCCCTGGGCTTTGCGCTCCGGGTGGACCGCCGGCTGGAGGAGAAACTCCGCAAGCGGCGGCGGACCTTTGGCGGTGTGGCCATGTTGACCGGCTCCCTCTCGCTGGCCGGGGTGACGGTGGCGGCTGTGGTGATCATCGTCCTGGGGGTCCTGGCCTGGCGCTGGTTGGGTACACAGCCCGCTATACAACAGGGGACCGATGCCGTCTCTCAGGTGGCCTCGGGCGTGGGCCTGGTAGGCAGAGGGGCCAGCTTTTTCCTGAAAGATCTGCTGCTGCGTTGTGCTGCCCCGCTCCTGCTGGTGTTGGGGGCCGGTCTGGCTGTTCTGCTGGTTGGCTGGGTCCTGCTGTTTCTCAAACGGCCCCCCAACCACCCTGCCGCAGGCTTATAGAAGTTACGGACTGAAGTCGGTTGAAATATTCAACGGGCTGGCCGCTTTCAATCGGTTTGTCAGCCTGCGGGAGAGTCTGATCTGAGGAGGAGGATGATGAGAGGAGCAAGGTTGTTGTTAAGCCTGGCGGTCCTGGTGCTGTTGTGGCCGGCGACCGCTGTCTGGGCTGATGGGCCGATTGTGACCTTCGATGGTGGTCAGATCTTTGTGGACGAGGATGTGTCGCTGGTAGCAGGGCAGACCTTCGATGGCGATCTGGGGATTTTGCGGGGCAACCTGACGATGGCTGAGGGCAGTGTCGTCAATGGCGACCTGTTTGTCACCAACGGCAACGCCTTCATCGCCGGCCGGGTGAAGGGCAATCTGGCCATTCTCAATGGGGAATTGACCCTGACCCCGACCGGCCAGGTGGCAGGGGACATCTTTGGGCTGAGGGCCAACCAGGATGTGGCCGGCCAGGTAGAGGGCGACCTGACCGCCCTGTTCGGCGATATGGCCCTGCGCCACACGGCCCTTGTCCGGGGTGACCTGCTGGTGGCTCCCGGTCACCTTCAGCGCGAAGTGGGGGCCAGGGTGCTGGGCAATCAGGTGTATGATCTGGAGAAGGTGCTGGAGCAGGTTCCCGGTCAGATTCCGACGCCACCGGCCATGCCGATCCTGCCCCGCGAGCCGCATCGGGCAACCTGGAGGTGCGATGTGGGCCGCTTCTTTGGCCGGGTCCTGGCAGCGGCCTTTCTCAGCCTGCTGTCCATCGGCCTCGGCGTGCTGGTCGCTGCGATCTGGCCCCGGCCCACGCGCCGGGTGAGCGACTGCATTGCCACATGGCCAGGGCAGAGCTTTGGGCTGGGGTTGCTCACCTTTCTCATCGCCGCCGGGTTGGAGGCGCTGGCAGCAATCCTGATCATGCCGATCTGGCTGGTGGCGGCTGCCCTGCTGGGCACGGTCATTCTGATCCCCCTGGGCCTGCTGTTGATCCTGCTCTCGCCGCTGTTGTTGCTGCCGGTGCCGGTGGTGCTGGCCGGGGGTGTGATCCTGGGCTGGGTGGGCCTGTCGGATCTGATCGGCCAGAAGGCGCTCAGGCTGCTCAAGGTAACCGGGGCCAGGCCCCTGGGCACGGTTCTGGTGGGATTGCTGCTCACAGTGGCCATAGCAGCCCTGTTGTGGATCGTCAAGCCGGTGTGCTGCGCCGGGCCCTTTGTCATCCTGGTCAGCAGCGTGGGGTTGGGAGCGGTCATTCATACTCGCTTTGGGCGACAGAGCGGCCACGCTGCCGCACCGCCGCCTCAGCCGGAGGTTCTGCCGGCAGAGGCGATGGAGGGGGAGGCCGGCCAGCCCGATGGGCCCGCTCCGTAAGGGCCCGAACGATCCGCCAGGCGAGGGGCATCTGCCCCTCGCCTTTTTTGTCGTCGCCCGCCAGGAATGCGACAAATAGGACAAGTTGTGGTATAATATGCGCCATGGAGGCACACGGTCTCTGTGACAGCCCCATCGAACCGCCGACGCAGGGGGGCGGGTTGAGGCCCTTTCCCTGGGGGCTGACGGCAGCCGTGGCAACCTGCTGTGGCGCTCTGACGGCAAACCACCTGCGTTGGCGGGAGGAAAGCCTGCTGCTGTTGGGGCTGGTCTTGTTGTTGACGGTGCTGGCCTGGGGCAGCCTGTGGAGTCTGGGGACGGGCACCCGTTGGTTCCACCCCCTGGCCGAAGGATGGCCGCCGTCGCAGCCGATGGGGATCCCAACGTTGCCATACACCCTGCCCGGCTCGCCGGGCGGACGTGTGGGGCGCTGGCTCAGCCGCCTGGTGGCCTGGTGGCAGGAGGCGTTCTGGCCGGCAGCCGGCACGGCGTTTGTCGGTCTGTTGACGGCAGCAGCGCTGGCCGCCCTCTTGAGCCTGCTCCTGCCTGACCGGTTGTGTCCCCTCAACGCCGCGCTGGTGGCCCTCATCGGGCTGGGGATCAGCCAGCGGCGTCGGGACCGGGACCCCGTGGCCGGAGAGGCGCTGCTGCGGGTGGGGCTTGGCTGGCTGGCCGGCCACACTGCCTTCACCCGGCCGGGCTGGCCTGTCATAAGCCTGGCGCTGGCATTTACTGTGGCGATGGTGGGGGCATTGCGGGCAAGCCGGGGGGAGGCCGGTGGCTTGTGGCTGTTGAACGGGGCCCTGGCGGCCATCCTGTTGTTGCTGGTGGCGTTGCAACACCCTCTGGCAGCAGGAGGGGTCGGCCTGTTCCTGTTCGGCCAGGTTGCCTTGCAGCCTTCTCTCCGGACCGGCGAGGAGGCGCTGCGCCTGGGATTTGGCCGCCGGGCCTGGCCGTGGCTGATGGCAGCGATGCTGACCGCTGCGCTGGCGGTGGCATGAGTAGGGCAACTGCGAGCAGTTGCCCTACAAGGGATGAATCATGAAGATCGGAGTTGTCGCAGATACTCACATTCCTGACCTGAGCCCTGTGCTCCCGGTCCGCATTGCCGAGCTGTTCAAAGGACTGGACATCATCCTGCATGTGGGCGACATTTGTGAACTGTCTGTCCTGCGGGAGTTCCAGGAGACCTACACACTGACCTTTGCCGTATCCGGTGAGTCGGATCATGAGGAGGTGCGCCCCTATCTGGAGGAGCAACGGGTGGTGCGCTTCGGCGGACGGCGGGTGGGGATGATCCATGGCCACCAGTTTGAACAGCAGAAGGGGGCATTGGGCAGCCTGCGCCGGCTGTTGGGCTGGAAGCCGGACCCGGATGCACTGCCGGCTTTCCTGCTGGAACGGTTTGCCGCCGATGATGTGCACGCCGTGGTCTTTGGGCATACCCACCAGCCCTATGTCAGGATGCACGGCGGGGTGCTGCTCTTCAATCCCGGTTCGGCGCTGCCGGGGCCGGACCGTCATCCCAGCGTCGGCATCCTGGATGTGGGGGAACGGAGCATCACGGGCAGAATCGTCTATTTGTAGGAGATTTGTGACCTTGTGTGGATTGTTAAATAACTCGACAATGTTAAATTAACACAAATGGCAACAGAAGTAGACCTCACCCCATCCCCCAAC
>DAOTYI010000104.1:0-1627 GCA_034434895.1 Anaerolineae bacterium
GGGGGTAGGGGTGTGGAGATCGGTTGTGCCCTTTGCGCCTGTTGGACGTAGGGCAATCGTCGAGTGGCCGTCCAGCAGGCCGGGGCCATCTGTGGTATAATCAGGTTGCTTCCAATGGCATGGCCCATGGCGGGCGAGCAACCTCAGGCGAGGGACTGCATTCGGGTAGAACCATCCGTCGTGGGGTCATCATGGGCCATGCTGTCCATATCGGTATCTCTTCTCCTCCTTTTCATAGAGAGCCAGGGGATTGGGGCCGCCCCTGGCTCTCTTGAATTTGCCAGGGGGGAAGGGGTGTGTTAAAATATCAGGCGGCCCAGGCTGAAGCCTGGGCCACACAGAGAGCAGGGGCAGGTAGACGGGCGTGGGACGGCAGGTCAAACGCACCACTCAAAGAGCAGACCGGGCACCGGCAGGAGAGGTTTCTCCCGCCCGGTGCCCTTTTTTCAGGGGCCCGGTGCCAGGCATTTTTCAAGTGCCTGGCACCTTTTTTGAATGGGGGCATCGGTGGCAATCCTGCGCCTGCCGGGGCTGATAGACGCGCATGTCCATCTCCGCGAACCGGGCGGGGAGGCAAAGGAGGATATGACCAGCGGCAGCGCCGCCGCTCTGGCCGGGGGAGTGACTCTGGTCCTGGATATGCCCAACACCACCCCGCCGGTGGTGGATGGGGCCATGCTGGCCCGCAAACAGCGCCTGGCCAGGCAGAAGGCGCTGTGCGACATCGGCTTTTACCTGGGCGCAACCGGGAGCAACGCCGACGAAGCGGCCTCTCTGGCCGGGCAGGCTGTGGGGCTCAAGATCTACCTGGACCAGACCTACGGCCCGCTGCGGATCCAGGACCTGGCTGCCCTGCTGGCCCATTTTCGGGCCTGGCCGGCCACGCGGCCCATCGCCGTCCACGCCGAAGGGCTGATGATGGCCGTAGCCATCGGCCTGGCGCGGAGTTTTGGCCGGCGGCTGCACCTGTGCCATGTCAGCCGCGCGGCTGAGATCGCCCTGATCCGCGCTGCCAAAGAGTCGGGTGCGGCGCTGACCTGCGAGGTCACGCCCCACCACCTCTTTCTCAGCCAGGCGGACGCCCGGCGGTTGGGTCCATACGGGTCCATGCGGCCGCCTCTGGCCACCGCAGCCGACGTGGCGGCGCTGTGGGCCAATCTGGAGGCCGTGGATTGCATCGCCACCGACCACGCCCCCCACACCCGCGCCGAGAAGGAAGGGGACTCCCCACCGCCCGGCGTGCCGGGGCTGGAGACGATGCTGCCCCTGCTGCTGACCGCCGTGGCCGAGGGGCGGCTGACGCTGGAGCGGCTGGTGGCGCTGACCTGCATCGCCCCCCGGCGCATCTTTGGTCTGCCGGATCAACCCGACACCTGGGTTGAGGTGGACCCCGACGCCCGCTATACTCTGAGCGACGAAGGCCTCCATACCCGCTGCGGCTGGACCCCCTTTGCGGGGATGAGGGTGCAGGGGCGGGTGCGGCGGGTCATATTGCGCGGCCAGACCGCTTTCGAGGACGGACAGGTTCGGGTCCGGCCGGGGGTTGGGCAGGTGGTCGGGTTGCGTACTCGACAATGTTAAATTAACATAAATGGCAGCCAGGGTGGACCTCACCCCATCCCCCAAC
>DAOTYI010000105.1:0-19235 GCA_034434895.1 Anaerolineae bacterium
TTTGCACCACGGGCGGCGGCATCCAGGTCTGGAGTTGGGTTGGGCCGAATACGTGGCAGAACCTCTCCGGCAGCCTTCCCGGCAGCGGCCCCTACGAGGCGACGCAACTGGCCGACATGGATATGGACGGCCACCTGGACGTGATCGGCTTTGGCGGCGGCCAGGTGCGCATCTGGGGCGGGGACGGGGCTGGCCACTGGAACGAGATCGCCGCCTTCACCACCCCCGCCCCGGGCTACCTTTCCGCCTTTCGCGTCGGCGGCGACGCCGACCACAACGGCTACCCCGACATCGCCCTGGTGGCCGAAGAGGGTTCCTGGCCCAACTACCAAAACCACACCCGCTTTTACAAAGAGTCCTCGACGCCGGGGCAATTGCAGGTCAAGCCGGTCTTTCCACGCGGCCACGAGACCTTTCGCGCCGGAGCCATCCTCTTTATTGACTGGATCGGCGCCGTGCCGGCCGGCGGGCCGGGCGCTGTCTCCCTGGAACTCTCCCTCCATGGGCCGGCCGGCCCCTGGACGACCATCGCCACCGACGTACCCAACAACGGCCGCTACCAGTGGTCCATCCCGCCCGGCACGCCTTCGACGGATACGGCCTATATCCGCTATACCCTGGTCGTATCCCCGGACGTGGCCGTAGCGATGACACCTGCCGCCTTCAACATCCTGGGCTCTCAGGAGGAACCGATCTACGGCCTGCAGGCGGCCAACAGCAGCCCCACTCCGCTGGGAGAGTCCACCACCTTCACCGCCACCGTCATCTCAGGGACCAACATCGTCTACACCTGGGCCTTTGGCGATGGGGATGCCGGGAGCGGAGCCATCACCTCCCACGTCTACCCTGAGGTGGGCCTTTACACCGCCACCGTCACCGCCACCAACAGCATCAGCACCGCCACGGCCACGACGCCGGTGACCATCACCGACGCCCCCATCGCCGGCCTGACCCTCCAGAGCGACAGCCCCACCCCTCTGGGCCGGCCCACCACCTTCACCGCCACCGTCGCCGCCGGCAGCCATCTCTCCTACACCTGGGCCTTTGGGGATGGCTCCCCGCCGCTTGTCGGCCCCTCGCCCCTGGTCATCCACATCTACCCGGCCATGGGCGACTATAGCGCCACCGTCACCGCCCGTAACAGCGTCAGCATGGTGACGGCCACGGCCGCCGTCCAGGTGGAGGAGGCTGTCGCCGGCCTGACCCTCCAGAGCGACAGTCCCACCCCTCTGGGCCGGCCTACCACCTTCACCGCCACCGTCGTCGCCGGAAGCCATCTCTCCTACACCTGGGCCTTTGGGGATGGCTCCCCGCCGCTCGCTGGCCCCTCGCCCCTGGTCACCCACACCTACCCGGCCGTGGGCGACTATACCGCCGCCGTCACCGCCAGCAATGCCGTCAGCGCCATGACGGCCACGGCTGCCGTCCAGGTGGAGGAGGCTGTCGCCGGCCTGACCCTCCAGAGCGACAGTCCCACCCCCCTGGGCCGGCCTACCACCTTCACCGCCACCGTCGCCGCCGGCAGCCATCTCTCCTACACCTGGGCCTTTGGGGATGGCTCGCCGCCGCTTGTCGGCCCCTCGCCCGTAGTCACGCACACCTACCCGGCCGTGGGTGATTATACCGCCGCCGTCACCGCCAGCAATGCCCTCGGTGCCATGAGCACGACGACGGTGGTCTGGGTGCTGCGCTCAACCTGGGCTGTCTATCTGCCCCTGGTGTTGCGACGGTAGTGATTGGCCTCCGTGTCCCTCCTGGCCGCTGAGTTTTCTTGTGATTCCTCCACGTTCTCTGCGTGCCCGGCGGTGAAATCAACGTGTCAGGTCACATCCAGCCCGATCTCACCCCAGGGTGGAGCCGGGCCGGTCTCTTGACCCCCCGGGCCGGCTGTGTTATACTCACGTCGTCGAGCTGGATGGGAGGGGGAGATTGCCGAAACAGGACGACCGACGGGGACTGGGGCGGCGCGGCGAGGAGCTGGCCGCCCGTCACCTGACAGCCAGGGGCTACCAGATTGTGGCCCGCAACTGGCGTTGCGAGGCCGGCGAGCTGGACCTGGTGGCCCTCGACGGCGATTGCCTGGCCTTCGTCGAGGTGCGGGCACGCCGGGGCGGGGCGCTGGGCTCGCCTGAAGAATCGGTCACTCCGGCCAAACAGTCGCGCCTGATCGCCCTGGCAGAAGCCTACGTCCAGGCCCATGACTGGCCGGGCCAGTGGCGCATTGATGTTGTCGCCGTCGAGATGGATGGCCGGGGGCGGGTGCTGCGGGTGGATCACTATGAGAATGCCGTCACCGGCTGAAGCCGCCCGCCGGCCCCCGGATCGGCAGGAAGACAGGCCGCTGATCGCCATCGTCGGGCCGACGGCGGTGGGCAAAACAGCCCTGGCCGTGCGCCTGGCCGAGGCGGTCGGGGGAGAGATCGTTTCGGCCGATTCACGCCAGGTGTACCGGGGCATGGACATCGGCACGGCCAAGGCTACCCCCCAGGATCGGGCACGGGTGCGCCACCACCTGTTGGATGTGGTGGACCCCGATCAGGCCCTCGGTCTGGCCCAATTTCAGGCGCTGGCCTATGCCGCCCTGGATGACATCCTGGCCCGGGGACTGGTGCCCTTCCTGGTGGGGGGGACAGGGCAGTATGTGCTGGCCGTGGTTGAGGGCTGGCAGGTGCCCCATGTCCCGCCCGACGAGGGGTTGCGCGCCGATCTCTACCGCCAGGCAGAGCAAGGGGGAGCCGGGGTGCTCCACGCCCGACTCCGCACCCTGGACCCGGTTGCTGCGGAACGGATTGACCCGCGCAATGTGCGCCGTCTGGTCCGTGCCCTGGAGGTGTGTCTGATCACCGGCCGGCCCATCTCGGCGCAGCAGCGCAAGGCGCCGCCGCCTTATCGGACCTTGATGCTCGGCCTGACCCTGCCCCGGGCTGAGCTTTACCGTCGCATTGACCGCCGTGTCGAGGAGATGATCGCCGCCGGTCTGGAAGGGGAGGTGCGTCGGCTGGTGGCGGCCGGTTATGGCTTTGAACGACCGGCCATGTCCGGCGTGGGCTATGGCCAGTTCGCCCCCTACCTGGCCGGGGAAACCGGCCTGGAGGAAGTGGTGCGGCAGATCAAACGTGCCTCCCGGCGCTTTGTGCGCCATCAGTTCAACTGGTTCCGGCCCGATGACCCCCGCATCCACTGGTTGGCCGCCGAGCCTGATCCCTTCCCGGCCGCCCTGGACCTGGTGCGCGACTTCCTGGCCCAGACGACCAACAGCTCAGGAAGGTGACTTCCAGTCCCCGTGGAGGAATCACTATGCACGTTGAAATCATCGGTTTGACCCGGTTTCTGTCAGAAGGGGGCGATCCACAGGCCCTGCTGGAGCACGCCGGGCGGGTCTGCTACCGCAGCGAATCAAAGGGGGATGCGGGCCGTTTTCTCCAGGCCCGCATCCGCGAGGGCCACGAGTCGCTCATCGAGCACGCCAGTGTGACATTCGAGATCAGTGGCATTTCACGGGCGTGCAGCCATCAGCTCGTCAGGCACAGGATTGCCAGCTATTCACAGGAATCGCAGAGATACGTGGATATGTCGGCCCCGCAGTTTGTCGTTCCCCCCTCCGTGGCCGGGAATCCCCAGGCGATGGCCATCTGGGATGAGTTTATGGGGCAGGTGGCCGAGACCTACCGTCGTCTGCGCGAGTCGGGTGTGCGAAAGGAAGATGCTCGCTTTGTGCTGCCCAATGCCACCGCCACGCGCCTTGTTGTGACCATGAACTTTCGGGCCTTGCGGCACTTTTTCTCGGTGCGCTGTGACCAGGCGGCCCAGTGGGAGATCCGCAACCTGGCGTTGGAGATGTTGCGCCAGGTCCATGCCCTGGCTCCCGACGTGTTCGACGACCTGTATGACCGTTTTCTGGGGGAAAAAGCCTGAAGGCCCCTTCGCGGCAGGCCCGGGACTTTGCCATGTCTGCCTGTTTCGTGTATAATGGAGCGGACAGACAGGGTTGGTCAGAGGCACACACAGCCGGGGGACCGACGGTTTTGGCCTGTCTGCCAGTCTATGACAGATGAGGGCAACCGGTGGGGGCAGCGCAGACGATACAACGACTCTCTCTGCATGGGCGCATCCTGGCCGAGGGTGTGCGGTGTGCCTCGGCTTGTTCTGACGAGCCGATCCTGTGCATTGCCAGCGGGCAGATGTTGGCCTTTGCCGTGTCAAGTGAAGCGCGGCTGCTCTTTTCCTGGCAATTCCGCCTACCGACCGCGATCCAGCCGCCCATCGCCTTTGTCATCCCCAAGGTCATCGTCCGGCATCTGATCGCCTCTCCTGTCGGGGGCGAGGCCGATGTTGACCTGACTCTCAGGGGCAATGAGGTGACATTCACCTCGCGGGATGCCAGGGGGCCTTTCGAGTTGCGTTGGCAGTCTGACCTGCGCCGGTTTCCTGCGCCGATGGAGATGAACCGGCTGCTGGCGGTGCCACTCAACCTGATCCGGGTGGACTACTTGCAACTGTCCGACTCTATCCACCGGGCTGTGGCCAGGCTCATCGCCCTTGAGTCGCAGCAGCACATCCACCGGACCAGGCTGGCCCTCCTGCTCAGTCTGTCTGATGGCCGCCTGAGGGTAGATGGGCGGGAGATCTCCGATCAGGGTGCAGGCCAATACTACTTTGACCCACGCCTGATGCTCCGGGCACTGGAACATGTCCGGGCAGAGAGGGTGGAGATCGGGTTGACCAGTCTGAGCCTGCGGCGGGCCATCCTGTCCATTGTGGAGCGACGGCCAGAGTACATTTTGCATTGCGCCCTGATGTCCATCGGCCTGGACACCCAGCTTCTGCTCCCCCTCTCTCCGCGGCGGGGTCAGCAGGCTGTTCAGGTGTGACAGGCGTCGTGATTTCCCCTCCTGGCCGGCAAGGCCCATGGGGTCTGATGATGAGGTCAAGGGAGATGGACAGGCTATTGGCGCCGACTACCCTGTTGGACAACCGTTTCCGCGTGGCCGATCTGCTTGGCCACGGGGCCCAGAATGCTGCGTATTTGGCGGCCGATCTGGATCAAGGTGGTGCCTGGACTCTGGTGTGGGAATCGCTGAACCTCTTCCGTATGAGGCAACGCCCGGCGGGGGTGGTACACTACCTGGCACAGGGGGAGCGCCATTACCTGATGTTGCGCCTGGAAGGGCAGGACCTGGGTCTGGTGCTTACGGCGGCTGAGGCGGTGGAGGAAAGCTGGGCAGCACTGTGGATGATGCAGGTGTGTGATGGCATCGGGCAGTGGCATACCCGCGCCGAGGAGCGGCTGATCTGCCTGAAATCAGGTGATATCCGCCTGGCCGATCTGAAATTGACCGCCAATGGACGGGCCATCCTGCCGGGCTGTGATCTGCTCTCCCAGCCGGTGCAGGCCCTGGTCCCCGGCCAGAGCCTGGCTTTTTCTGCGCCGGAAAAGGCCCTGGGCCAGCCTTTGACCGTCCGCTCCGATGTGTATGCTCTGGGGGCAGCGCTTTACTGCCTGGTGACCGGGACGCCACCGCCTGACCCCCGCGCCCATAAGGAGGGCCAGGCCGAACTGGTGCCTCCGCGCCGGATCCGGCATCAGATCTCAGGGCGGCTGGAAAAGACGATCCTGAAAGCCATGAGCCCCGATCCCGCCCTGCGCCATGAATCGGCCATGCAGCTCAGCTTTGAGCTGGACCGCTGCGTGCCCCGCCGACTCCGCCATCAGATCGGGGCCTTCTGAGAGCAGAGGCATCCTATACCGGAGGAAGAGGATGAAGCACTTTTTGAGCATGGCCGGGCTGACGACTGAGGAATTGTGGAGCCTGCTGCACCTGGCCCGTGACCTCAAAGCGGAATGGCAGGCCGGTGGCAACCGGCCGATCCTCAAGGGCAAGGTGCTGGGCATGATCTTTCAGAAGCCCAGCCTGCGCACCCGCGTCTCGTTTGAGATGGCCATGATCCACCTGGGGGGCGCAGCCATCTACCTGTCGCCCGGCGAGATCCAGTTGGGCCAGCGAGAAAGCGTGGCCGACGTGGCACGGGTGCTCTCCCGCTATGTCCAGGGCATCATGGCCCGCGTCTTTGCCCACCGCGATGTCGAACAGCTGGCTGCCTATGCCACTGTGCCGGTCATCAACGGCCTGTCCGACTATAGCCATCCCTGTCAGGCGTTGGGCGACCTGTTCACCATCTGGGAAAAGTTTGGTGAGCTGAGGGGGCGCAAACTGGTCTTTGTGGGGGATGGCAACAACGTGGCCAACTCGTTGTTGTTTGCCTGCGCCCGGCTGGGCATGGACATGGCGGTCGCTTCTCCGCCCGGCTATGAACCCCATCCGGCGGTGGTGCGGCTGGCCCGGCAGTTCGCAGCCGAATCGGGCAGCCGGGTGGAGATCGGCAACCGGCCGGCCGAGGCGGTGCGCGGCGCCGACGTGATCTACACCGACGTGTGGGCCAGTATGGGCCAGGAAGCTGAGGCCGAGGTGCGCAAGGCGCGCTTTGTCGGTTTCCAGGTCAACGAGGCGTTGCTGGAGCGAGCCAAACCGGAGGCCATGGTCATGCACTGCCTGCCGGCCCACCGGGGCGAGGAGATCACCGACGGCGTGGCCGATGGTCCCCAGTCGGCCCTGTTCGACCAGGCGGAGAACCGGCTGCATGCCCAAAAGGCGATCCTGGCGACCTTGCTGGGTGACATCCAGTGAGGGTCACTATTCAGCGGTGACTGAAATCACCCTGTGGGGCCTGTGGCCAATGGTCGGCCTGCGCCGACCGGTAGGCCGACGCCCGGCGCAGGGCGCCCCAAAAGGCCGATTTCATAGGCGCTTAGTGGATTTGACGTGGCGGGCGATAAAAAGGTCTATGACAAAGCAATACGCGCCGGTCTGAAAGCTGCCTGGGAGGGTCGCTGGCAAAAGGCAGTGGAGGCCTATCAGCAGGCGCTGGCCGAGATGCCCGACGACCCGGTGGTCCACAATCACCTGGGACTGGCCTACCTGGAGCTGAAACAGTTCCAGCCGGCCCTGGAGGCTTACCATCAGGCCAGCCGACTGGCCCCCAACGATCCGGCCCCCTTGCGCCGCATCGCCGAGATCCATGAACAGTTGGGCCAGCCCCAGGCGGCAGCCGATGCCTTCTTTTCCGTTGGCGAGCTCTATCAGCGACAGCGGACCTGGACTCAGGCCATCCAGGCCTTTCAACGGGCGGTCCAGCTTCACCCCGATCATCTGCCGGCCCGCCTGGCACTGGCCGAATTGTACGCCGAGCTGGACCAGCCACAACGGGCGGCGGCCGAACATCTCGGCCTGGCCCGGGTTTTGCAACGTCAAGGGCAGATCGAAAAAGCGTTGGACCAGTGCCGCCGGGCGTTGGAACTGGATGCGCGCAACGCCGAGGCCCGCGCCCTGGCCGAGGCGCTCCATCTGCGCAGCACAGCACCGACAGCGGTGGCGGTGCCGGTAGAGGAGCCGGTTGCCCCTCCCCCTGTCGAAGAGGGGGCCAGCCCGGTGGACCTGGCCCGCGACATGGCCCTGGGGGAACTGGCCGACATGGTGTTCGAGGAGGCACCGACCGGCGCAGCCGCCGACCTCTCCGCCTTTAAGCCGGGCGTGGCCCCGGCCGAGGCGCCGGCTCGCCCCTCCCTCAGCCGCCCGCAGATTGACGCCCTGATCGCCCAGGCCATTGACTTTCAGACCCGGGGATTGCTCGACGAAGCCATCACCTGTTATACCAGAGTGATCGAAGCAGGTGTGGATCGGCCGGCGGCCCACTTTAACCTGGGGTTGCTCTATCAGCAGCGGCTGCGCTTCGAACCGGCCATCGCCGAGTTCAAGAAGGCGGCGCGCTTCCCCCAGTATGCCCTGGGCAGTCACTTTGCCCTGGGTGAGTGTTACAAAGCCCTGGGCCGCATTGACGACGCGCTGGAACATCTGATCCAGGCGCTCAAGATCGTGGACCTGGATACTGTCCAGCACGAACAGGCCGATGATCTGATCCAGCTTTACGACGCGCTGGCCGACAGTTACATCGCCAAAGGGGACCGGGACAAAGCGTTGGAGTTCGCCAATTCGCTGGTTGAATTCCTGTCGGCCAGGGGGTGGGGGGACAAGGCCCGTGAAGCCCGAAGGCGGATTGACAGCCTGGCGGACGAAGGGGTGACGATGAGCCTGGCCGAGGTGCTGGCCACCCCTGGCGCTGACCGGATCCTGTCGGCGGTGTCGCTGAGCCAGGAGTATATGAAGCGGGGCGCTCTCACCGCGGCCACAGAAGTCTGCTACCGGGCCATCGAAGTGGCTCCGACCTACCTGCCCCTGCACCTGCGGCTGGCCGAAATCTTTGCCCAGGATGGCCGGATCGAGGAGGCGCTGGCCAAGTACCAGGCTGTGGCCGACCTGTACCTGGTGCGCGAAGAGATCCCCCGGGTCATTGGGGTCTACAAGCGGATGCTGCGCCTGATGCCGATGGATGTCGCCATCCGCTCGCGGCTGATTGACCTGCTGATCAGCTCCGGGGAGATTGACCAGGCCCTGGATCAATACCTGGCCCTGGCTGACGCTTATTACCAGCTGGCTCAGGTGGACAAGGCGCTGGAAAAATATAACGAGGCGCTCCGTCTGACCCCCAGAGCTTCGGAGGAGACCAGGTGGCGGATCCGCCTGTTGCACAAGATGGCCGAACTGGAAACACGCCGTGGCCGTTGGCGCGAGGCGATCCCCTTCTACCAACAACTGATCAGGCTCGATCCAGACGATGAGCGTGCCCGGCTGCACCTGATTGACCTGCATTACAAACTGGGGGGGGACAAAGAGGCGGACCGGCAGTTGGTGGCCATGCTGGAGAACTATCGCGCTCAGGGAAAGGCCGAGCAGGCCCTGGCCCTGTTGCAAGAGGCGGTGCGCCTTCACCCTCAGCAGATGTCGCTGCGGGCACGGCTGGCCCGGGCCTACATTGACGCCGGAATGCGCGAGGAGGCCATCGCCGAGCTGGACATGCTGGGGGAGTTGCAACTGGATGCCGGGTTGCGCGAACAGGCGATGGCCACCGTCCGCCTGATCATCTCCCTGGGTCCGAAAAAGGTAGAGGCCTATCGGCAACTGTTGTCCCAGATCTCAGGGTAGGTCGGCCCTCTCCGCCGGCAAACAGGTGATCAGCCAGCATGTCAGATGTCCTGTGGGTTGTTTCCCACATCGCCTGGTTCGATGTCGTTGATATTCTTCTCGTAGCGACGGTTTTCTATCTCCTCTTTTCCCTGGCTCGCGGGACCCAGGCTGTGCCCCTGCTGCGGGGGATGGTCCTGGTCATCCTGGTGGCCTTTGTGGTGAGCCAGATGCTGCCCTTCAGGGGCTTTAGCTGGCTGATCAGAACGGCACTCCCGGCCCTGTTGATCGCCATTCCTGTCATCTTTCAACCGGAACTGCGCCGTGCTCTGGAGCGGCTGGGGCGCACCGGCAGCCTCCTGGCCCGACGGCGCCAGGAAGAAGAGGTGGAGGCGATGGTGGATGAGGTGGCGCGAGCGGCACACCGCCTGGCCGGGCAGCGCCACGGCGCCCTCATCGTCCTGGAGCGAGAGACAGGACTCCAGGAGTTTATCGAAAGTGGAGTCCGGCTGGATGCCCAGGTCAAAGCCGAATTGCTGCGGACGATTTTTCATCCGAACACCGCCCTGCATGACAAAGCGGTCATCATCCGCAGGGGGCGGATCGAGGCCGCCAGTTGTATGTTGCCTACCTCCCATAATCCCCGCTATAGTGGCCTGGGGACGCGCCACAGGGCGGCCATCGGCGTGACGGAAGAGAGTGATGCCCTGGTGGTTGTCGTGTCGGAGGAGACGGGGATTATCTCGGTGGCATACAACGGGCGGATCGTCCGCCGGCTGGACATCAACCGGCTGCGAGGAGTGCTGTTAGCCTTCTACCAGCATCGGCTGGGGGGACGCGGCTGGACGAAGCGGGTGTGAGAGGGGAAGATTGGAGACCGGATCTCAGGGGTTGAGAAGGCGGTCAATCTCCCGGCGCAGTTCGGCCTGAGTGACCGGGCCGAGGATGTGACGGGCCAACAACCCTTGCCGGTCTATGATGAACGTTTCAGGCACACCGGTTACGCCGTAAGCCCGGGCGGTGCGGCCACCCGGATCGCTCCCACAGGGGTAGCTGACGTTGAACTCCTGGAGAAAGGCCATGGCTTTGGAGGAGGCGTCCTTGTAGGCAATGCCGAAAAACTGCACCTCCTGGCCCCGATAGGCACGCCAGGCCAGTTCCAGATCGGCCGCCTCCTGGCGGCAGGGAGCACACCAGCTGGCAAAAAAGTTGATCACGACCACTTTGCCCTGCTGCGCCTTCAAACTCATCCCACTTCCATCGAAGGCGGTGAGTGTCAGGTCGGGCACCGGGCTGCCGATCGGAAGGGAGGTTGCCAGCCGGGTCATCAAGGCAGATCCGACCAGCGCGATCACCAGCAGGGCAATGGCCGCCGTGGCGATCCAGGCCGGCGATGGCCGCCGTCGCCCCTTTTCTGTTGGCAGGATCGGGGATGGTTCCATTCCGTTTCTCCTGAACGGTCTGCTCGATTTCAACCCATTGTACCGCACTTTCCCCTTTCCGTCCAACCGGAGAGGGGGCAGGGCAAAGTCAGGGGGATGAGAAAATGTATCCGGTCAAGATTATCACCGTGGAAAAGAGCCGCGAGCTGGAGAACAGGGCCAACGAAGGTGGTCTGAGTTTTGCCGAGATGATGGAAAGCGCCGGGCGTGCCACCGCGCAGGCGATCCAGCGCCGGGTGGGGGCCGGAGGCAGGCGGGTCGTCGTGCTGGTGGGGCCGGGCAACAACGGGGGCGATGGCCTGGTAGCCGCCCACCATCTGAGCCAGATGGGGGCTCAGGTGACCTGTTATCTGTGGAAACGGAAGGTGGCCGGCGATCCGAATTTCCAGCGGGTTGAGGCCGACCGCCTGCCGCTGCTGTGGGCCGAGGAGGATACCGGTTTCGAGGCATTGCGCCGGCTGCTGGCCGAGGCCGATGTGGTTGTAGATGCGCTGTTGGGGGTGGGTGTGGATCGCCCTATCGGCGGTGTGCTCAAGGAGTTGCTGGCTGTGGCCAGACAGACCCTGTCCGAACGCCGGCTGCCGGGCGGCCTGGCCGAAATAGTGCCCCCCGCCCCGGTGGAAGCCGGTCCTCTTGTCGTCGCCGTGGATTGCCCCAGCGGCCTGAACTGTGACAGCGGCGCTCTGGACCCTGCTGCCCTGCCGGCTGACCTGACGGTGACCTTTGCCTATCCCAAGGTCGGGTTGTTGCGCTTTCCGGGGGCGGAGGCCGTGGGCGAGATCGTCGTCGCCGACATTGGCATCCCGCCCTCCCTGGCCGACGACGTGGCGCTGGAGATGGCCACGGCCGACCGCATCCGTGACTGGCTCCCACGGCGGCCCCGGTCGGCGCACAAGGGGACCTTTGGCCGGGCGCTTGTCGTCGCCGGGTCGGTTCACTATGTCGGTGCGGCGGCGCTGGCCGGCGCGGCGGCAACGCGGGTGGGTGCCGGCCTGGTGACGATGGCCCTGCCTCCACCCATCCAGCCGGCGGTGGCGGCCCACCTGACGGAGGCGACCTACCTGCTGCTCCCCCATGACCTGGGCGTCATCTCCACCGGCGCGGTCGAACTGCTCCGGGACAAGATGGGCGATTATGAGGCGTTGCTGCTGGGGCCGGGGTTGACTCAGGAGAAAGAGACGGTGGCCTTTGTCCACGCCTTTCTGGGGCTGGAGCGGGCGGAGCGCCGGGGACGCCTCGGCTTTGTGGCCAGTGCGGCGGCCAAAGAGGTAGAGCGGCCGGGCCTGCCGCCCCTCATCATAGATGCCGATGGGTTGAACGCCCTGGCCCAGGCTGACGACTGGTGGAAGGCGCTGCCCCCCGATACCATCCTCACCCCTCATCCCGGCGAGATGGCGCGGCTGATGGGAGGAGAGACGACGGCCAGGGAGGTCCAGGCCGACCGGGAAGGGGTGGCGATGCGGATGGCAGCCGCCTGGAACGTGGTGTTGGTGCTCAAAGGGGCTTTCACCGTCGTTGCCGCGCCCGATGGGCGGGTGATGGTGTTGCCCTTTGCCAATGCCGGTCTGGCGACGGCCGGCAGTGGGGACGTACTGGCCGGGGCGATAGTGGGCCTGCGGGCGCAGGGCCTGGCGGCGTTCGAAGCGGCGGTGACCGGCGCCTATCTACACGGTCTGGCCGGGGAGCTGGCCCGCGCCGACCTGGGGGACATGGGCATGGTCGCCGGTGACCTGCTGCTGCGCCTGCCGCTGGCCCTGCGGCGCATCCGGTCGCAGGAAGGTGCTTGAAAAAATATCCCCTCTCACCGCAGAGCAGGCAGAGAACGCGGAGGAAAAGACCTCAGGAGTAAAAAAGATGATTGCCCGTCTGGAAGAACTGATCAGGCTGGCTCAAGAGAGGCCGCCGACGAGGGTAGCGGTGGCGGCTGCGGCCCACAACCTGGTGCTGCAATCGGTGCAGCGGGCGGTCGGGCTGGGGCTGGTCATCCCGCTGCTGGTGGGCCGTGAGGAGGAGATCCGCGCCGAGGCGGAGGCCATTGGCTGGGACCTGCACGGCGCCCAGCTTGTCCCCACCCCGACCAACAAGGCGGCGGCTATAGCCGCCGTGGACCTGGTACGGCAGGGCAAAGCTCAGGTGCTGATGAAGGGCTACCTGCACACCGCCGAGATGCTCCACGCCATTCTCGACCACAACACCGGCCTGCGCACCGACCGGCTGCTGAGCCACGTCTTTGTCCTGGAAGTGCCCACCTACCACAAGCTGCTGCTCATCACCGACGCGGCCATCAACATCACCCCCGACATCACCCAGAAAGCGGCCATCACCCAGAATGCGGTTGACCTGGCCCGCCGGCTGGGAGTGGAGCGGCCCAAAGTGGCGGCCCTGTCCTCAATCGAGACGATCAACCCCAACATCCCCTCTACGGTCCATGCCGCCTGTCTGAGCAAGATGGCCGAGCGAGGGCAGATCAAGGGAGCGATTGTGGATGGGCCGCTGGCTTTCGACAACGCCATCTCAGCCCAGGCAGCGCAGGAGAAGGGGATTGTCAGCCCGGTGTCGGGCGACGTGGATGTCGTGGTGGTGCCCGACCTGGATGCAGGCAACATCCTGTCCAAGAATCTGGAGTATCTGGCCCGGGCCAAGATGGCCGGCATTGTCATGGGGGCAGCGGCCCCGGTGGTCCTCACCTCCCGCTCCGATCCGCCCGGGGCGCGGGTCTATTCGCTGGCCCTGGCCGGGCTGTTGTGCTGCTGATTCAGCCCGGCCTTCTACCCCTGCCCCCGCTCACTGCTGTGGCCGGGAGAGACCTGGACGGTTGGGTCCAGGTAGTTCCTGGCATAGTTGGCGGCTATGGCTGCCTCGGCCGTGGCCGTGGCGATCAGCTTGATCTTGCCCTCGTAGGTGGCGATGTCGCCGACGGCATACACGCCGGGCAGATTGGTGCGCATGGTGGCATCCACCCGGATCGAGTTCCCGACGATCTGGAGCCCCCAGTCGCGGATCGGTCCCAGGTTGGCCAGGAAGCCCAGACCCAGAATGATGGCATCCACCTCCAAGGTGGTCTCGGTGCCGTTGCGGTTGTCCAGAACCGTCGCCGCCCGGACCCGATCCTCGCCGTGAAGCGCCTTTAGCTCATGGCACAACAGAATTTTGCTGGGCGAGGCAAACAGCTCGCGGACCGATTCTTCATGGGCCCGGAAGCGGTCACGGCGGTGGATGAGGGTCACCTGATCGGCGATCTTGAGCAGGCTGAGAGCCCAATCCAAAGCGGTATCCCCCCCGCCGACCACCATCACCCGCCGGTGGCGAAAGGTTTCCAGGTCTTTGACAAAATAATAGACCCCCTTGCCGGCCATAGCCTGGAGATCAGGCAGGTCCAGGGTGCGGGGGACAAAAGCCCCGATCCCGGCGGCGATGATGACGGTGCGCGACAGATGGACATGGCCCGCTTCGGTGTGGAGGAGGAAGAGGCCCTCCTGGTCCTGGCGGAGGTCGGTCACCTTTTCGCCCAGACAGACGGTGGGCGAGAACTGCATGGCCTGTTCCACCTGCCGGTCCACGAACTCGCGGGCCAGGACCTTGGGGAAGCCGGGGATGTCATAAATGTACTTTTCCGGGTAGAGGGCGGCCAACTGACCGCCCAGTTGCGGCAGGCTGTCAATGATCTTGGTCCGGGCGGCCCGCAGCCCGGCATAGAAAGCAGCGTACAGCCCTGAAGGCCCGCCGCCGATGATGGTGATGTCATAAACCTCTTGAGTCATCTCTTCTTTGCCGATGCTGCTACGGCCTTTCACCCCGGATAAACGCCTCGGCCAGGGCTACCAGCTCCTTGTTGCCGATAAAGAGCGGTACGCGCTGATGGAGTTGGGTGGGCTGGATGTCCAGGATCGGCTGGGTGCCGTCCGACGCTGCCCCGCCGGCCTGCTCGGCCAGGAAGGCCAGGGGGGCACACTCGTAGAGCAGGCGCAGCTTCCCGCCGGGCCTCTTGGGATCGCGGCTGTCGGCCGGATAGTAAAAGATGCCTCCCCCCAGCAGGTTGCGGTGGAAATCGGCCACCAGCGAACCGATATAACGCAGCGACAGGTTCTGGCTCTGCAGGTAGTTGGTGAATTCCTGGATTTCGGGGGTCCAATAGCGTTCGTAGCCCTGGTTGACGCTGTAGAACTTGGGTTTGGCCGGGATCCTGATGTTGGGGTGGGTGAGCAGGAATTCGCCCACCGTCTGGTCCAGCGTGAAGCCGTGGACGCCGTTGCCGGCGCTGTAGACCATCATGGTGCTGGGACCGTAGAGGATATATCCGGCCGCCACGATCTCCCGCCCCGGTTGCAGGCAATCCTCGACCGTGCCTCGCGTTCCATCGGGCGTCTTGCGGCGCAAGATGGAAAAGATGGTGCCGATGCTGACCGAATAGTCAATGTTGGATGAACCGTCCAGGGGGTCAAAGAGCAGCACGTAACGGCCGGTAGGAAACTCGTCAGGGATGGGGATGATCTCCTCGATCTCCTCCGAAGCCATCACCGCCAGCCGGCCCGTGAACTGGTTCAGGCGGACAATGGCCGCATTGGCGTACTGGTCCAGCTTGGCCACCTCTTCGCCCTGGACGTTGAACCGGCCGGTCAGGCCCAGGATGTCGGCCAGGGCGGCGCGGGTCGTCTCCCGGGCGATCACCTTGCCGGCCAGGGCGATGTCGTACAGGATGCTGGTGAGCACGCCGGTGGCTTCGGGGTGCCTCTTTTGCTGCTCCAGGATGTGCCGCTCGATGGTAATGACTTTTTCCATTGGTTCGCCTCCTTGCTGACCATGGTTTGAGTAGCTCGACCCTGTTCTCGATTCGACCTCACCCCTACCCCCTGGCCCCCTTCCAGGTTAGGGGATGGGGTGAGGGGCAATCCGACCGCAAGCCCCACAAGGCTCCAAATGGCTCGGGAAAATCAAGTTGCACATGGAATATTATAACCTGGAATCGGCTTTGAAGCAAGTTGTAAGGCACGGGGGTGCGGAGTTTGCCAGGTGTCTGGAGTTGAAGTATAATGGAGGGCGTGGTGAAGGACGGAGGGAGACAGAGGTGGCTACAGATTTTCAACAGGGAAGACAAGACCTCACCCCTGACATCCGCCTGGAGCGCTATGCGCGACAGATGATCCTGCCCGGCTGGGGAGGACGGGCAGGCCAGGAACGGCTGGCGAGCAAGAGAGCGGTGGTGGTCGGTTGTGGGGCGCTGGGCAGCCATGTGGCTGCGCACCTGGTGCGGGCCGGGGTGGGCCGGCTGGTGCTGGCCGACCGGGATTTCGTCGAGTGGCACAATCTGCCCCGCCAGGCCCTCTATGACGAGGCGGATGCGGCAGCCGGTATCCCCAAGGCGGTGGCCGCTGCTCGCCGGTTGCGGCAGATCAACTCCCAGGTCGAGATCGAAGAACAGGTGATGGACGTCAACGCCGACACGGTGGAAAGGCTCATCGCCGGGACCGATCTGGTCCTGGATGGCGCCGACAACTTTGAGGTGCGTTACCTGGTCAACGAGGCGTGCGTCAAGCACCGCATCCCGTGGGTCTATGGTGGCGTGCTGGGCACCTATGGCCTGAGTGCGGCCATTCTCCCCGGCGAGACGCCCTGCCTGCGTTGCCTGCTGGGCCCGTTGCCGCCCCCTGGCTCGGTGCCCACCTGCGAGACGGCCGGGGTCCTGGGGCCGGCGGTGGCCGTTATCGCTGCGCTGGAAGCAACAGAAGGGCTCAAGATTTTGCTGGATCGGAAAGAGGAGCTGCTGCGCAGCCTGGTGATGGTGGACGTGTGGAGCGGTGATTTTGAGCGCGCCCGGGTGCAGAAGGGCCAGGCCCCCTGCCCGGTGTGCGATGAGGGTCGCTACGAGCTGCTCAGCGCCGAACAGGGCTCGATGACGGCGGTGCTCTGTGGGCGCACGGCTGTGCAGATCACCCCCCGACCGGCCCGCCCTCTTGACCTGACGGCGCTGGCCGGACGGCTGGCCGGGGTGGGCCCACTCAGCGTCAATGAATACCTGCTCCGCCTGGAGGTGGAGGGTTGCCAGCTCACCCTCTTTCCCGACGGGCGGGCTATCGTCAAGGGCACCGACGAGCCGGCCCGGGCGCGGGCGTTGTACGCCCGCTATGTGGGGGCATGAGCAGTCAGGCCATCGGCCCGGCTCGTCTAACAATTCACCACCAGGGCACAAAAGCACAAAGCTCTGAAAGGAGATGAAAGGATGATTCGATTCTGCCTGGCGCTGGTCCTCCTGATGGGTCTGCTCACCGGTTGTGGTGCTGGTCAGCCCGACGCGGCAGAGGAGGCGCCGACTCCATTCCCCACTGCCATCGGGCCGGCTCCAACCCCTCCGCCGCCGGCCCCTCCGGTTGGCCAGGCTATCATCATAGACCACACCTGCACCGACCTCAGCCGCATCCCGGCCCATTGGCTGGAGCAGGCCAGGCAGAAGGTCGTCTGGCTCTACGGCTCTACCTCCCACGGCACGCAGTTGTGGACCGGCGCCGGCTACCTGAGCCGGTATGTGGACCCACCGGCCTACAACTTTTGCCTGGAGTGGCAGGTCCCCCCTGCTCAGGGTGAGCCACCTTGCCTGCGGATGGGCTATGATGATGGCTGGTCGTGGGACCCCGACAGCTTTCTCGACACAGCCCGTAGCCTGCTCGACAACGCGCCGCAGGCGACCGCCTTCCTGTGGTCCTGGTGTGGCGAGCTGTCTGACGAAGGGACAGAGGTGCAGCGCTACCTGGAGATGATGAGCCAGCTTGAACGGGAATATCCCCAGGTGCGTTTTGTGTACATGACCGGCCACACCGATGGGGGCAGTGAGGCCCTGGCCCGCAACAACGACCTGGTGCGCCGCTATGTCCGGGAGCAGGGCAAGGTGCTGTACGACTTTGCCGATATCGAGAGCTGCGACCCGGCCGGGACCTGCTATCCCGACACGGACGATAGCTGCCCCTGGTGCGCTGCCTGGTGCCGACATCATAGCGAGGACTGCCGTCACCTGCCCCGGAACGATGACGAGTGCGCCCATTCCCACGGCTTCAACTGCCGGCTCAAGGGACAGGCGCTGTGGTGGCTGTCGGCCCGGCTGGCTGGCTGGGATGGCTCTTCGGAGTAGGGTCAGGGCGACAGCGGGGCAACTGCGAGCAGTTGCCCACCTTGGGCCAAGGGGAGGGCAAAGTGTCAGGTCAGGTTGGGGTATCGGGGGTGTTTTTATGGATCGTCGCTGCCCTCCTCCTGATCGGCTGCCTCCCCTCGACCGGGGTGTCACCGCCGGTCCCGCAGGGTGCGGTCTGCCTGACCATGCCGCCGGACCGGGCCGGTGACCAGAACCCTGCCTTCTCCCCTGAAAGGCAAGGTCCCTCCCCGGCCCTGGAGCGCACCCAGGCTGTCTGTGCAGGCACGAGCGAGACCGACAGGTTTCTCCTGCCCGCCATCTTGAAGAACGATGCCGGTGCGCCGGGATGGTGGCAACCCTCTGTCCACACCAGCTGGCAGTGGCAATTGACCGGCCTGCCCATAGACCCATCGTTCGACGTGGATGTGTACGATATTGACCTGTTCGACAATGAGGCCAGTACCGTGGCCGCATTGCACGCCCAGGGGCGGAAGGTCATCTGTTACATCAGCGTCGGTTCCTGGGAAGACTGGCGCCCCGACGCAGACCTGTTCCCGGCTTCGGTCCTGGGCAACGACTATGAAGGCTGGCCCGGCGAGAAGTGGCTGGACATCCGCCAGATCGACCTGCTGGCCCCGATCATGCGCGCTCGCTTTGACCAATGCAAGGCCAAAGGGTTTGACGGCATCGAGCCGGACAACATAGACGGCTATGCCAGCGACACCGGCTTTCCGCTGACCTATCAGGATCAGCTTGCCTATAACCTCTGGCTGGCCAACGAGGCCCATGCGCGGGGTCTGTCCATCGGCCTGAAGAACGACGGCGATCAGGTTGCCGATCTGCTGCCCTATTTTGACTGGGCCTTGACCGAAGATTGTTTTGTTCAGGGATGGTGCGACCAGATGGCACCCTTTATCGCCGCCGGCAAAGCTGTATTCGCCGCCGAGTACACCGACGAACTGACTCTCAACCGGTTTCTGAACCAGGTCTGTCCCCAGGCCATGGCGATGGGCTTGAGTGTGATCCTCAAGAACCGCGATCTGGATGCCTGGCGACAGGCCTGTCCCTGAGGGTATCTATTGAGATCAATCCTTGACCATCTATCTGCCTCTGGCGGTGCGGATGACCAGCTCGGCGATCCGTTCATTCTGCCTATCCCCGTAGCGACCTGCCGCCGCCGTGGGAACCGATCGCACCCCGGACTGGAACCAGCCCCATACCAGTTACCAATACTACCTGGTGGGGGACCATCTGAGCAGCACAGTCAAGGTCCTGGACAACAGCAGGACCCCGCTCCTCGTGTCGGGGGGTGCTTAAAAATATCCTCTCTCACCGCAGAGGCCGCCGAGGCCGCAGAGTTTTTGTGATTCCTCTGCGTTCTCGGCGTTCTCGGCGGTGAAATCGGAGGGTGGCGGAGCTGCGCTACAAAGCCTGGGGGGAGGCCCGCTACACCTGGGGGACGACGCCGACCAGCTTCCGCTACACCGGCCAGCGCCAGGAGGAGAGCCTGGGACTGTACCAGATGGGCGCGCGCTGGTACGACCCGGCGCTTGCCCGCTGGCTGAGCGCCGATGCGCGGGTGCCGGAGCCGGGGAA
>DAOTYI010000106.1:0-14427 GCA_034434895.1 Anaerolineae bacterium
GGGGCGTGACCGAAAAGTTCTGTCTCCCTTGTCTCGAGGCAACATTCTATCGCAAGGAGTCAAGCAGACAATGGCAAGTATCACCTATGATCATGTTTGGAAGCGTTTTGGCGACGTCGTGGCCGTGCAGGACCTGAATGTCTTTATCGAAGACAAAGAGTTCCTGGTCTTTGTCGGGCCCTCAGGCTGTGGCAAATCCACCAGCCTGCGCATGTTGGCCGGCCTGGAGGAGATCACCGAAGGCACGATCTCCATCGGCGATCGCGTGGTCAACGACGTGCCGCCCAAAGACCGGAACATCGCCATGGTGTTCCAGAGCTATGCCCTCTACCCGCACATGTCGGTCTATGACAACATGGCCTTTGGCCTGAAGCTGCGCAAGACCCCCAAGGCCGAGATTGACCGGCGGGTCAAGGAGGCGGCTGCCATCCTGGGCATCGAGAACCTGTTGGACCGCAAGCCCAAGCAGCTCTCCGGTGGCCAACGCCAGCGTGTGGCCCTGGGCCGGGCCATTGTCCGCGAACCGGCGGTGTTCCTGATGGACGAGCCGCTGTCGAACCTGGATGCCAAGCTCCGGGTCCAGACCCGGGCCGAGATCTCCAAGCTGCACCAACGCCTGGAAACGACCTTTATCTACGTCACCCACGACCAGACCGAGGCCATGACCATGGGCACCCGCATCTGTGTGCTCAAGGATGGCATCATGCAGCAGATTGACACGCCCCAGAACCTGTACGACAGGCCGGACAATGTGTTCGTCGCCGGCTTTATCGGCAGCCCGGCCATGAACTTTTTCGACGTGACGCTGGTGGAGCAGGACGGGGACCTGTATGTGGATGGGGGGACCTTCCGCCTCAAACTCCCGCCGGAGAAGGCACAGGTCGCCCGCGCCTATGCCGGCAGGCAGGTCATCTTTGGAGTCCGCCCGGAGGACATCCACGACCGGGAGTTCTCCCCTCCCGGTATCCGCGCCGAGCCGCTGACCGCCAGGGTGGATGTGACTGAGCTGATGGGCAAGGAGATCTATGTCTATCTGCTCACCGGCCAGAAGCAGTTCATCGCCATTACCGACCCCCGAACCCGGGCGCGTGTCGGTCGGGAGATGGACGTGGTGGTGAACATGGACAACATTCATCTCTTTGACCGGGAGACGGAGCGGGCGATCCGCTGACACGGCACAAGCGACAAGGCACAATGCACAATTCTCATTCCTCCCTGGTACTGCCTGCCCTCCTGCAGATTTGGGCGCAATCTAAGTGCGCTGCGATGACTTTCTAACCTGCGAGAGGGTGGCGGATGCGAATTGGGAATTGTGCATTGTGCATTCCACACTCCGCATTCCGCATTCCGCATTCCGCATTCCGCATTCCGCATTCCGCATTCCACATTCCGCATTCCTGTTGAGGCTATGATGGCAGATTTTAACTTGATGACATCGTTACACATCCCCGGCAAGACCCGGATCGTGCAGTTGGTGATGGATGGACTGGGTGGCCTGCCCCGTGAGCTGGACGGCAAGACCGAACTGGAGGCCGCCCCTACCCCCAACCTGGATGCCCTGGCTGCCCGGTCGCAACTGGGGCTGGCCGTGCCGGTGCGGCCCGGCATCACCCCTGGCAGCGGCCCGGCCCACCTGGCCCTCTTTGGCTACGACCCGCTGACCTACGACATCGGCCGGGGCGTGCTGGAGGCGTTGGGCATCGGCTTTGACCTGCAGCCGGAGGATCTGGCGGCGCGGGGCAACTTTTGTACGGTGGACGAACAGGGGCTGATTACCGACCGGCGTGCCGGCCGCATCCCCACCGAGGTCAACCAGAAGCTGGTCGCCCTGTTGCGGGAGATCAGGCTGCCCAGCGTACAGACCTTTGTCGAGACGGTCAAAGAGTATCGCTTTGTGCTGGTGCTGCGTCCCACCGCCGGCCAGACGCTCCAGGCCAACATCTACGACACCGACCCACAGCAGCTCGGCGTGCCGCCCCTGCCCGCCCGCGCCGCCGACGAAGCCTCCGCGCCGACAGCGGCCCTGCTCAACGAGTGGCTCACCGCTGCCCGGGACCTCCTGAAGGCCCATCCGCCGGCCAACTCCCTCAACCTGCGCGGCATCGCCCGGGACCCCGGCCTGCCCAGGTTCACGACAGTCTATGGCCTGAAAGCAGCGGCCATCGCCACCTATCCGATGTACAGAGGGGTGGCCAGACTGGTCGGCATGGAGGTGCTGCCCGTGGCCGGTGAGACGGTCGAGGATCAGGTCGAGACCTTGCGTGCCCACTGGGACGAGTATGACTATTTCTTCTTCCACGTCAAAAAGACCGATTCAGCCGGCGAGGATGGCGACTTTGAACAGAAAGCGGCGGTGATCGCCCATGTGGACCAGGTGGTTGTGCCGGCCATCCTGGCCCTGAATCCCGACGTGCTCATCGTCACAGGTGACCATTCCACCCCCTCGCTGCTCAGGAGCCATTCCTGGCATCCGGTCCCCACGCTGCTCTGGAGCCGCTACTGCCTGCCTGACGGAATAGCCGAGTTCGGCGAACGGGCCTGCAGCCGGGGCAGCCTGGGCCTCTTTCCCGCCAGCGATGAGCTGCCGCTGGCCATGGGCCATGCCCTCCGCCTGACCAAGTATGGAGCCTAAAATTTCAGACCAACCCAATTTCCAGGAATGGATCGCTCTCCTGTTTCAGGAAAAGTTCGGATATCCACCCCAGGGACAGTTTCGGGCACCAGGCCGCGTCAACCTCATCGGCGAGCATACCGATTACAACGATGGTTTTGTGCTGCCCATGGCCATTGACCGGGCAGTGTGGCTGGCGGCCGGCCGCCGCGACGACCGGCAGGTCCGCCTGCTGGCCTGCACACTGGAGCGCGAGGCGACCTTTTCCCTCAATGACCTGCAACCCGATCCGGAGGCGCGTTGGACCAACTATGTGCGGGGGGTATTGGCCCTGCTGGAACGGGCCGGACACCGCCTGAGCGGGTTGGACCTGGTCTATGGCGGTGACGTGCCCATCGGCGCCGGCCTGAGTTCGTCGGCGGCGGTGGAGGTGGCGGTGGCGGTCGCCGCCAACCACCTGTTCGGCCTGGACCTGCCTCTGCTGGAGATGGCCCGCCTCTGCCAGCAGGCAGAGCATGAGTTTGCCGGCACCCACTGTGGCCTGATGGATCAACTCATCAGCCTGTTGGGACAGGAAGGCCACGCCCTGTTGATAGACTGCCGCCACCTGACCTGGGAACCGGTCCCCCTGCCGCCCGACGCCGCGGTTGTGGTCTGCGACACAGGCCGGCGGCGTGGTCTGGTCGAGTCGGCCTATAACGAGCGACGGGCGCAGTGCGAAGAAGGAGCACGGCGGTTGGGGGTGATGGCCCTGCGCGACCTGGATGTAGAAAGGTTCGATTCCCAGGCTGCCAGGTTGCCGCCGCTGCTGCGCAAGCGGTGCCACCATGTGGTCTATGAGAATGACCGGACCCTGCGCGCCGTCCAGACCTTGCGCCGGGGCGATGCGGCAGCCTTTGGCCGGCTGATGAATGCCTCCCACACCAGCCTGCGCGACCTGTATGAGGTGAGCTGTGAAGAGCTGGACCTGATGGCGGCTCTGGCCCAACAACAGGCCGGGTGCTGGGGAGCACGGATGACCGGCGCCGGTTTTGGCGGCTGCGTCGTGGCCATGGTGGAACACGGCCTCGTGGACCCCTTTATCCAGACGGTGGGTAGCCTCTACGAGCGCCAGGCGCTGCGCACCCCCTCCTTCTATCTCTGCCGCGCCTCGGCTGGAGCCGGCCCGGTATAGAACCCTGAATGCAAGACTATCAGCTTCGCCAGCGGGACTATTTGTTGCAGATCAGCCGGGCCATGACCTCCCGGCTGGACCTGCCTTCCCTGTTGGAACTGACGCTGCGCAGCGCGGTGGAGCTGCTGCGGGGGCAGGCGGGCCTCATTGTGTTGCGCGGGCGGGATGGGGTCTTGCGTGTACGGGCCAGCTATGGCCTGCCGCCCGGCCTGATCGGCTTCTTCCAGCCTCTGTGGGCCGACCTGCCAGGTGTGCAGGAAATGCAGGGCCTGCTCTCCCGCTGGCGCATCCCTGACCTGCAAATGCGCCTGGGGATGGTCGCTGCGGCTGCCGGATTGGCCCTCAGCCAGGTGGTGGCCCTGCCGCTGGTCATCGAAGAGGACCTGATCGGGGCCATCTACATCTTTCGCATCGGGGGTGGGGCCTTTTCGGCCAACGACCGGATGCTCCTGGCGGCCTTTGCCGACCAGGCAGCCATTGCCGTGCGCAACGCCGGGCTGTACCAGCAGGTAAATGAGGAACGGCGGGCGCTGTCGGCCATCATCGAAAACAGCGCCGAAGGGATTCTGATCCTGGATGCAACCGGCCGGATTCAGGTCTTTAACCGGGCCCTGACCCATATGACCGGCTGGCGGGCCGAAGAAGCCCTGGGCCGTCCTGTGGGCGAGGTCCTGGCGCTGCGCGACCGTCAGGGCCAGCCGCGCCCCCTGCCCGAACTGCCGCTCCACCGCACCTCTGCTGCCGAGGCCCGGGCCTATGTCGAAGGGGATATCGTGCGCCGGAGCGGCCCCCCCCTGACAGTGGGGATCACCGCCACCCCACTCTATGACGAAGAGGGCAACCTGACGCGGATCATCCTCAATGTGGTGGACATCACCCGCTTCCGCCAGGCGGAGGAACTGAAATCTACCTTTGTGTCGGTGGTGTCGCACGAACTCAAGACGCCGGTCGCCCTCATCAAGGGCTATGCCGAGACTCTGCGCCGCGAGGATGCCGATTGGGACCGGGCCACGATCCGGGAGAGCCTGGGGGTCATCGCCGAGGAAGCGGATCACCTGACCCATCTGATTGACAACCTGCTGGAGGCCAGCCGCATCCAGGCCGGCGGTCTCAAGCTTGAGCCGACCGATGTCCACCTGCCCCGCCTGGCGGAGAAGGTGGTGGACGCCTTTCGCACCCAAACCGATCTTCACACCTTTGAACTCGATTTCCCGCCCAACTTTCCGCCTGTATGGGGCGATCCGGAACGGCTGCGCGAGGTGTTGACCAACCTGGTCAGCAATGCCGTCAAATATTCGCCCAACGGCGGCCCGGTGTGGGTCGGGGGCCGGGTGGACAACACCGGGGTGACGGTCTATGTGGCCGACCAGGGGATCGGCATCCCACCGGAGGAACAGGAGCGCATCTTCGACCGCTTCCACCGGGTCGAATCGGGCCTGCACCGCCGCACCGAGGGGGCCGGACTGGGGTTATACCTGGTCAAGGCCATCATCGAAGCCCACGGCGGTCGGGTGTGGGTGGAGAGCGCGCCAGGGCGAGGGTCTGTCTTTATCTTTACGCTGCCGAGAAAATAGCCCCCGGCAGCCCAGAGCCTGACCGGGCCTGGAGGGTCCAATGGGTTCAGCGACCGACAAGCTGATCCTGATTGTAGATGACGAACCGCGCATGGTCCGCTTTGTGCGGATGAACCTGGAACTGGAAGGGTTCCAGGTTGTGGAAGCGAGAAATGGGCTGGAGGCGCTGGAAAAGGTCCGTGACACCCTGCCCGATCTGGTGCTGCTGGATGTCATGATGCCGGACATGGACGGCTTTGAGACGCTGGCGCGGCTGCGGGAAATCTCCACCGTGCCGGTCATCATGCTCACCGTCAAGGGAGAGGAAGAGGATCGCATCCGGGGTCTGGAGTTGGGTGCCGACGATTATGTCACCAAACCGTTCAGCCCCAGGGAGCTGGCCAGCCGCATCCGCGCCGTGCTGCGCCGCGCCGAGATGCCCGCGCCGGTATCCAGGACCACGGTCCGCATTGACGACCGGTTGGAGATTGACTTTCGGCAGCGGGAAGTGATCGTAGAAGGGAAGCCGATCCGCCTGCGGCCGACCGAGTATCGCCTGCTCTACCATCTGGTGAACAATGCCGGCTGGGTGATGACCCACGAGATGCTGTTGTCGAAAGTATGGGGCTATGAGTACCGCGACGAGGCCGGCCTGCTGCGGCTGTATATCACCTATCTCCGGCAAAAGATCGAACCCGACCCCGGCAATCCACGCTACATCCTGACCGAACGGGGGGTTGGATATCGGTTTGTGGATTTCAAGCGAGAGCAACGGGGTGCAGGCGAGCCAACAAGCTGATGGCGAATGCCTGACCGGCCTGGGCGTTTGCCAAATCGAGAAGCCAATGGTAAAATAGAGCTGACATGGGCCGTTAGCTCAGGCAGGCAGAGCAGCTGCCTTTTAAGCAGCGGGTCGCTGGTTCGAGTCCAGCACGGCTCATCTGACAGGATTTACACAATGGATGGCATGTTCACCACCAGGACACGAAGGCACCAAGATTTCCTGGTCATTCTTCGTGTCCTGGTGCCTTTGTGGTAAGCCTGCCGGGACAACTGCGTAACTTCTGCCCTCTGAGGTACAGGATAAACCCAACCACGAGGTGTCGCTTGGCCTGCGAACAGATCTTTGTCCACCAACTGCGCCAGCGTGGCTTTCGGCTGACCCCACAACGCAAGATCATTCTGTCGGTGTTGCACGGCGTGGAGGGGCTGATCACCGCCGATGAGATCTATAGCCGGGTACAGGAGGTCAACCCGGCGGTGGACATCTCAACCGTGTATCGCACCCTGGACCTGCTCCAGGAGTTGGGGTTGGTCTCGTGCGTGGATGCCGGCGATGACCAGCGGCGCTATGAGCTTCTCGGCATCCACGGCCCTCACCTGCACCTGATCTGTCGAGCCTGCGGTCAGGTCCTCAGCGCTGAACTGGAGACGGCTCAGGACTTTGGCGCGCGCCTGCAGGCCGAGTACGGCTTCCGGCCCGCGCTGGACCATCTTTCAATTCCGGGGCTGTGCGCGGCCTGTGCAGCCGCCAACGCCGCATAATCGGCACCCTCTCGCCGGTTGGGGAGACAACCGCCGGGCCAGACCGCGTCCCAATGGCGGTCATAAACTGCGGGCGGGTGTTACTTCTTGTGCTGAATGCCGGCCGGCAAAGGGTTCACTCCGCCCCCGTCAAAGCCAGCCAGTCCCCGCGTTCAAACAGATGCCGGCTGCCGAAGCCTTTGACACCCAGCACGCGCCCGTTGGCAAAGTAGGAAAAGTCAAACGCCGTCAGATCACCGGCCTGGGCGCCGGGAACCGGCATCAGCCGGGCGGTGAGCGGCTTGTCCAGGCGCAGGGCCAGGGCAGCCACATCGAGCAGGATGCCGGCCAGCTCCTCTTCCCTCACATCGCCGGGCAGGGGCACAGTATCCAGACCGGTGCCACACACCGCTGAGTACAGGAGCAGGTCGTTGATGGTGAACAGACCGTCGTGGCTGCGAACGGCCAGGGTTGCATCTTCCAGCACCGGCAGCATCAGCCCGTTAAAACCGCAGCGTGGGTATCTGGCCTGCTTCAGGCAGTCGGTGAGCAACCAGGCGGTGAACAGCGTGCCCGCTGCGCCGAAACGCTCCACCCCCAGGCGCTCCATCGCTGCGCCGATGCTGCGCGCCTCCTCCGGGAAGGGGGCCAGCGAAAAGTCAAGGCCGGCAAAGCGATAGTGGTGACGCCCGGCCAGCGGTTCGATCACGGCGACGAGACGGGCTGCCGCTTCCTGAACCGCCGTGACCAGCCGGGTGCGGGCCTCCTCCAACGATCCTGCCTGGGAGAAAGCAGCCACGGCCAGGTCAGCCGACTCGGTGGCGAGGGCCAGGGCCGGTGGCCCGCCGTCGTGATAGGCAGCCGGGAAAAAAGGGGTGTGGGGCCCGACGTTGGCCAGCAAGGCCAGCCGCAGGTTGCCGAAGCCCTGGGCGGTGGTCTGAGCGATTTCGTGAACGATTTGCGCCGTGCGCCGGATGGCTGCCAGGTGCAGGCCGTGCCCTCGCCGGGCAACGAGCACGCCGGCAAAGACCGCTTCGCTGCTGCGGATCAGCTCAGGGAGGAGATCCAAAAGGGACAGGTCGGCCTTTGGAGCGTCGGCCAGGACCGGTCCCAGCGACAGGTAATCAAAGCCGGCATCCTGGCACTGCGGCCACAGGCTGGCCATCAGACGCAGGGGGTCGCCTGGCAGGTGGGAGAGGGGTTGTGTGGCCAGGCGAACAGTCTGCACCGGGAAGCCGCTTGCTTCCAGAGCGGTCCGGGCCTCACGGGCCAGTTGACCGGCCTGGCGGAGCATCCCGGCCTGCCCGGCCGGATCGCCGACGTTGACGAAACAGGTCACCGAACGGATATTCATCGCCCCACCCCCCGCCTTTGCCGTGCCGCCTCGAACAGGATGACGGTCGCGGCCATGGCCGCGTTGAGTGACTCTGTCCCGCCGGCCATCGGGATGCACACCCGACCGCCTGCCAGGGCGGCCGCCTCCCGGCCGGCTCCAGCCGCCTCTCCGCCGATGATCAGCGCCGCCGGGCGCGTCCAATCCACGGCATCGTAGGTCACCTGGCCGGCCGCATCGGCCAGCCATACAGCCCGTCCGGCGACCCGCCCGGCGATAGCTTCCCAGCTCAGGTCAAAGGCCGGCAGGCGAAAGTGCGCCCCCATGGCCCCACGCACCACCTTGGGATTGTAGCGATCCACCGTACCCGGCGCCAGGAGAACCTGCCCCACCCCGGCCGCCTCGGCGGAACGGAGGATGGTGCCCAGATTGCCGGGATCGCGCACCCGATCCAGGATCAGGATCAGGCCCGGCCGGGCAGGGAGCTCCACAACCGGAACGACCACCACCACCCCCTGGGGCGTTTGGGTATCGGCACAGGCGGCCAACACCGCGTCGCTGACGGGCCAGGCTCCCTCCTCGGCCTGGCTCAAGGCGGGCAACAGGCGCTCCCCGGCCGGTGTCACCGCCCAGGCCGGGGTGTACAAAACAAGAGCGGGCCTGATGCCCGCCCTCACCACCTCATCGGCCAGCCGTGTGCCTTCCACAACAAAACGGCCCTCCCGCTGGCGAACCCGCCGCCGGGCGAGGGACCGGACATACCTGACCCGTTCGTTTTGGGCGCTGGTGATCACCAAACGACTACTGCCCCTTTGCCATGGCCACCAGTCGGCCAAAGGTTGCTTCGTCGCGCACGGCCATATCGGCCAGGATCTTGCGATCCAGTTCGACGCCGGCCTCCTTCAGGCCGTGCATCAATCGGCTATACGACAGCCCTTCCCGGCGAGCTGCAGCATTGATGCGGGAAATCCACAGACGACGGAGATCGCGCTTCCGGTCACGACGGTCACGATAGGCATACCACAACGATTTCATCATCGCCTCGTTGCCCCGTCGCCACAGGCGATGCTTGCCCCCCATCTGCCCTTTGGTGAACTTGAGAACCTTGTTATGTCGTCGCCGGGTCCGGGGACCCCCTTTTACTCTTGGCACGTTCTACTCCTCAATCTCCAATCTCTAATCTCCTGGTCGGAGATCAGCCATCCACTACTGCTTGAGATACGGAGCCAGGCGGCGAAGTCGCCTCTTAGCACCAGCGGAGGTGACTTCATGCATTTCGTCAAACATCCGCTTCACCCGCTTGGTCTTCATCCGTCGTCGGTGGCTCTTGCCGATCTTGGTCCGCATCAGCTTCCCTGAACCGGTGTACTCGAACCGCTTGGCTGCGGCTTTGTAGGTCTTGAGTTTGGGCATCAATCCTCCTCACAAAACGATTGCCCCTACCAGGGGCAACAGTTGACAACATCCTTTGAACTATCTACCCTGGATCTGTTCATGGGCCAGGCACTTTTGCTCCCAAAATACCGTTTCAGAAAATTCTGTAGCTGGAGCCGATTGTTGATTGGATGGATTCCAGGCCCACCCCAAGCTCCGGGCCGATTTTATTTCCCCCGGATGTTGGGAGCCACAATCATCAACATGGTATGCCCCTCAAAGGTCGGCATCTGTTCGATGGTGCCGATGTCTGCCAGCCGGTCGGCAAAGTGATCGAACTGTTTTTTGGCAATATCCAGGTTGTAGATCTCCCGGCCCCGGAAGCGCATCCGGACTTTGACCTTGGCCCCGGCCTCCAGGAATGACCGCGCCTGGCGCAGCTTGAAAGCGATGTCGTGCTCGCTGGTCTTGGGCCGTAGTTGAACCTCTTTGACCTCGATCTCCTTCCGGGCTTTGCGGGCCTCCCGCTCCCGTTTGGCCCGTTCATACTGGTATTTGCCAAAGTCCATCAACTTGGCAACGGGCGGCTCGGCCTGCGGAGCAACCTCTACCAGGTCCAGAGAGCGTTCTTCGGCCAGGCGAAGTGCCTCCCGGCGCGGCAGGATGCCGAGTTGCCTGCCATCAGAATCAATGACCCGCAACTGTGGAGCCCGGATTTCCTCGTTGATGCGCGTTCTATCTCTGCTGATCTCTACTCCTCCCTCATATCTGGGGTCTCTGACCCCTATGGTGCAGACCTCATTATACCTGAAAAGTGCGGCCCGGTCAAATAAAAGACAGGGTAAGTAACTCGACTGAGACGCAGAAAGCAAGCCTATCCTGTGCCCGCCGGACCTCTGCACTGTTCCGGGCTGGAAGAGCTACAGCTCGCGCTTCTCAGCGATGGCTGCCTGGGCCAGGGCGATAAAGTCGGCCAGCGGTTGAGGCCCCAGGTCCTGGCCGTTGCGCAGGCGCACCGCCACCGCCTGGCGTTCCATCTCCCGGTCGCCGATGATCAGCATGTAGGGCACTTTTTCCAACTGCGCGTTGCGGATCTTGGCCTGCATCCGGTCACTGGAGTCATCCACCTCCACCCGTAGCCCAGCCGCCCTGAGCCGGGCAGCCACCTGACGGGCATAGGCGTTGTGCCGGTCGGCAATGGGGATGACTGTGGCCTGCACCGGGGCCAGCCAGACGGGGAAGGCGCCGCCATAGTGCTCGATCATGGCCCCAAAGAAGCGCTCCAACGATCCCAACAACGCCCGATGGACCACATA
This sequence comes from Anaerolineae bacterium, assembly GCA_034434895.1. Lineage (GTDB taxonomy): Bacteria > Chloroflexota > Anaerolineae > JAAYZQ01 > JAAYZQ01 > DAOTXL01. The sequence continues at coordinate 10,886 of DAOTYI010000106.1, forward strand.
GGGTTGGTGCTCCTGCCCATCTTCCCCCACATAGGTCATCTCGAACCGCTCCGGCAGATTAAAGTCGAACTGGATCGTGGTCGTCTGCCATTCGCGCCCCAGGGCGTCCTTGACCTTGATGTCAATCTTGGGGCCATAGAAAGCGCCCCCTCCCTCGTCTACCTGATAGGGCAGGCCCTGATGCTCCAGGGCTCTCTTCAGGGCCGCCTGGGCCTGGTCCCACCGCTCCGGCACACCGACAAACTTTTCCGGGCGCGTGGCCAGATACACGGCAAAGTCGCGGAATCCAAAGGCACGCAACATGTTCAGGCTAAAGTCATAGACGCCCAAAATCTCCTCCTCCACCTGATCGGGCCGGCAGATGATATGGGCATCGTCAATGGTAAAGCCCCGCACCCGCAACAGGCCATGCAGCACCCCGCCACGCTCATAGCGATAGACCGTGCCCAGTTCCGCCCACCGCAGCGGCAGCTCGCGGTAGGAACGCCGACGTGACTTGTAGATCAAGATCTGATAAGGGCAGTTCATCGGTTTGACAAAATATTCCTGCCCTTCGACATCCATCGGCGCATACATGCTCTCACGATAAAAGTCCAGGTGGCCGCTGATGGACCACAGTTCTGCCTTGCCCAGGTGAGGCGTGTAGACGATTTCATACCCGCCCCGTTCATGCTCCTGGTACCAGAACTCCTCCACGATGCGGCGGATGCGTGCCCCCTTGGGGTGCCAGCAGATGAGGCCCGGCCCGCCCGTTTCCTGGATGCTGAACAGGTCCAGGGCCTTGCCCAGCCTGCGGTGATCGCGCCGGGCAGCCTCCTCCAGCCGCCATAGATACTCCTCAAGCTGCGCTTTTGTCTCCCACACTGTGCCATAGATGCGTTGCAGCATCGGCTGTTTCTCGTCGCCGCGCCAGTAGGCCCCGGCCACATTCAGCAGCTTGAAGGCATCCAGGGGGATCTGCCCCGTACGTTCCAGGTGCGGACCCCGGCACAGGTCGGTAAAGTGGTGGTGGGAGTAGATAGACAGGCTGCTGACCGGTTCGGCGCCTGCCGCCCCATGTTCATCCTCCTGGCCGGAGGCCAGTTTCTCGATCTGGTCGAGTTTGTAGGGTTGGTTGCCAAAGATCGCCCGCGCCTGGTCCACACTGACATCACGATGCAGAAAGGGATAATCGCCTTTGATGATCTCTCTCATCCGGGCCTCGATCTCGACCAGGTCCTCGGGCGTCAACGGCCGGGGCAGGTCGAAATCGTAGTAAAAGCCGTTCTCGATGGGCGGGCCGAAGGCCAGCTTGCCCTCCGGGAACATCTCCAGCACCGCTTCGGCCATCACATGGGCCGTGGAGTGCCGCAGTCTATACAGTTGTTCATCATGGTTGTTTTTCTCCGTTTCCATCTCTTTTATCCTTCCCATTCACCGATCTGGTCATTGGTTATGATTGCTCAAAGCCGGTCTGTGCGGCAGGTGTGACCCGCCGCGAGCCCTCAGGGCAGGTCGTGATGGCCACTCTGACAAAAAAAGCCCCTCGCCCATGGGGCGAGAGGCCGGCTCACGCGGTTCCACCCAGGTTCGATGATGGAGGTAAGCAGCCTCCATCATCCTCGTGGGGCTGGATAACGGGTGCCACCCGGAGTCCCATACTCTTGTCTGGGACAATTTGAGGGACCCACTCCCAGGGGGTTTTCGACGGTTTCCGACGGTGCAGGCTTGCAGCCGGTGACCCGCACTCTCTGGCGCCTTTCGCCGTCTACTCGTCCTGGTCAACGTGTTGAATCTTCATTTGGGGTGGGCGGCGGACAACCACCTGCTCTCCACCATCCCCCGGCAGGTGGGCGGTACAGGACTTGAACCTGTGGCCTCCACGATGTCAACGTGGCGCTCTGGCCATCTGAGCTAACCGCCCAACGGCAGATTTATTATACCACAACCCGGAAATCTTGCAAATCGGCCAGGCACCCTTACGCGGGCGGTGTGGTCGGCCCGGCCGCAGGCCCGGCCGGCGCGGCCTCTTCGCCCGAAAAGATGCGCTTCATCACCCGATCCACCAGGTCCAGGATGCGGTTTTCCTTAAAGCCGGAAGCCCAGGCCAGCAGGTAGATGATCCAGGGCGCAACGGTCGGTGTGTTGATCTCTCCGCCCTGCAACCCGGCCGGCAAGATGCCCAGGGTGATGATCAACAGGTGAACAACCATGTATACGGTGGCTCCCAGGATCACGCCCAGGAATGGCTTGCCGACATAGGACAGGTTGTATTGGGTATCAAAGTCGCGCTGGCCGACATGCTTGAACAGGCTGTAAAAGACGCAGGCCACCCCGCCGATCCCCCCCCACACCATGGCCGGTAAAAAGATGTCCATGTTCAACAGAGAATCGGCCGTGCCTGTCGGGATGATGGCTTTTCGGAACCAGCTATAGTTGAGCAGGATCAGCACGGTGATATAGGCCACAAACCAGAACAATCCCCAACCGGCGATCCACCAGGCGTACTTTTTGGCTCCGTTCTCACTTTCGGCGGCGCGTTTCAGGCGGGCGCGCACCTGTTCCATATAGTACTCCGCCTGCGGGATGCGGGCTGCGTCGCGGCGCAGGAGAATATCTCGCGCCTTGAGCAGTTGATTGTAGCACTCGGTGGCCAGGTCTTCATTCTCCCCAACCCTGGAAAGCACCTGGTCATAGATTTCGCCGATCCGCCGGTCCAGTTCCTGAATGCGGGCATCGCCCAGCCGGTCCAGCAGTTGCTGCTTCTCCTCCTCGGTCAGCGGCCGGTCGGGCAGTTCGAGCGGTTTCACCTGGGGCCCACCGCCCTGCACATCCAGCACAGGCCCCAGGCCCCCCAGGTCAATATACCCTGTGACCGGCCTGGGGGGCAACACCCCGCTGGTCACATCACCGGTCTCGGGGGGCGGTGCCTCGAACAGAACGGCTTCTTCCCTTGCATCCTTTTCTTCCATCGTCACCTCCAGTGTGGGGATGGGCACGTCGGCCACCGGCTCCGGCGGCTCTTCGGCAACAACCGCTTCAGAAAAAAAGGCCGATTCCATCTCTGGGGTCGGGGGAGGATGCTCTTCCAGGATTGACAGATCCTCCTCTCTCCCTGGACCCGGTTTCCCGTCCTGAGCCTCTTCAAATAGCGCCAGCTCCAGCCCGGCCTCCTCGTCGGCAGCGGCTGGTCCTGTGGGCGGAGGGGCTGAGAGGCCGGCCGGCTCGTCTGTCGAACCGATGACCGGCTCAGGGCCCACCGGCTCCGGCAGTGGACCGCGCGGCTCGACTCCGACGGCCACAGGCTCGCCAAACAAGATCTCTGCCCCGCGCCCACTGAGGCTCGATCGCCGCTTTGTCATCGCTCCTCACCTCCACAGATGCGCAAAATTTGCGGATTGATAAACATTATACTGCAAAGTGCCGAAAAAGGCAAATCTGGCGTTATGGGGGTGTTCGAAGCAGAACAAGAGCCCGCCATCAACCCCAAAGATTTCGCCCTCCGACTTTCCCGCTGAGCATTTTTATGCGATAATAGGGCATCTCAGGTTGGAGGTGTCCGA
>DAOTYI010000107.1:0-10484 GCA_034434895.1 Anaerolineae bacterium
GGCGGCTCCTGGGTGGGGGGCAGGTCGGTCGGCGCTGCGGTCGGCTGCTGGTCGGTGGCGGTGGCTTCCGCCGTTGGGGAGGGGCTGGGCGGCACCGGGGTAGAAAGGACGGTCGGCAATGCGGCCGTTGGCATGGGGGTCAGCGTGGCGACGGGCAGTGGGGTGAAGGTGGCCCGGAGCGTGGCGGTGGCCGTGGCGGTGGACGGGTCCCCGTACACCAGCCGGGCGACGCCGGGGATATGGCGCACGGCCCAGACAGCCGCCACCACCAGGCCTGCCACAAGCAGGCAGGCCGACAAAGAGAATACCCAGACGACAGCCCTGCGCTTCCGAGTCATGGCCCTTTCCTTTTCTGTCGCTGTTCACCCGTCCAGGACGCTATTATATCATGCCTGGCGGGGGAGTGCAATCCACCAGCGGCGTGTGGCCCTTATTCGTTTACCGTGCCTCAGATACACCAGAGTTCATGCACAATAAGCCAACTGCCCCAAACTTATCAAAAATTTTAACCACCAAGACACCAAGACTCGAAGGTTTGGGGAAATTTCTTGGTGTCTTGGGGCCTTTGTGGTGGAATTCCTTATTGTGAGTAGACTCTACCACAGAGACGCGGAGAACGCCGGGGAGATAGTGGAGGTCAGGCTGGAGTCGAGGCTTTCGCCTGAAGGCTCCAGTCCCATGCGTGGGGTTGCTTTGACCCCTCCCCCCGTTGTATGGTATAATCGGGACCGCTTCGCCCGGCAAAAAGTGTGAGGGAGGTTTGCAGATGAAGGAGAGGATTGCAGTCGTTGGACTCCCCTTTGTTCTATTGCTGGCTGCGGTCATGGCCTGGGGCGTGCCAGCCGGCCATCCGGTGTCGGCTGCCGACGGAGCGCCGGTGCTATACGAGATCGCGCTGAGCGGTTTTGGAGCCGGTCGGCTGGAGGTGATCCTGCCACCAGGCTTTGAGTATGCAGGCCTGGCCGCCGGCAGTCAGTTGGCCGTCAGCCCTGAACTGAGTGAGGAAGGCCGGCGGTTGGTGTGGCAGGGGCCGTTCCCGACCCACGGGGCCTTGCGCTTCTGGATCGCGCCGACGAGGGGGGCTGAAGCGCCGGCCACCCTGCCGGTCGTGGGTGCGGATGCCCAGGCGGTGCGGGTCGAACCGGTGACAGCCTCTCCGGCCGATCGGACGCCACGGCTCCCTTCTGCTGCTGCACCAACCGGGACGGTCAGCGTGACCAAGACGGTAACACCCGATGAGCTGGAGCCGGGAGACAGCCGTTGGGTGACCTATGAGGTGGTGTTCAGCCACTCGACCACTGAGACGGTGGTGCTGGACCGGATCACCGACACCCTGCCCGCCGATTTCCTGTTCGGCGGCATGGCCTACGGCAGCGACGTCATCACCGCCCCGACCCACGTCGGCGGTAACAGCTACGTCTGGTCCCAGGTCCATTTCACCGATACCCTCACCCTGCGCTACAACGTCCGGGCCGTGAACCATCCTGGCGAGTACCAAAACCGGGTGCGGGCTGTGGCCGGCGGGGTGTCAATCGGCCCGGCCAGCGCCACACTCAAGATCGGAGGGAGCCTGGTTGTCCTGCCGGTGGTGCTCAGGGAGCACAGGACCCCGGCAGCCCAATGGCAGGTCAGCAAGACGGCCAACCCGACGGAGCTCCAGCCCGGCGAGGCGGTGAACTATACGGTGACCATCCGTAACGTGGGCGACGCTGCGGGTGCGGTCGGCACAATCTGGGACTTTATCCCGACCGAGTTCACCTTCCTGACCATGCTGCCCGGCAGTGAGGTGACCACCGCGCCCACCATCAAGCAACCGGGCTGGCTGGAATGGTGGAGCGAGGACAACCCCTGGCTGGTGCCGGCCGGAGGAGACCTGATCCTCCTGTATCAACTCCAGGCCGGGGGGGCAGGCCCCAAGACCAACACCGTCCAGGTCTACAGGGGCGGGGCTGCTCTGTTAGGCACGGCTTCCAGCACGGTCACGGTGGGCACGCCTTTGCCTTTCCAGGACGATTTCACCAACGGGTTATCGGCCGACTGGCAGCCTTTCCTCAACTGGCCGGGGCTGTCGGCCAACCGCTGGTACTGGAGCGGAACATTGGGCTCGTGGGGAATTCTGAACTACGAGTATGACCGCGTGTTGCCGGGAAACGAGGGGTACGACCTGATCGTCTACAACGCACCCGGCGCCCAGGAGTGGACCAACTACCGGATCGAAGCCCGGATCAAGGATGTCAAAAGCACGGGCAAGCTGAACCGGGGGTTCGTGGGCCTCTGGTTCCGGGGCACCTATCAGAATTCAGGGGCGATGGATGGCAAGACGGTGGGCGGCTACTACTTTTACATGAAAGAGCCGGACGACAAGTTGTACCTGATGCGCACACCGCCGGACAACCCCACCTTCGCCTCCCAAACGGTGGTGGCCAGCTACCTCTGGTCGGCAGGGCTCGGTCGGAAGCACTGGTACAAGATGATCGTTGAGGTGCGCGGGAACAACATCAAGGCCTGGTTCGAAGATGACGAAGATGGAACGTCCAATCCGGTTAAGGTTTTTGACTGGAATGATCCGCTTGCGGCCTGGCCCAGGGGCACAGTGGGTTTCTCTGTCTTCTATAGCTCTGCCCGCTTTGACTATATCTACGTCCTGCCGCTGGACTGAGAGCCGATCTGAAAACCACTAAGGACACAAAGGACACAAAGAATTTCTATTCTATTCTTCTTACTTCTTTGTCTTATGTGCCTTCGTGGCAGGCTTTTCAGGCAGGCTCTGATCAGGCCTGGATAGAGGGGCAGGTCACTGCTCAGGTGCCTGGTAGTTGAGGTCGAGAGAGAAGAAATGAGAACTGAAACAATCACCGTTCAAGTTGATACAGATTTGGCGCAACTCTATCGATCAGCGCCGGCCCAAGACCGGACCAAATTACGCTTGCTGCTAAACCTATGGCTACGGGAGCTATTCGTCCGCTCAACCTCTCTCACAGCTCTTATGGATGAGTTGAGTGATCGAGCTGAAGCGCGTGGGCTGACGGCTGAGAAACTCGATGAAATACTCCACACCCGATAACCCCCGGTTTGTCTTTGATACCAGTGCCATTATCAGCGCAGCATTGCTCAAGCGATCGGTTTCACGCCAGGCTTTCGACAAGGCACTCAGTGAGGGGGAGCTGTTGCTCTCAGCAGAGACGATTGATGAACTTAACCAGGTTCTCGGACGCGCCGATTTTGCCAGGTATGTGACCGAAGATGAGCGCATGGAGTTTCTGGCCGTACTGCTCCGGGAAGCTACATTGGTTGAGATCACAACGCATGTGGGCGAATGCCGTGATCCGCGAGACAACAAGTTCCTGGAATTGGCAGTCAGCGGGGAAGCGGTATGCATCGTAAGCGGCGATCAGGACCTGCTCGTATTACATCCCTTCCGTGGCATTTCCATTGTAACACCGCATGATTTCTTGGATGGGGTGTGGAAAAAGTAGGCCCTGCTCAGTCTCATGGGCGGTCCGGCAACAGGCTACAGCCGACCGTGCTGTGCATCGTGCTCTTTGAGGTATGCTGATTGGCCCGGCCGGTTTTGCAAGCGAGGGTTCTCTTGAATTGACCGCGTGGTGGCTACGCCCAAATAAAACTCTGGGCATCTGCTGTTCTACCCGTCTGCTGTTCCTGGATGGGGGAAAATCATTTCGGAGGAAACAACGATGAACATGAGATGGACGGTCCCTGCTGCCGTGGCCCTGCTGGCCCTGGCGGCGGGAATTCTGCTGAGCCAGGGGGCGGGCCAGGCGCAGGTGCCGGCAGCCGACCTGCTGGTCACCAAGTCGGTGCAGCCGTCGCTGATCGCCCCTGGCGAGACGGTCATCTACACCATCGAGCTCAGCAATATGGCCGGGGTGACCCTGACCCTCTCGTCGCTGGTGGACACCCTGGCCGACGGCTTTGAGTATGTCGGCCTGGCACCGGGCAGCGAGTGGGGCGTCGAACCGTGGGATCGCATCCCACCCCAGATCCAATGGGCCGGCCCGATCCCGGTGCCGGTGTCAGATACGCTGACCCTACGCTACTACGTACACGTGCCGGCGGATGTGCCCCTCAGCCCCTCTCCCTATCTGAACACAGCAGTGGCCACTTCAGGTGGCCACAACTACACAGCCCAAACGGGCCTGCTGGTGGTCAGGGGGGAGGTAACGGTGGACAAGTCGGCCAGCCCGGACCGGGTGAAACCGGGCGAGATAGTCACCTACACCGTGACCTTTAACAACAGCGGCTATGTGCCGGTGCCCATGGCCGTGGTGACCGACCTGCTGCCGGCCGATGTCACCTTCCTCACCATGACGGCCAACAGCGATCTCTCCACTCCACCCATTGGCACCAGCGGCACGATCACCTGGCCTGGCCCGATGACCATCCCCTCCCATGCCGGTTTTGTGGTCGAATATCAGGCGGCCATGCCGGTCACCAGCGACACGCTGCACCTGCAAAACCAGGCCTGGGGTCAGTTGGGCGATGGGACGGTCGTCGGCCCGGCCGGCGCCGGGGTCGTGGTCAGCACCCAAAACCCGATGACGGTCAGCCTGCCGATGATCTACCGCGACTGGGCGCCGCCGGCCTTTGCCGTCACCAAGAGCGCCTATCCGACGGTAGCCTATGCTCAGACGCCGGGAGCCCTCATCACCTACACGGTGACCCTGATCAATGAGGGCACGGTGTCCGGCGTGCTGGCCGACATCCGCGACACATTGCCGCTGGGCTTTACCTTTGTGCAGATGTTGCCCGGCAGCGATGTGACCGCCGTCCCAAGCGGCACGAGCGGTCAGATCATCTGGAACGGCCCCTTCACCGTAAACGGCCGGTCATCCTTGAAGCTGCTCTACCAGGTGCGGGCCAGCAGCTCGCCCGGCACCTACACCAACAGCGTCACGGCTACGGCCAGCCAGGGTCGCCCGCCGCAGGCCCCGGCCGGGGCGACGGTGGAACTCAGGTCACCTGCCCTGCTCATTGAGGAGTTTGACCCCCCCAGTTCTAATTGGGAAGAGTTCCTCAACAACTGGCGTCTGAAGCCGGAACAATGGCACTATGCAGCCGGATCAAGCGATGACGGCTCGACAGTGCTGAAGCATGTCTACTATCTCGGTGTGGCGAATCCAGAGGATGGCGCTCATGATGCGCTGATCATGTACAAAGCCCCTGGCGCTGAACAGTGGACCGACTATGTATTTCAGGCCAGGGCCGTTTTGTTTGCCGGCGATGGCAGCGGTCGGGGCAAGTTCGGCATGTGGTTCCGAGGGACCGGGAACCAGGTCGATCAACCGCCAGGACGGTATGTAACCGGCTATTACTTTGACCTCCAGCCTGGTCCGCCGATGGTTGTGGAACTGTGGCAGATCCGGACCGACGAAGAGTGTGGAGACGACTGCAACTATAACTACCATTTCTCGAACCCCATCCTTCTCAAAAAGCTCCAGGGACGCACCGACCTGGACCCCTTGGGGCTGGAGATCAAGTGGGGAGAGTGGTACTGGCTGCGCGTCGAGGTGCAGGGGCCGCGTATCCGCTGTTACGTGGACAATATCCTGGTTTTCGACTATTACGACAATGTGGGGACCACCTTTACCCAGGGCACGGTCGGCTTTTTCACCTATATCGCCGGTGATGCGCGCTTTGACCATGTATCGGTAGTCCCGCTGGAATAGCACCGCCCAGAACGTGGGCTGTGGCGTGGGGCGATCGCCCGTCTGTGGCGGTCGCCCTGCCCTTTGGCATGGCATCGAGGGGATGGAACAGGCAGGTCTCCTGGTGGACGAAAGACGGACGACGAAGGACAAACGGGGCAGCGATGCCTCCGCCCTTCATCCTTCGTCGTTCGTCAATTGGGTATTGGTTGCTCTCCTCACAGCGTTGGGCGTGGGGTTGCGGCTGGCCTACCTGCTGCGTGTGCCCCCCTTCCTGGACGAATACTCTTCCATGCTGACCGGGATGAGCATCCTGCGCACGGGCGGTCTTCCCCGGCTGCCTTCAGGGGTGCTCTACCCCAGCGGTTCGCTCTTCTCCTACCTGGAGGCAGCCTTCATCGGCCTGTTCGGCTTCAGCGACCTGACGGCCCGCCTGCCGGGCCTGCTGGTCAGCGGGCTGACGCTGCCGGTGTTGTATCTGGTGGCCCGGCGGATGATCAACCGGCGCGTCGCCCTGCTGAGTGTGGCCCTGCTGGCGGTAGCGCCGGAGGCGGTGGTGTGGGGCGGCCGGGCGCGGATGTACTCCCTCCTGCAATTTCTGGCCCTGCTGACGGTCTATTTCTTTTATCGTGGGGTCCTGGAGCCGGGGACAGGCAGGGAGCTCCGACCGATGAAAGCCTGGCCGTGGGTCGTCTGTTTCCTGGCGGCCATCTGTGCCCAGGATGAAGCGATCCTGCTCCTGCCGATCCTGTGGCCGGCAGCCTGGGTGGTGCGGGGTCGGCGCTGGTTTCTGCGGCCGGGTGTGTTGCTGGGGCAGGCCTTGCTGCCGGCGGCGGGGATCGGGCTTCGCTACTGGCTGAATGAGATCCGGGTGCCGGGCCCGGTCTACACCCTGACTCACGATGCCTTTTTCCGTTTCCCACCGGCGCTGGCTCACGGCCTGGTCAAAATCGCTCCCTTTTTCACCGCTCCCTGGGCCTGGCCGGTCACGTTGTTTTTCATCGTTGCTCTTGTTTTTATGGTGAAAGGGAGAAGGGAGAGGGGGATAGGAGATGAAGGAGGTGGAATCGAAGGCACGCCATCCGCGACCTGGTTCCTGGCTTATGTCTTCCTGGCTCTGGCGGCGGCGATGGTGCTGGTGGTCAACGACCCCTGGCAGGATGACCGCTATCTGTTTATGGCCCTGCCCCTGTTCCTGATGGTGGCCGCCTGGGGGATGGACCGGCTGGTGGAGGCGCTGGCCCGGCGCCGGTCGGCCCTGAGCGGTGCCTGGACCACCCCTGTCCTGGTTGCTGCTGTGACCCTGGCTGCCTTGCCGGGCGGACTCTCGGCCCTGCGCCGCTACGAGCCGGATTACAGTGCCGCCTACCGGTGGGTGGCGACCCAACTGGCTGCCGGCGACCTGGTGGCGACGGTGCGCCCGGCACCGGCCGCCGTGTACCTGGGCCGCTGCGACTTCCTGGTCGCCGAAGACAAATACCAGGAGTTTGTCATGCAGCGGAACGGGGTGTGGGTGGACCGCTGGGCGGGGGCCAGGGTTCTCACCTCGCCGGAAGAGTTCCGGGACCAGGTGCTCAAGAGTGGGCGACGGGTATGGCTGGTGGTAGATGAGGACCGCTTCGAATCGGTGGCCTTTTCCCCTCAGTTTGTGGCCCTGATTTTGCAGCAGATGGACCTGGCCTGGCGCCAGGGTGGGGTGCTGGTCTTTCGTGGGCAGGGCTATCACCCGCCGCCAGAGATGGCCGTGCACCGGGCTCTGGAGGCCAACTTTGCCGGGCAACTGCGCCTGACCGGCTATGCCCTCAACACCGACCGTCCCGAACCGGGTCAGGAACTGCGCCTTCACCTTTTCTGGCAGGCGGTGCAGCCGGAGCGGAATTATACGGTGTTTGTCCACCTGGTTGGCACTGACGGGCGGGGCCTGACTCAGGTGGATGGCCAGCCGTTCCTGGGCCTGTATGGCATGACCACCCACTGGCCCCGCGACCGGGCCGTGACCGACGAGCGCCGGCTGATCCTGCCCGCCGACACGCCGCCGGGCCGCTATCGGCTGGAGGTGGGGCTGTACGACGCTGATGACCCGGAGGCCGGGCCGCTGCCGGTGCTGGACCAGGCCGGGCAGATCGCAGGCTACAGCCTGACCCTCGACTATCTCAAGGTGGACATCCCCCTGCCGCCCGCACCGTTGCAGGGGGTGGCCGGGGGCAACCTGGGCGGTGTCGTGCGCCTGGTCGGCTATGACCTGCCGCAGACCGGGGTCGCCGCCGGAGCCGCCCTGCCGCTGACGCTCACCTGGGAAGTCACCGGCCTTTTCGATGCGGACTATACAGTTTTTGTGCACCTGGTCGGCCCCGACGGTCGCCCTGTGGCCCAGGCCGACGGCCAGCCGTTGGGTGGCGCTTATCCCACCCGCTTCTGGGATGTGGGTGAGCGCCTGGCCGATCCTTACATCGTGGATGTGCCGGCCAGCGTGCCGCCGGGGGAATATGAACTGCGCGCCGGGATCTATCTGCTGGCCACGGGCGAACGGCTGCCGCTGCTCGGCGCCGATGGCCGGGTGGCAGGCGATAGCCTCTCCCTGGGCCTGGTGCGGGTGACAGCCCCGTAGAAGCGACGAGGAGATGATGGAAACAGAGGCTCGGCAGCGGCGCTGGCTGTGGAACGGAGGGCTGCCGCTCCTGCTCCTGCTGGTGGCCCTGATCCCCCGTGTGGTGGCTTTCGGTCCCATGAGCAACCCCGACGAGCTGGGCTGGCTGGATCACTCGGTGGCCTTCTACGATGCGCTGGCGCGGGGTGACTGGGCGACCACCTTTCAGGGTTTCCATCCGGGCGTGATGCCCATGTGGGGCTTTGGCGCAATCCTGTGCCTCCGCTACGGACTGGCCCAACTTCAGGCCTGGCGGGCGGCCAACACCCTGCCCCTGGCCAACCTGGCCCGCACTGCTGCTCTCTTGCCTGTCCTGATTTCGGTTATCACCATCCTGGCCGTGTACAGGTTGGTCCGACGGCTGGCCGACCGGGAAGCAGGGCTATACGCGGCGCTGCTGGTAGCTCTGGAGCCCTGTTATCTGGCCTTCACCCATAGCATCCATGTGGACCTCATCTATACCAGCCTGCTGCTCGTGGCGGGGTTGCTGTGGCTCAATTTTCTGCACGGACGGCGATGGCCTTACCTGGTAGGCAGCGGCATCGTTGGCGGCATGGCCTTCCTCTCCCGGTCGGCGGCGTTGTATCTGCTTCCCTTCAGCTTGCTGGCGGCGGGGGTCTATTTCCTGGCCGACAACGGCTTTCCCCCGCGCCGGGGATGGGGTCGCTGGCTGAACCGCATGGCGCCGGCCTGGTCGGCCTGGCTGGGCCTGCTGGCGCTGACCATCCTGGCCCTATGGCCTGCCCTATGGACCACACCGGGAGAAGTGATCTCCCAAATGGCGAGCAAGACAGCCCGTGCCGCAACGACCCCCCACCGCTGGCCGGTCTTTTTCCTTGGACAGGTCATTACCACAGATCCAGGTATCGCCTATTACCTGCTGGTCCTCCTCTTCCGGCTACGCCCCCTGACCTTGCTCCTGGCCATCTCCAGTCCCCTGTTGTTGGCACTGGCCTGGCGGCGCCTCTCGGCCCGACAGCGTGCCGCCTGGCTTTTGGGAATAGGCTACCCGTTATTCTACCTGATCCAGATAACCTTGGGGGCACACAAGCTAGACCGGTACCTGTTGCCTGTCATACCGGCCCTGGCCGTGCTGGCCGGCGTGGGCCTGGCCGTCATCGCCCGCTGGCTGAACGGCCTGCTCGCCCGTCGGGGGGGCCGGCCTGTGCCGGAGACCCTGCGCCTGGCCGTGGTCGCCGGAGGGGTCCTGTTGCCGGCCCTCTCCTGGCTGCGCCTGGCTCCCGATTTCGGAACCTACTTTAACCCCCTGCTGGGGGGAGGGCCACGGGCAGCGCAACTGTTCACCGTGGGCAGCGGCGGCGCGCCGGATCAAGTGGCCGACTATCTCAACGCCAAACCGGGCGCAGAGGATCTGTGGGTCCTGAGTTTCTACCCCACCGTGTTTCAGGCGTATTTCAAGGGTCACACCCAGGCACCCGGCTGGGGGAGTTTTGGGGGCGTTCCGGTCGAAGCGGACTATGTGGTCGTCACACTGGGCCAGGTGCAGCGGGACCTTTACCCCCTGGTGCTGGACTTTTTCCTGCCCCGCCAGCCGGAGTACACGGTGCACCTCAACGACCTGGATTACGCCTGGGTCTATCGCGTGCCGCGCCAGGAGCTGGACGCCGCCCCCGCCATCCAACACCCGCTGGATGCCAATTTCGAGCACCGCGTCCACCTGATCGGCTATGACCTGGACCAGGCTGCGGACCGGCTGCACCTGACCCTCTATTGGAGCCTGATCGTCTCCATCCACCACCAGATGGAGGTCACCATCCGGCTGGTGGACGGAGCCGGTCACATCGCCGCCGAGTGGAGCGAACCCCCCTGGTCAGGAGAGGTGGCGGTGCTTGCCTGGCCGGGCGGCCACGCCGTGCATGACGAGCACACCCTGCCCCTGCCCGCCGGGCTGCCGCCGGGCGACTATACGCTCCTCGTCTCCCTGAGCGAATGGACCGACGAAGGGCAGGAGCGGCGGCTGAAGCTGGAGGGGAGTGGCGGCACCGAGGCGCTCCTCGGCGCTGTGAGCGGCAGGTAGGGGGCGACTCAAGTCGCCCCTCAGGGGCCTGCGGCCAGGCATCCACCGGCGTGGATGCCTCCGTCCGCGCAGGCGGACGGCCGGGTAGCCGAAGGCATTGCCTTCGGCTACCCGGTGCGATTTCCAATCGCCC
>DAOTYI010000108.1:0-31944 GCA_034434895.1 Anaerolineae bacterium
CAGGGATGGCCACGCTCAGGGCGTTGGAGGTGTCCTCCGGCTTGGACAGGTCAATCTTGACCCCCGGATGGGCCGCTTCGTAGTCGCGAAACGCCTGCTCAATGGCCGTCAAATAATCCCCACTCCACTGATGCCAGATGCTGATGGTCACCTCTTTGGTGGCGGGAGCAGTGGTCGGGGCCTCGGTCGGTTTGGCAGCTTCAGTCGGTTTGGGAGCCTCGGTCGGTGCCGGTGTCGGGCCACAGGCCGAAAGGATCAGGCTCGCCATCACCAGCACAGTCAACAGAACAAACAGTGTCTTTTTCATTTCTCTCCTCCTGCTATTCTTTGTTCTTGGGTGGTCTATCAACAACTTTCTTCAGGTTACTATGTGGCCTGACATCCCCCCTTTCATTGCGGCTTTGAGCGATCCGCAAACCCTGACGGTGGGTTCCGGCCTGTCATCGGACCGGGTCCGGCAGGGATGGCTGGAGTTTCCGGATAGGCTCAGCCGTTTATCAGATTGTTCGCCCATTATAGCACAAATTTGGATTTTGGCAATTTGCTGTTCTGTGGGCGTCACGGGGGCGTGATGCGCAAGTCGGGCACCCCCGTCAGGTAGCCAATCGCTGAGCCTTTGACAGGGCCCTATGGTTTGACAAAGCGCGGTGGACATGATAAGATGCACCGCAGAGAGGGGGGAAACGATGCCCATTCAGAATGCCCAGGAGGCGGTCAATCGCCTGCAGCAGTTCTGGATTTTCCAGGGCCTCACCGCCGGCGAGCTTTTGGAGTGCGTCAATGTGTTCGTGCAGGAAAAGCAGTTCCCGGCCGGCCACACCCTCTTCAGGCAGGGGGATGAACCCGACTTTTTCTACCTGCTGGAAAGCGGAGTGGTCCAGGAGGTCGGCACAGACCCCGCCGGGGGGCAGGTTGTCCTTCGCCGCCGGGCGGTCAGCGGGGACTATATCGGCCGCACATCGCTGATGGGCCGCACAGCTCGCCGGGCGACCGCCACCGTGTTGCAGAACGCCCGCCTGTTGGCCATCAGCGCCGATGATTTTCACACCATGCTCAACCTGCTCCCGCCGTTGAAGGAGCGGCTGCAACGCACCGCCGTGGTGAACCGCCTGCTGGGCATCCCCCTGTTCAGCAGCTTTTCCGAAGAACAGTTGCTCCACCTGGCCGATCTGGTGCATGAGGTGACCTATCCGGCCGGCCAGACGATCTTTCGCCAGGGCGAGGCCGCCGACTATTTCTACGTCATTGACACCGGCCAGGTCAAGGAAAGCGCCACCGGCCTGGCCCGTGGCACGCAGACCTGGCCCAAATATCTCACCGCCGGCAACTTTTTCGGCCGCTACAGCCTGTTGCACGGAACCCCCCGCCGGGCCACCGCCGAGGCCCTCACCGATGTCAACCTGTTCCGCATTGACAGGTATCATTTTGAGTGGTTGCTCCAACTCAACCCCAGGTTTGGGGCGGCCCTGAAGCGGCCCGATTTCCTGGGCTTCCTGAGAAGCATCCCTGCCTTTTCCGGCCTGAGGGACCAGGAATGCAAACAACTGGCCGGTTACGTGGGCCTGGCCCACTTTCGCCCTGGCGATATCCTGTACCATCAGGGCGAAACGGACCCGACCCTCTACATCCTGTATGAGGGGGAGGCCATCATCCGCGCCCGCGACGAGCAGGGGAGACAGCGGCCCCGGGGCTACCTCCAGGCCGGCAGAGCTGTGGGCGAATCGGCCCTGTTCCTGGGAGAACCCCGCGATGTCACCCTGCTGAGCACAACCCATACCAACTGGTTCTACCTGACCCGGCCCGACCTGGATCTGTTCCTGGCCGAACACCCGGAGCTCAGGAGCCGGTTGACCCCCCGCCCGGAGGTCAGAACCCGGCAGCAGACACAACGCTTCCGCTGGTTGGATGCCGATGAGCAGATCGTCTTCCGGCAACGACGCCATTGGTTTGTCCTGGTGGGCCGGCTGACCACCCCTCTCCTGTTGTTGTTGCTTTTCCTGGTGCCCTCCATCTTCAGGCTGCCGCCGCCGTGGCAGACCTGGGTGCGCACGGCGAGCCTTGTCGCTCTGGCCCTGGCCGGGTTGTGGGTGATCTGGCGGTTTCTTGACTGGACGAACGACTACTATATCATCACCACCAAACGGGTGGCCCACCGGGAAAAGGTGTTGCTTGTGCGCGAGAGCCGCGATGAGACCCCCCTCGACAAGGTGCAGAATGTCAACATCCAGCAGTTGTTGATCGGCAACCTGTTCGGCTTTGGCAATCTGGTGATTGACACGGCGGCCGCGGCAGGGGTTACCCGCGTGACCTTTGACTATGTGGATAATCCGGCGCGGGTGCAGCAATTAATCTTTGAACAGGTGAGTCGGGTTCTGGCCGGCGAACGCCTGGAGACACGCCGCACCATCCGGGAGAAGCTGGAGGCGACTGTCGGTGCCAGCCGCCGCCCCCTGGTGCCCCGGCCGGCCATCCCGACGGCCACGCTCCCTGCACCGGCCCCGGCCAGACCGGGGATCCTGAAGCGGCTGATCCGGTCCACGGTGTGGCCCCTGTTCTGGATCGAAAACAGGACGGATAATCAGATCACCTGGCGCAAGCACTGGATCCGGCTCCTCAACCAGATCTGGCTCCCTGCCCTGCTCCTGCCCGGCCTGCTGGCCCTGCTGATCCTGTACCTCAACCGGGCCGATCCAAAGCAACCTGGGATCATCCTGCTGCTGCTGGTTGCCTCGATCCCGGTTTCGGTCTGGTTGTGGTGGAACTGGTCGAACTGGGGCAATGACCTCTACGCCGTGACCAACGACCGGTTGATTGACATTGAAAAGCTGCCCCTGGGCTTTCGCAGCAAACGGACCGAAACAACCTTCGACAAGGTCCAGAATGTGAGCTATGAGATTCCGCACCCCATCGCCACCCTGCTGAACTATGGGACGGTGATCATCTACACCGCCGGAGCCGAAGGTCGGCTGGACTTTGAGTATGTGCGGGATCCCAAAAAGGTGCAGGCCGAGATCTTTCGCCGTCTGTCCGCCTATCAGGCTGCCCAACGCCGCCGGCAGAGGGAAGAACGTTGGGCCGACCTGCCCGAGTGGTTCGCCACTTTTGCCGAGATGCGCCGCTCCTGAGCCTGCCTTGCCCCCTGCTCTGTTTCGCTCCCCGGCCCAAATTGTGTTATAATAAGCTGCTGTTGCTGAGGAGAGAGCGATGTTCGACCCGATCCAGACGGTCTTTTTTTTGCTGGCCCTGGTGGTTTCCATCAGCGTGCACGAATGTTCGCACGCCTGGGCTGCCTACGAACTGGGCGACCCCACGGCCCGCAATCTGGGGCGCCTGACGCTGAACCCGCTGGTCCACTTTGACCCGTTGGGGGCGCTGATGATCGTCTTTATGGCCATCAGCGGCTGGGGCCTGGGTTGGGGCAAGCCGGTGCCGGTCAATCCCTACAACCTGCGCCTCAACCCCCGGACCGGGATGGGCCTCACGGCAGCAGCCGGCCCCTTTTCCAACCTGGTGCTGGCGGCCCTCCTGGCCATCCCGCTGCGGCTGCTGGGGACATTGCTGCCGGAGCTGGCATGGAGATTCCTGCTGGCCGCGATCATCACCAACGTGAGCCTGGCGATCTTTAACCTGATCCCGCTGCCGCCCCTTGATGGCTTCAGCGTCTTGCAGGGGATTCTGTCCACCTTTCGGACCCGGTGGGCACAGCAATGGAGCCATGCCCTGGATCGTGTGGCTCCCTACGGCCCCATTCTGCTGCTGGCTTTGCTGTCGCTGGGCTGGTTCTCAGCAGTGAACCCGCTGACCTGGCTCATGCGGGGACCGGTCCAGGTGCTCCTGAGGCTCCTCATCGGTTGAGCGGAGTGTCGGCCCTCTATCGGGTGCGCCAGTTTGTCCGGGCGGCCAGCGCCTGGCTTCGGCCCCAGGATGTCGGGCAGACGGATCGCTATCTGCCGCCGGCCGCACTGGACCTTTTCCGGGCGATGCCCCGCTACGACCGGCAACACGCCCTGAGCGTGTTCCATACCTTGCGGGAACGGGGATATACCGACCCCGATCTTCTGGCAGCCGCCCTGTTGCACGATGTGGGCAAGACCGGCCATCGGGCGGGGAGGTTACGGCTGTGGCACCGCGTGGCCGTGGTGCTGATGCGTGCCTTCTGGCCGGGCCTGTTAGAGCTGTCTGGCCGGGCAGGGGCGGACAGGCCGGGGAGGATCGGTTGGGCCTGGGTGCAACAACAGCACGCTGCCCTGGGGGCTGAGCTGGCCCTGGGGGCCGGCTGTTCGCCCCGGACGGCGGAGTTGATCCGCCGCCACGAGGAACCTGCCGATCCGGCAAAGGACCCATGGCTGGCAGCCTTGCAGGCTGCAGACAGTGTGAACTGAAAGGGAGTGACCCGTGAGTGGATCGAAACCGCGTATCACCATCGTGGGCCTGGGGCTGATCGGCGGCTCCATTGGCCTGGCGTTGCGACAGTCCGGTGCAGCCGCAACGGTCATCGGCCACGACGCAGACCCGGAGATCGGCCGGCAGGCCAGGCAACGGGGGGCGGTGGACAGGAGCGAATGGAACCTGATCGCGGCCTGTAAACAGGCCGACCTGGTGATCCTGGCCACGCCCCTGGGTGCCATTCAGCCAACGCTGGAGGCCATTGGCCCCCACCTGCGGCCCGGCTGCGTGGTCATGGACACAGCCACGCTCAAAAGACCGGTCATAGCCTGGGCGGCTGAGGCGCTGCCCGAACAGGTCCATTTCGTGGGCGGGGACCCGATCATCACCCGGCCGGTGGAAAGGCAGGGAGGGCTGGGGGCGGCGCGGGCCGACCTGTTTCAGAACGGCCTGTTCTGCCTGATCCCGTCACCCGGCGCCGATGAACAGGCGGTCAAACTGACCAGCGACCTGGTGACCCTCCTGGGCGCGAGACCTCTCTATTTCGACGCGGTGGAGCATGATGGCATGTTGGCCGGGGTTGAGCATCTGCCCGCCGTCCTGGCTCTGGCGCTGCTGGAGACGGCGATCCATCAACCTTCCTGGCGGGAACTGCGTAAAGTGGCGGGCGCTGCCTTTGAGGCCGGTACCCACCTGACTGCAACCGATCCGACCTTCTATGGCGACCTGCTGGTGGCCAACCGCGACAACATCGTGCGCTGGATTGACGACCTGACGGCGGCGCTGACCTCCATTCGCCAACTCCTGGTCGAGAATGAACTGCAAGCCGTGATCCAGCAGTTCCAGGCAGCCCTGGAGGAACGGCAAAAGTGGCTCCGTGACCGGGAGACAGGGCAATGGGAGGCCGTCACGCTGGCGACAGAGATGCCCACCGCCTCTGGCGTCCTGGCCGACACCTTGCTGGGTGGGCTGTGGCGCAGGCAACCCAAAAAGGAAGGAAAAGGGAGGGGTTGAATGCCTGGCATCTCGCTCGTCCTGCCGGCCTACAACGAGGCCGAGAATCTCGAGGCGGTGGTGGCCGAGGCCACGCCCGCGTTGCAGGCGGTGACCGACGATCTGGAGATCATTGTCGTGGATGACGGCAGCCGGGATGGCACAGCCGAGGTCGTGCGGCGGCTGATGGCCGGCAACCCCTACCTGCGGCTGGTGCAACATCCGGTCAACCGGGGATTTGGGGCCGCCGTCTTCAGCGGCTTTACCAGCGCGACCAAAGACTGGATCTTTTACACCGATGCCGACCGCCAGTTTGTCCTGAGTGAGCTGGAACGCTTTGTGCCCCTGATGGATCGGGCCGACCTGATCGCCGGCTATCGCGCCCCCCGGCGAGATCCGTTCCTGCGGGTGCTCTACGGCCAGGGCTGGAGTATGCTCTGCACCCTGCTGTTTGGCTACACCGTGCGTGATGTGGATTGCGGCTTCAAGCTCTTCCGCCGTGAGATCATCCAGGAACTGGCCCCCTACATCGCCTCGCGGGGCGCCACCTTTAGCATCGAGTGGCTGGTCCGGGCCAAACGGGCCGGCTACCGCTTCATCGAACTGCCGGTCACCCATCGGCCACGGCTGGCCGGCAAACAGACCGGCGCCAACCTCAAGGTCATCACCCGTGCCTTCCGCGAACTGCTCCGCTTTCGCCTGCAACTGTGGCGCGAATCTCTAATCTCCAATATCTAATGAACAGAAAAACTCTGAATTCAGGTACGAGACGTGGAAGATCGGATAGCAGATATTGGATATTGGGGATTCTGCTCCTGCTGGCTTTTGGCCGGGGGATCTGGGCGCTGGGAAGCAAGAGCCTGTGGTGGGACGAAAGCCTGAGCCTCTATCGGGCCGAAAAGGACCTGCCCTTTGTGCTGTCCAACCAGATCATCCTCACCGACACGGTCAACAGTGTGACCACCATTGACAATCACCCCCCCCTGTACTTTGTCCTCCTCTGGCTGGCGGTGCGGTTGTTCGGCCAGAGCGAGTTTGCCCTGCGCTTCCCCTCGCTGGCTGCCGTTGTGCTGATCGTGCCGCTGCTGTACGTGACCGGCCGCCAGCTTGTAGACGACAGGGCCGGGCTGGCGGCGGCGGCACTGGGGGCTCTGTCGCCGATGTATCTGTGGTACGGCCAGGAAGCGCGCATGTATGCGCTGTTGGCCTTCCTGAGCCTGTTGTCTTTTTACGGTTTCATCCGCCTCTTCTTCCGGCCGGCAGGGCCTGCAACCTTCCGTCACCAGAGGCGCCGGGTGCTGGCCTATATCCTGGCCTCTGCCAGCGCCGTGTTCACCCACTACCTGGGATCGCTGCTCATCGCCTTCCACCTGGTGGGGCTGGGGGTGCTCTTGTTGCGGCGGAGGATGCCCCATCGGTTGCTGGTGGTGACGATAGCTGCCCTGATCGGTGTCACGTTGGCCTCGCTGGTCTATGCCGTCATCGCCCTGCCCCATGCCACCAGCCGCGCCGGCTTTCGCTTTATCCCTGTCCTGGAACTGGGCCGCGATCTGCTCAACTCTTTCAGCCTGGGGCTATCGGTGAACATTGCGGATTGGCCGGTGTTGCTGATTGACCTGGTTTTTCTGCTGCTCCTCCTGCTGGGCTTTATCCGCCTGGTCCGACCGGGCGCCCCTGGGAACTGGCACACGGCCGGTTGGCTGCTGGCCGGTTATCTGCTGATCCCGGTGGCGGTTGTCTATCTGGTCTCTTACGTGCAACCGGCCTATATGAACAGCCGGCACCTGATCCTGATCAGCCCGCCCTTCTATCTGCTGGTGGCGGTGGGTCTGACCGGCCGGCAGCCAGGAGTCAGGGGCATCTGGTTTGCAGCCTGCTTCCTGCTGATCGTGGCCGGGACCGGTTACTCCACCTGCAACTATTTTTACAATCCCGCCTACGACAAGGACCATCATCGCGAATGGGGGGCCTACCTGCGCGAGCATGTGCGGCCCGGCGATGTGGTGGTGGTCGATCCGCCCCACATCGCCCGCCTGTATGAATATTATGCCGGCAGCGATCTGCCCTGGATCGGACTGCCGCTGCTGGAGAGTCCCCGCCAGAAGACCATCGCCAAACTTCAGGAGCTGCTCGACCGATATGACCGCGTGTGGCTGGCCCTGTCGCACACCCCACCCTGGGGCGACCGGCGGCGACTCCCTGCCACCTGGCTGAACGACAATGCCTTTCTGGTGGACTATAAGCAGTTCGAAAGCTATGCCTCGATCGTGCTGGTCGCCTGCTACCTGCGCTCCCGGCCGTCGCTGCCTGACCTGCCTGCTGAGGCCCAACCGTTGGAGGTGCGTTATACCCCTTCGCTGAGGCTGAGGGGGTATCAGCTCCTCTCAGCGCCGCAGCCGGGCCGGCCGCTGCACGTTGAACTCTATTGGGCGGTAGATGATTTTATCCTGGAGGAGGCCAGCATCCAACTCCGCCTGGTGGATGAGGAAGGCCATGTGTGGGGCCAGGGGGAACAGTGCCCCTTCAACGACATCTATCCCATGTGGCAGTGGCAGCCGGGGCTCCTGCTGCGCGATGAGCATGAGGTGTCAATCCAGCCTGGAACTCCGCCGGGCACCTACCAGTTGGAGCTGGTCCTGGTCAGCCGGCCCGCGGAACAGGGTTGTCAGGGAGAGCCTGGCCCGCTGATTCCGCCCGCCCTGGCACCGGCCGGGACCAACCGGGGGGACCGGGTGTTGCTCGGCATGGTCGAGGTGCCACGGGCTGCAAACCCGGTCAGCCCGGAGGAACCGGCCGTCGAACACCGACTGCGGGCGCGCTTTGACGGGCTGGAACTGCTGGGGGCCGGCCAGGTCCCGGCCCGGCTTCAGGCTGGCGGGCGGCTGGCTGTGATGCTCTACTGGCAGGCACGCCGGGCGGCGCTGCCCGATGCGCAATTCCGCCTGCGGCTGGTGGATGCCTGGGGCCAGGTCTGGCAGGAACGGCTCATCCGACCGGCCGGCGATCTGTACCCTGCCGACCGCTGGCAGGCCGGTGACCGGTTCAAAGGGCAGTTCTGGCTGTTCTTGCCGGAGGAGGCGCCGGCCGGCCAGTACCGGATCGAACTGCTGCCCCAACCACCGCTGCGGCGCACCGGCCTGGGCGGGGCCGCCGCCCGGCTCCTGGGCCAGGCGGGGATCAACCTGGGGGTGGTGGAGGTGATGGCCCTGGAGCCTGCTGTGGCCATCACGCCGCCCCCTCCCCCGGCCGGACTTGTCGCGCATCCTGTGCTGGCGACGCTGGGCGACCAGGTGCGCTTCCTGGGCTACGATCTGGAGAGCGACACGGTGCGGGCCGGCGAGGTGGTATCCTTCACCCTCTACTGGCAGGCTCTGCGGCCCATGCAGCTCAGCTATTCGGTCTTTACCCACCTGTTGGGGCCGGCGAACCGGATCGTGGGCCAGAAGGATGGCCTGCCACAGCGTGGAACCTATCCCACCACCCTGTGGCAACCGGGCGAAGTGGTGGCCGATCCCTACACCATCCTCCTCGATCCGGCCACACCGCCGGGCCGCTATCCCCTGGAGGTGGGCCTGTACCGCCTGGAAACCGGAAAGCGCCTGCCGGTCGCAGACGCTGCGGGACAGCCGGTGGCAGAAGATCGCCTCTTGCTGGCCGAGATTACGGTCCTGCCGGCCCCTGTTCTGCCACCGCTCAAAGCCGGACAGCGGATCTATCTGCCGCTGGTGTGGATGGAACCGTGAGGCGAACATCAGACATGTTGAATCTTGAAGATTAGCCAGGTTTGAGCTATAATTGGCCTGCCAAAGGAGGCCAGCAATGCGGAAATTCATCTATAAACTGGGCCAGAGTTATCTGTTGCGCCTGCCACCCGGCGAGGACCTGTTGGTGGGTCTATATCGCGTCTGCCGCGAGTATGGTGTGCAGTTCGGTGTATTTAAGGTGATCGGGGCGGTGCACGGCGTCACTCTCGGTCATCTGGATCGGGAGAGCGGCGAACTGCGCCATCAGGTGCTGGAAGGCGACCAGGACCTGGTGGACTGTAGTGGCAACATCAGCCCCCAGGGGGATAGCTTCCATCTCCGCGCGTATGCGGTGTTGAGCGATGCCCAGGGCCGGGTATCGGCCGGCGAGCTTCTGGCCGCTGAGGTCTATGTGGCCGAGGTGTTCATCCAGGAGCTGAAGGGCAGGCCCCAGGTCCGCGAACGAGACCCGGAGACCGGCCTGTGGCTGTGGCCGGTGGACTGATGAAGCAAGGGGGTAGGGGAGCAGGGGAGTGGAAGGCGGTCTATGTGCGGCAGTTGTTCGGCCGGATTGCCCGCCACTACGACCGGATGAACCATCTGATGACCCTCGGCTGCGACCGGGCCTGGCGCCGCCGCACCGTCCATCAGCTCGATTTTCACCTGCCCCTTCAACCATCGTCCAGCGAAAATCGTCAATCGCCAATCGTTCTGGATGTGGCGACCGGCACCGGCGACCTGGCCCTGGAACTGGTGCGCCAACATCCAGATGTCCGGGTTGTGGGTCTGGACTTCAGCCCTCCCATGCTGGCCCTGGCCCGCCAGAAAGCCACGGCCATATCGCCTCTCCAGGGGCGGGCTTCCCTTCACCTGACGGCGGGAGATGCCCTGCGTCTCCCCTTTGCCGACGGCACGTTTGACGCGGTGGTGACCGGCTTTGCCCTGCGCAATGTGGCCGACATCGCGGCGGCCCTGGCCGAGATGGCGCGGGTGACGCGCCCCGGTGGGCAGATCGCCTGCCTGGAGATCGCCAGACCTCGCCTGCCTCTTTTCCGTCAGGTGTTTACCCTTTACTTCTACCGCTTGATCCCCCTGTTGGGGGGCTGGATCACCGGTCAGCGGTCGGCCTATACCTACCTGCCCCACTCCCTCACCCACTTTCCCACCCCTGCCGAAATCGCTCAGGTCATGGATCAGGTCGGCTGGTGCCAGGTGCGCTACCGGCGGCTGGCGCTGGGCGCGATAGCGGTGCATGTGGGTGTCAGATGTAGGACAACTGCGAGCAGTGGTCCTACAATTCAGGCAGCTTGCCAATAGCGGCAAAAGATAGTAAAATGGGGGTCGGAACAGATCGGGGGCTCAGGTGCTTGGACCATTCAGTGCGGGCGATAGCCTGCGTATATACCGCCTGCAACGGCAGGGGGTCTCGCTGGACCTGCAGTGGACCCTGACGCAGTCCCACATGCCGCTGTGGGAGGCCTGGCTGGCTTTCCTGACCCAACAGGCTATGGGCCAGCCAACCTACGTGCTATCCGATCCCCACAATGGGGAAGCGTTTATCCAGGTCCGCTACCGACCCCACCAGGCGGCAGCCGATGTAGTGTATGTCGCTCCGGCCCTGACACGGGATCGGCCGGGGAGCAACGCCTGGATCCGCCTGCTGGATGGCGCGTGCAGCGATGCGGCCGGGCGGGGCATTCAGCGTGTGTTTGCCAACCTGCCGGAAGAAGGGCCGGAGAGAGAGGTGTTTCACCAGGCAGGGTTCACCCTCTATGCGGCGGAGGAGATCTATCGCCTGACTCAGCCCCCGGTCCGGCTACCCAACGGGGAGTTGCCAACCATCCGTGCTCAGCGGCCGGAGGACTGGCCCGCCATCCAGCGGCTGTGTGTGGCCATCACTCCACAACGGGTGCGGCAGGCCGAGGGAGGCATCGCAGTGATGACCGGCGGAGACAGGAATTGCCGGCGCTATGTGTTGCCCGGTGAAGAGGGGGATGACCTGCAGGCGGCGCTCATCCTTTACAGTGGCGGATTGGCCCACTGGCTGCGGTTGTTAGTGCATCCTGATGCCCGACATGTGGCCGATCTCCTCATCCACTGGGGGCTGGCCATGGTGGCCGCAGGGCCGCCGAAACCGGTTTATTGCAATGTACGCCAGTACGAAAGCGGCGTGCAGACGGCGCTGACCGCCGCCGGCTTTGAGCCGTATGCCACCCGCTCGCTGATGGTCAAACACACGGTGGCCTGGGTCAAGACGGCTGCTCAAGAGTTGGTGCCCGTGCTGAAAGGCGGCGCCGAGCCGGTTCCACCTGCCCTGCGGATCAACGGCGACCCGGAATTTCAGCCCTCCAACGGCCGGCTGGCGATAGAACAGGACGTTTGACGAGGAGTAGATGCAAAGTAACATAACTGATGACCTGGAGGCCCTGCTCCAGATCGTGCCCCCACCGATCCGCGAAGCCATCCGCCGCGAAAACCACGGCGATGACCTGCTTGAGATTGTGCTGGACCTGGGCCGTCAGCCCGAAGCTCGCTTTCTGAACCGCGAAGTGACCCTCAGCGATCAAGAGGTCACGCGGGAAGAGATTGACTATGTGGTGAGCCGGGTCAGCGAATTTACCAGCGACAACCGGGCCGGGATCGAGCGCACCCTGCACCGCATCTCCTGCATCCGCAACCGGGCAGGCGACATCGTGGGCCTGACGTTGCGCGTGGGCCGGGCGGTGTATGGCACGGTAGATATTGTCAGGGACCTGTTGGAATCGGGCAAGAGTATCCTGCTATTGGGCAAGCCGGGGGTGGGCAAAACCACGCTGTTGCGCGAAGCAGCCCGGGTCCTGGCCGAAGCGAAACGGGTGGTGGTGGTGGATACCTCCAATGAGATCGGCGGCGACGGCGACATCCCTCACCCGGCCATCGGCCGGGCGCGGCGGATGCAGGTCTCCCGGCCTGAATTCCAGCACGAAGTGATGATCGAGGCGGTGGAGAACCACATGCCGGAGGTCATCATTATTGACGAGATCGGACGTGAGCTGGAGGCGGCCGCCGCCCGGACCATTGCCGAGCGCGGGGTGCAACTGGTGGGCACAGCCCACGGCAACACCCTGGACAATCTGCTTCAGAACCCGACCCTGTGCGACCTGGTGGGGGGGATCCAGGCCGTGACCCTGAGCGACGAAGAGGCGCGGCGGCGCGGGACGCAAAAGACGGTGCTGGAGCGCAAGGCGCCGCCCACCTTCGATGTGGTGATCGAGATCAAAGACTGGCAACACCTGGCGGTGCATCACGACGTGGCTGCCTCGGTAGATGCCCTGCTGCGGGGCCGGAGCCATCCGCCTGAGATCCGCTACCGCGATGAGACAGGCAAGGTGCAGATCGAACGGGCCGTGGTCGCCCCGCAGTTGCCGCCCGAAGAGGCCCCATTGCATCCCATGCCGACCGCCCTGTCCAAGCCCCCCCAACTGCTGAGGGTCTATGCCTATGGGGTGGGCAAGAATCGGCTCCGCCAGGCGGCCTTGAACCTGCACCTGCCGGTGGAAGTGACCGAGGACCTGCGTCAGGCCGACGTGGTGATGACGCTCAAGAACTATTACCGACGACGGCCGCAGCCGATCAGCGATGCCGAGCGGCGGGGCGTGCCTGTCCACGTCCTGCGGTCCAACACCGTCAGCCAGATGGAGAGCTGCCTGGCCGACCTCTTTGGCCTGGATGTGGCCGAGATGGACCCCTTGACCCTGGCCATGCGCGAGACGGAGGAGGCCATCCACAAGGTGCTGTCCGGCCAAAAGTCGGTAGACCTGACGCCCCAGAACTCCTACATCCGCCGCCTGCAACACGAGATGGCGCGCCAGGCCAATCTGGTCTCTCACAGCTACGGCAAAGAACCCCAACGGCATGTCCGGCTCTTTGCCAGCCAGCGGCAATAACCAATATCTAATATCTGGTGAAAGAAGATAGCAGATATTAGATATTAGATATTAGATATTAGGTATTGAATCTTGATATGGGGGGGAAAATGGCATACAAATTTCCGTCGGACGAGTGGATCAAGGCCCTGATGGACGAGGTCAACAAGAGCGAAGCCTATCGCAAATCGGCGACCAAATGGGAAGGGGATTTTTACTTTATCTGCGAGCCGGGGCCGGGCGTGCCCGAGCCGGTGGTCCTGTACATAGACCTGTGGCACGGCGAAGCCCGCTCGGCAGGGGCGGTCGCCGACATGGGCGAAAAGAACCCCGAGTTTATCATCCGCGCTCCGCTGAGCACCTGGCGGAAGGTCATTGAAAAAAAGCTGGACCCGATCCAGGGGATGGTCACCGGCCAGTTGAAACTCAAGGGCACGATGAGCAAGATCATGCGTTTCCCCAAAGCCGCCGCCGAGCTGGTCAACTGCGCCACCCTCGTGCCCACCGAATTTCCGGGCTGATCAATCTCCAGTACCCAATCTCCAATACCCAATATCCAATACCCAATCTCCAATACCCAATATCTAATACCCAATAGCAATTGGTATTGGGGATTGGAGATTAGAGATTGGAGATTAGAGATTGGAGATTAGAGATTAGAGATTCGAGATTGGAGGTTGGGATGCCCTACCTGACCGTCGCGGGCATGAAGGCCCACTACCTCCACCGACAGCCGGTGCCGGAGGAGGGTCCGCCGCTGCTTTTCCTCCACGGTGCAGGGGGCAGCCATCAGCACTGGCTTTACCAGGTGCGCGACCTGCCCCGATCGGCTACCTATGCCCTGGACCTGCCGGGACATGGCCGCTCGGAGGGGACGGGGTACGATACCATTCAGGCCTATGGCGACTGGCTCGTCGCCTTTCTGGAGACGCTCGGCCTGGAGCGCGCGGTGCTGGTCGGCCACTCGATGGGGGGAGGCATTGCGCTGGACGTGGCCCTGCGCTACCCGCACCGGGTGGCCGGATTGGGCCTGGTGGCCACGGGTGCTCGCCTGCGGGTGGCGCCGGCCCTCCTCGATGGGATTCAACACGATCCGAAGGCAGCGGTGCAGCTCATCTGCGACTGGGCCTATGGCCCGGAAGCCCCGCCGGAGATGGTGCGGTTGGGCCGCCGACAGATGAGCGCCATCTCCCCCCAGGTGCTGTATGGCGACCTGGTCGCCTGCGACGCCTTTGACGTGATGGGCCGCCTGGGAGAGATCGCCGTTCCGGCCCTGATCCTGTGCGGCACTCAGGATCGGCTGACGCCGCCCAGGTATTCAGCCTACCTGCGCGACCAGATTGCCGGCGCCACCCTGCACCTGGTGGAGGGAGCGGGACACATGGTCATGGTGGAAAAGCCGGAGGCCGTGGCCCGTGCGATTGCCGATTTCCGATTTTAGAGTTTTGATTTTTGGCTGGAATGGTCTGAAATCAGCTGTTCAAGTATGGGACGGATGACCTGCACGGCGCGGGCGCGGTGGCTGATCTGATTCTTGAGGGCAGGGGGCAGCTCGGCCATTGTCCGTCCGCCGAACCCCTGGACAAGAAAGATCGGATCGTAGCCAAAGCCATGCTCGCCACGGGGGGCATAGCCGATCTCCCCCTCACAGACACCGTCGGCGGTGTGAACTGTGCCGTCCGGTTGGGCCAGGGCGACCACGCAGCGAAAGCGGGCTGACCGTTGCCCGGCCGGGATGTCGGCCAACGCCGCCAACAGCTTGTGGTAGCGGTCGGCGTCGCTGGCGCCTGGCCCGGCATACCGCGCCGAGTACACCCCTGGTGCCCCGCCCAGGGCATCCACCTCCAGGCCAGAATCGTCGGCCAGGGTCAGCAGGCCGCTGGCCCGGGCGTAGGCCAGCGCCTTGAGTCGGGCATTCTCCGCCAGGCTCTCACCCGACTCGTTGACCTTCAGATCCAGCCCTTCCTGGGCCGGAAAGGTGATCTCGACCGCCAGCCCGGACAGCAGTTCTTTCAGTTCCCGCACTTTGCCGGGGTTATTCGTGGCAACCAGCAACCTGATCATCCTTTCCTCTCTTGAATGTCAGATGGCAGGTGGCATATCCTTGCCCCTTATCCCGTTCACGAGGTGAAACATGACCGGCCCAGAGATTCTGTCCGTAGCGGCCCTGGTGTTGGCTCTGCTGGCCCTGGCAGGAGCAGGGCTGCTGTTGGCCCGTCAACAACGGTTGCACAGGTTGTATCGCCGGTTGATGACCGGTACATCGGGCGCGAACCTGGAGGCGATCCTGAATGACTATCTGACCAGGGTTCAGCAAACAGCCGACCAGATTGAGGCCGTGGACCGTCTGGCCCGCCGCCTGGAAAAGGCAGCCTATTTCAGCCTGCAACATCTTGGGGTGGTTCGTTTCAATCCCTTCTCCGATACCGGCGGCGACCAGAGCTTTGCCATTGCGCTGGTGGATGGTCATGGCAATGGAGTGGTCCTGTCCAGCCTTCATGCCCGTGACGTGACGCGCGTCTATGCCAAGCCGTTGCAAAAATGGGAATCCACCTATCCCCTGACCGACGAGGAGAAGCAGGCCATTGCCCGGGCCTATAAAAAGCAGGGATAGCCACTGCTGCAACCACAGGTCAGCCCATCCGCCTGAGTGTAGCCAGCAGTTCGTCGCCGAACTCGTCAGCCTGCCAGCGGGCCAACAGGTCGCCACGGGTCAGATCGGCGTGGCTGCGGGGGTTGCGCTCGGCCACCTGCCACAACACCTGATTGGTCAGCACAATGTCCGGCTCCACCCCTCGCGCCCTGGCCGTGGCGTTGCGCCAGGCACGCAACGCCTCGAAACGGGCCAGGCAGGCAGGGGAAGGCCGCCCGTTCGGCCCGGCCGGGGAGTCGTGGCCGACATGAGGGCGCTCCTCCCAGGCCAGTGGCCGGGCCAACCCGCGGCGGACGGCTGCCAGCAGCTCCTGCCCATGAGCTCCGATCAGCCGGGCCGACAGGCCCTCCATCTGACGCAGCGCCCCCAGGTTGTGGGGTCGCCGTTCGCACAGGGTCAGCAGAGCCTTGTTGGAAAGCACCTTGAACGGCGGGCAGTCCTCCTGGCGGGCGCACCGGTCGCGGAAGAGGTATAGCTCGCGCAGCACGCCGCGACCCACATCGTCCAGATCGCGGACGCCGGGCAGCTCCCAGAAGCCATCAGGGTCAAACCCTTTCCCCTCCCCCCGTATCCGGGTCAGCAACGAAAAGCGGTGCCGGGCCTGGGGCCACCGTTTTTTGACGGTCAGCTCGCGTGCCTGAAGTTCATACAGCGGCAGCAAATAGTGGGTGTCCAGGCGGGCATAGTTGAGCTGTTCTGGCGGCAGCGGCCTCACCCCCCAATTGGCCCGCTGATATTTTTTGTCCAGGTATACGCCGAAATGGGCCTGCAACAGGGAGGCCAGGCCATGAGTCGGCCAGCCCAGGATGCGGCTGGCCCACATGGTATCAAACAGGTTGGTCACCGTAAAGCCAAAATCGCGGTGGAGGGCGCTCAGGTCATACTCTGCGCCGTGCAACACCTTGAGTACAGTTGGATCGGCCAGGAAAGGGCCCAGATCGGCAAGGTCATCCAGGGCCAGTGGGTCCACCAGGTAATCGGCCCCCGGCACCGAGATCTGGATCAGGCAGACTCGCTCCTGGTAGGCATACAGGCTGTTCGATTCGGTGTCCACGGCCAGGGCCGGCTGACCGCGCAGGTGGCCCACCAGGGCGCGAAAGCCGGCAGCCGTATCCACCCAAATAGGCGGCGGCAAGGATCTTGGGCCGTTCATGGCTGAGAATTGTACCAGGAAATGGGGAAACGGGCAAGAATAGCGAAGCAGCGAGGGGGTGAGTCAGCGGAGGGTAAGCCAGGCGGCTGCATAGGCCAGGGCAGCCGCGATCAGCACCGCCGAGAAGCCGGCCGACAGGGCGATCATCGTCGCCAGGATGGAAGCCAGTACCGAGGCGCAGCCGTTAACCGCCCAGGCCCATGGCACCAGTTCCGGCGCTCGCTCCCGGAGCCAGGCTAACCCGCCGGGAAAGGGAGTGCCCAGCAACAGGCCAAGGGGAGCCAGACTGAAACCGGTCGCCAGCAGGCGCACGGCCAGCGATGCGCCCAGCAAGGCTCGGAAGAGCAGCGGCAGCGCCAGCGGGTAGAGCAGGATAGCCGCTGCCAGCAGCGGCCAAGTCCGCCGGCCAGGAAACCGGTGGGCGGCCAGACTTCCCAACCCTGAAAAGAGAAGCAGGGCCGCCAGAACCGTGGTGAAAGCATACAGCGGCTGGCCCAGAAACAGGATGAAACGCTGCATCAGCGGCATCTCGACGAACAGAAAGCCCAATCCCAGCAGCCCAAAGCAGGCCAACACCCGGCCCCGTGGCCCATCCTTTCCTGTTTTGAAACGCAGCGGCAGCAGAATCAGCAGGGTGGAGGTGAACAGGGCCACGGCCAGCAGCGCCACCAGCACAAGATAGCCGCTTCCTCCCCACGGCTGCCAGCTCTTGCCCAGTTGTTGCAGGACGGCTCGCGTCTGTCGCCACCTGAAAAAATGGAAGAAAAAGGGCCGGTCATCGGTTGGCGGGCGGATGTCACAGCTTGTCGCGGCGTAGAGGGCTTCCGGGTCAGCCAGCAGTTGCCGGAACGCCCGGTAATAGACCGGCTCCTCCAGCACATTGTAGCGATTGGCCTCGGCCTCGGCCAGGCCGGGCAGAGCCACCAGGTCCAGGCTGCGCGCCTGGCAGAAACGGCGGATCGCCGCCAGTTCGTCGGCGGTCCAGACCCCATTTTTGACCAGGAGGAGGGCCACCTGCCAGTCACGGAGGACAACCAGTTGTGCCGCCGGGTTGGCCACACCCCGTCGTCGCAGCGCCTCGGCGGCCACCGCCCCGGCGCGCAGCTCCTCGCTGGGCGGCAGTTGCAGCCAGCGCTCCACGACCAGCAGGCCGTCCGGTTTAAGCCGGGCCAGATAGTCCTGGAAGGCTTCCACCGTCAGGTCGTACCGCTCTCCCAGGCTGTACGCCCCGGAGGTCACAGGCCGGTAGCCATCGGTCAACGCCAGGTGGACCAGGTCAAAGGTTTCGTCG
Source organism: Anaerolineae bacterium (assembly GCA_034434895.1). GTDB lineage: Bacteria > Chloroflexota > Anaerolineae > JAAYZQ01 > JAAYZQ01 > DAOTXL01. Next base: position 18,125 of record DAOTYI010000108.1, read on the forward strand.
CTGCGCCGGGCAAAGCTCCGCCCTTCCTCCTCAATCACCTGGACACGGGGGTTATGATACACCCCACCGGCCGCCTCGACCAGCAGCCGATTGCTCTCCACGGCGACGATGGCCGAGGCTCCCTGGCTCAACGCCACCTGCACATCCAGCCCGCCGCCCGGCTCCAACAGCAGCGCCCGACCGCCGGGCCGCAGTTGATAGGGCAGGGCCACCGGCAAAAAACCGGTGAAATCCGTCAGGTCCTGCTCATTCGTCTCTTTGATCACCGGCGACAGGTCATCTCCGTCCACAAACAACCCATCCTCGGCCGGCAGCCTGCCGGAATAGCTCAGGCTCAGCCCTGGTGCAGAGCGTATGGCCGAGCTGACCACGCGGTCCACCCGTGAAAAGGCGTTCCAGCGCTGCCAGACGAGCCGGGCATCGGGGAAACGGAGCACCTGGCTCAGGGCTTTGTATGGCGAGAGGCGGAGGTGGAGTGGAGGGGGGAGACAGGCAGATAGGAAGAGAAGTAAACAGCAGGCAGCGAGCAGCAAGAGTTTGGTTGCGATCCTGGATGTTGGGGATCGGAAGATAAAGGCGGCGAGGAGGCCGAGGGCGGCGATGGCCAGAACGGCTCCTTCGCCGACGAGGGGCAGGGTCAGCGCCGGCAGCAGCCCGCCCAACGCCGAACCGAGCAGGTTGGCCCCGTAAAGGCGGCTGGCGTGGCGGGGATGGGCGGTCAGCAGCAGGCCGGTGACCAGGCCGGCGCAGAAAAAGGGCACGGCCAGCGCCAGATAATAGAGCACCAGATAGAGGAGCTGGATCCGTTCCCAGGCGATGCGGTAGGAATCGAAAGGCAGATAGTTGAGACTGAGGTAAGCGCCGATGACTCCGCCGGCAAAGAGGATGGAGAGGGCCGAGGCACGGCGATTGGCGGGCAGCCTGGCCCAACGGGGTCTCAGGCTCAGGGCGGTGCCGCTGGCTCCATAGCCCAGCAGGGCGACGCTGACGGCCAGGAAAGCAAAGTGGTACCATTGGGTGACGGAGAAGAGGCGGGTCAGGGTGATCTCGAAGGCCAGCGCCGCAGCGGAAAGGAGGGCCAGGCCGAGACAGGTAGGGATCATGTCAGCCTACAATCACCTCATAGATCGCCTGTAACTCTTCCTCCGAGTAAAAGTGGATGACCAGCCGCCCCTGTCCCTTCCGGTTCCTGAAGAGGGTCACTTTGGTGCCCAGGGCCTGGCGGAATTCCTGCTCCAGCGCCCGGGTTTCCGGGTTCAGCGGCTCCTTTGCCTGGCGGGGCGGCGGCTCAGCCAGCAGGCGGCGCACCAGCTCCTCGGTCTGACGCACGCTGAGGGCTTTGCCGATCACCGTCTTGAGGGCTGCCTTCTGCGCCTCCGGCGTGGGCAGGGCCAGCAGGGCGCGGGCGTGCCCCTCCTGGACCGTGCCGTCGGCCAGGGCCTGTTTCACCTCAGCCGGCAGACGCAGCAGGCGCAGGGTGTTGGTCACGGCCACGCGGCTCTTGCCCACCCGCTCGGCCACCTGCTCCTGGGTCAATCCAAACTCTTCGACGAGCTGGCGAAAGGCGGCTGCTTCCTCCAGGGGGTTCAGGTCAGCACGCTGGATATTTTCCACCAGCGCCAGCTCCAGGGTTTGCTGCGGCGTGGCTTCCTTGATGATCGCCGGCACCGTTGCCAGGCCGGCCAGCCGCGCCGCCTGCCAGCGCCGCTCTCCGGCAATGAGCTGGTAACGCTCTGGCCCCTGTCGGGTGACGATCAACGGCTGAAGGAGCCCGTGCTCTTTGATCGAGGCAGCCAGTTCGGCCAGCGCCTCCGGGTCAAGGGCGCTGCGCGGTTGCAGTGGATTGGGGCTGATGGCCTCAACCGGCACCTGGAGCAGGCCGGCCGTCGCATCCTGGGCCACAGGGATGAGGGCTTCCAACCCCTTGCCGAGTCCACGCCGCTGACTCATCCTCCTCCCTCCCGCACCTGGGTTCTGGCCATGAACTCTTCGGCCAGCTTTTTGTAGGCCAGCGCCCCGGCCGAATCGGGGGCGTAGCTCAGGATCGTCTCGCCATAGCTGGGTGCTTCGCTCAGCCGCACCGTGCGGGGGATGATCACCTGGAACACATGGCCGGGGAAATAACGACGCACCTCGTCCACCACCTGCTTTGACAGGTTGGTCCGGGCATCGAACATGGTCAACACCACCCCGGCGATGGTCAGGCGGGGGTTGAGGTGGTCACGCACCAGATAGATCGTCCTGAGCAGGTGGCCCAACCCTTCCAGGGCCAGGTATTCGCACTGGACCGGGATGAGCACCCCGTTCCGTGCTGCTGCCAGCGCGTTGACCGTCAGCAGCCCCAGGCTGGGCGGGCAGTCGAGAAACAGGTAATCGTAGCGGTCCACCACCGGTTCCAGCGCCCGGCTCAGGCGGTACTCGCGGGCCATCAGCGGCACCAACTCCACCTCCGCCCCGGCCAGTGCCGTCGCCGAAGGCAGCAGGTCCAGGCGCACCTGCTTCGTCAGCAGGATGGCCTGCTCCGCCGGCACGCCGTTGAGCAGCACATCATAGATCGAACAGCTCAGGCCGGCGCGGTCCACCCCCAGGCAGGAGGTGGCATTGGCCTGCGGGTCCACATCCACCAGCAGGACCCGCCGCCCGGCGGCAGCCAGATACGCCCCCAGGTTCACGGCGGTGGTTGTCTTTCCGACCCCGCCCTTCTGATTTGCCAGCGCGTAGACTTGGCCCATAGCTGGCCCCATTATAGCAAAAGTTGGGCAAAATGGGAAGGTGACAGGGAACCGGGTCAGGGTCAGGTCATCCAGGCTCTCAGAGCCGGTCCGAAAAGCTTACCACCAAGACACAAAGGCCACAAAGGAGAACGAATACCCTTGGTGTCCTTTGTGCCTTGGTGGTTTTCAGACAGGCTCTCAGGCCGCCGGGGCCAGGGAGCAGGGCCCGAGGGCGCATTTGCCACATACATCGGCCAGGCCCAGGTCGGGGTAGCTTTCGGCCACACGGAGCAGGTGCCTGTAGCAGCGCCCTTTGTCCAGGGCTTCCTGGGGGTCAAGGGCGGAGACGGGACAGCGTTGGACGCACTCCAGACACTGGCTGGCGTAAAAGTAGAGACATCGCTCCCTGGGGGTTGTCAGGGTGGGGGGCAATTCTGCATCCAGGACCAGGCTGCCGAAGCGCCCGGCGCAGCCGGCATCGGTGATGACCATCTGGTGCAGGCCAAAGCTGCCCAGCCCGGAGATGACGGCCACGCTCTTGTGCGACCAGCGGCTGACCAGGCTCACCGGGTCAAAGTTGTGGGTGGCCGGCTCGGCAGCAGCGCGGATGCCAGACCGGGCCAGCGACTCGATCAGGTGGGCCGTGATCCGGCCGATCAGGGCGTTGGTCTCGACATAGGCCACAGCCCACTCGCGGGCCACCTGCTGTCGGTGCCGGGCGTTGGCCTCCACGACCCAGGGGGCAAAGGGCAGGAAAAAGGCGACAACCGACTGCGCGCCGGGCAGCAGCTCCTGGGGCAGCAGGTGGGCCGGCCCAACAGCGCGGCGCAGCTCCAGGAAGCGGGGGTCGGCAGCGGCGGCAACCCCGATCAACGGTTTGCGGTAGCCGGTGGCCGTATCGGCCCCGGCAACCAGCCGTTCGATTTCTGATCTCAGGAAGCTGTCGAGCTCGATGGCGTTCAAGGCACCGTTCCTCAGATTGATTCCTTTCGGCGAGCAGGCAACCGGCGGCTCATACTCCGACAAACTGCCGCTTGTAGAGGTCGCAATACAGCCCCCCCTGGGCCAGCAGTTCCTGATGCGTCCCCTGTTCCACGATGCGGCCGGCCTGCACGACACAGATCCGGTCGGCATTGATGATGGTGCTCAGCCGGTGGGCGATGACGATGGCCGTCCGTCCGTGCAGCAACCGCTTCAACGCCTCCTGGATCAGCGCCTCGGTCACTGTGTCCACGCTGGCCGTGGCTTCATCCAGGATCAGCAGGCGTGGGTCGGCCAGCACGGCGCGGGCGATGCACAGGAGCTGTCGCTGACCGAGTGACAGGTTGACACCCCCCTCCAGGATTTCGGTATCATAGCCCTCAGGCAGAGCGGTGATGAACTCATGGGCGTTGGCCAGGCGGGCTGCTTCCTCCACATCGCGATCGCTGGCTTCAGGTCGGCTGAAGCGGATATTCTCGGCAATCGTCCCCGAAAAGAGGAACGGGTCCTGGGGCACCAGCCCCATCTGTCGGCGCAGGGAACGCTGGGTGACGTGGCGCACATCCACACCGTCAATCAGCACCGCCCCTTCGGTCACATCATACAGGCGGGCGATGAGGTTGGCGATGGAGGTTTTGCCGGCGCCGGTAGGCCCCACCAACGCCACGGTCTGCCCCGGCTCGATGACCAGGTTGACATGGTGCAACACCCGGCTGTCGCCCCGGTAGGCAAAGCTGACATCGCGCAGTTCCACCCGCCCGATGAGGGGCGGCATTTCGACGGCATCCGGCCGGTCCTCGACCTCTGGCCGGGTGTCCAGCAGCTCCAGCACCCGCTCGCCGCCGGCCATGGCCGCCTGCATGGTGGTGTAGAGCTGGCTCAACTCCTGGATCGGCTGGAAGAAGCGGCTCACGTAAGCCAGGAAGGCCACCACCACCCCCAGCGTCAGGTCGCCGCGGGCGACGGCCAGGCCGCCGGCCCAGAGCACAATGCCGGTGGCCAACATCCCCAGGAACTCGACGGCCGGCAGGAAGATGAAGGACAGGGACATGGCCGCCACGTACGCGTCGCGGTTGGCGCGGTTGACCTCGTCAAACCGCTCGTGGGAGGTGCCCTCCTGGGCAAAGGCCTGGATGACACGCATCCCCGACAGGTCTTCGGCCAGGTCGCCCACCACAGCCGCGATCCGGGCGCGGGTCTGGCGGAAGGCGGTCTGGGCCCGGCGGGCAAACAGCCATGTCGCCAGGACCATCAGCGGCAGCACGCTGAAGGTCAGGAGGGCCAGCCGGGGGCTCATGGTCAGCATGACGACGACGATGCCGACCAGCAGCAGGCTGTCGCCGACAAGGGTGACCAGCCCCTGGGACAGCAGTTCGTTGATCACGGCCACGTCGTTGATCACCCGCGAAATGGTCACGCCGGTAATATGAGTTTCGTGGTAGCCAAGAGAAAGGGCCTGGAGGTGGCGGAACAGATCGGCACGCAGAGTGGCCAACACCCGCTGCCCCACCCACGAAAGCAGGTATTGCTGCCCCGACGAAGCCAGGTACAACCCGACAAAGGTGGCTGCCGTCAGCAGGGCCAGGCGGGTCAGGCCGGCAGGGTCCCCCTGGGCAATGGGCCGGTCTATGGCCACCTTGACCAGGTAGGGAGCGGTCAGGCTCAGCGCCGAAGCGATCAGCATCAGCCCCAGGGCGGCGATCATGCGCAGCCGGTGAGGGCGCAGGGTGGCCAGCAGGCGGAGAAGGATGCGCAGGTCAAAGGCCCGTCCTTCCACCTTTTCGCCAAAACTCTCGATGGCCCCGCGCGGGCCCAGCCCCGACCCGGCGGTCCCGATGGACAGGCTCATGGCCGGAGTCCTCCTGGCTGCAAGGCCTCCTGGGGACGAAATTGCCGCTGATAGATCTCGGCATACAGCCCACACGTGCGCAGCAGTTCGGCGTGGGTGCCGCTGGCCACCAGTCGCCCTTTGTCCAAAACCAGGATCAGGTCGGCCATGCGCACCGTGCTCAGCCGCTGGGCGATGACAAAGGAGGTGCGCCCTTGCATCAATCGCTCCAGGGCAAGCTGGATCAGCCGTTCCGTTTCGGTGTCCACCGACGAGGTGGCGTCGTCCAGGATCAGGATGCGCGGGTCCTTCAGCAAGGCCCGGGCAATGGCGATGCGCTGTTTCTGCCCACCGGAGAGGGTGACGCCGCGCTCACCGACCAGGGTGTCGTAACCTTCCGGCATCTCCAGGATGAAGGAGTGGGCCTGGGCTGCCTGGGCAGCGGCGACAATCTCCTCCTCACTGGCGGTCGGGCGGCCAAAAGCGATATTTTCGCGGATGGTGGCGGCAAAGAGGGTCGTCTCCTGCAAGACGATGCCGATCTGGTCGCGCAGGGAACTGAGGGTTACCTGGCGAATGTCATGACCGTCAATGGTGATCCGCCCTGCCGTGGGATCGTAGAAGCGAGGGATGAGGTTGATGATGGTGGATTTGCCTGAGCCGGTCGCGCCCAGCAGGGCGATGATCTGGCCCGGCAATGCCTCAAAACTGATCCCCTTGAGCACCGGATGGTGGCCAAAGTAGGCGAACGACACCTGTTCGAAACGAACGTGACCCCGCACCGGTGGCAGGGGGAGGGCGTCAGGTGTGTCTTGCACCTCCGAGACGGCATCCAGGATCTCAAAGATGCGCTCGCCGGCGGCACTGGCCTGGGCCAGGGCCGGGATGATCATCCCGATCCGGCGCACCGGCTGGATCAGTTGGGCCAGGTAGGTGGAGAAGGCCACCAGTTCGCCGAGCGTCAGCCGGCCCCGGATGACCAGGGAGCCACCATACCAGAGGATGAACACCGTACCGGCGCTGGCGATGAGGTCAATGAGCGGGGCATTGAAGGATTGGAGGCGTGCGGCCCGGGCCGAGAGCCGGAACCAGAGGCCGTTTTCCCGGTCAAAGCGCTCGATCTCGGTCTCTTCGCGGGCAAACGATTTGACGATGCGGGCACCCCGCAGATTTTGCTCGACACGGGTGGTCAGCACGGCCAACTGCTGCTGGATCTCCAGGGAGAGAGGGCGATAGCGGTGGCCAAAGCGATAGGCCACATAGGCCAGCACCGGCATCGTGCTCAGGGCCAGCAAAGCCAGGCGGGGGTTCATCCACAGCAGCGCGGCCAGAGTTCCCAGCAGGAGGGTCATGCCCTCCACCAGCCGCAGCGTTGCCCGGCCGGTCAGAAAGCGGATGCGCTCCACATCCTGCACCGCCCGCGACAGGAGCTGCCCCGTCTGGGCACGGTCGTGGTAGGAGAAAGAGAGACTGGAGAGCTTGTGGTGGATCGCGTTGCGCAGGTCGTAGGCCACCCCCTGGGAGGCGATCTCTGTCCAGCGCCCCTGTGCAAAGCTGAGGACCCCCTTGAGCAGCGTCAGGCCCAGCAGGGCCAGAACCAACCACCCCAGCAGATCGGGGTCCCCGCCCCGGATGCCACGGTCCACGATCCGGCGCACGACCTGGGGTATGACCAGGGCCAGTCCGTTGATCCCCAGCAGGAACAGGTATGCCCCGGCCACCTGCCAACCGTAGGGGCGCAGGTGGCTGTAGCAACGCCACAGGATCTGCCCGCCACGCGCCTGGGGTGGCGAGGGCCGACCTGGTTGATCGGGTGAGAGTTCTGGATATCTCATGGCTGGATCAGATCCTGGCGGCACCACCGACTTTTTCAATGGCGATGCCACGGCGGCGTTGCCGTTCCCGCCCGGTTTTGCTTCCCTGCACCGTGGCCCCTGGCCTGTCCGGCCTGTTCAGTATACACCACAGATGGAAACAGGGCAAAAGCGGATAGGTGGATCGTTTGCGCTGCCGCTGCGGCCGTTTGTCATCAAGGGGGCATGTTGTGGTATAATAGCCGCCGTTTATGAGAATCACAGCCGAAACAGGAGGAAAAGATGGTCCGGTCGGACGGGGATTTTCTGAGCTTTCCTGAGGATTTTGTCTGGGGTGTGGCCACGGCCGCCTATCAGATCGAAGGGGCCTGGAATGAAGGGGGCCGGGGGCCATCCATCTGGGACACCTTTTGTCATCAGCCCGGCAACATCGAAAATGACGACACCGGCGATGTGGCCACCGATCACTACCACCGCTGGGCGGAAGATGTCGCCCTCATGGCCGGGTTGGGGGTCAAGGCCTACCGTTTTTCCATCTCCTGGTCGCGTGTCCTGCCGGAGGGCCGGGGGAAACCCAATCCGGCCGGCCTGGACTTTTATAGCCGCCTGGTAGATGGGTTGCTGGCGCGGGGGATCACCCCCTTTATCACCCTCTATCACTGGGACCTGCCCCAGGCGCTTCAGGATCGGGGCGGCTGGGGTGAGCGGGCCACAGCCGGTTACTTTGCCGACTATGCTCATCTGGTCGGCCGACATTTGGGGGATCGGGTGCGCCACTGGATCACCCACAACGAGCCGGCCGTCGTCGTGGAGGTCGGGCATCTGTGGGGCAGACATGCCCCTGGAGTTCGCGATCGAGCTGTTGCCCTGCGGGTGGCCCATCACCTGTTGCTGTCGCACGGGTTGGGGGTCGAGGCGCTGCGCGATGCGGTTCGCTCGCCCCAGGTGGGCATCACCCTCAACCTGAGCCCTGTCCACCCGGCCTCTGACACGGAGGCGGACCTGGAAGCAGCCCGGCGCGCCGACGGCGAGAGCAACCGGCTGTACCTTGACCCGCTGCTGCTGGGCCGTTACCCGGAGGATATGCTGGAACTGTACGGTTCGCTCTTTCCCCCCTTTGACCCGGACGACCTGCGGCGGATCGCCGTCCCGCTCGATTTCCTGGGGGTCAACTACTACAGCCGCCAGGTGGTCCGGCACGACCCGGCCGCGTTGCCCCTCCAGGTAGCCCGGGTGCGGCCGCAGGGCAGCGAATATTCGGAGATGTGGGAGATCTATCCGCCGGGCATCTATGAGCTGCTAACCCGCCTGAAGGCCGATTATCCGCTGCACAACCTGTATATCACCGAGAACGGCATCCCCGTGCCTGACCTCCCCGACCGGGATGGGCAGGTGCATGATCCCCGCCGCATCCGCTATCTGCATGATCACCTGGTCCAGCTTCATCGTGCTCTGGCCGAGGGGGTCCCGGTGCGCGGCTACTTTGTCTGGTCCTTGCTGGACAACTTTGAATGGGCCTATGGCTACCGGATGCGGTTTGGCCTGGTCTATGTGGACTATCGGACTCTGGAGCGGACGATCAAGGACAGTGGGCGGTGGTATGCCAGGGTGATCCGGGAAAACGGCCTGAAGCCGAACGGCATGGACTTTTCATGACAGTTTTGTGGGAGCCGGTCTGAGAGTTTGTTTGAAAACCGCCAAGGGCACGAAGAATTTCTGTACGCCATGTGCAACTTTTTTCCCCAGAGGCATTTGGAGCCTTCTGGGCATGACACCGGCCTGCCCCTCCCCCCTGCCCCTCTCCCCGCTGCCGCTGCACGGCGCGGGGAGGGGGAGGAATATGGCGTTCTGTATATTCCTTATTAGACAGGAAGGGCCTTTTCAGGTATAATTGTCAGGCCGGTCTGTAACCGGTGTAGCTCAGGTAAGGAGGTCAAAGATGCCCTACGGATATACCGGTCGGCTGTTGCGCCTCAATCTCACCGATGGCGCCTGGCATGTCGAGACGATTGAAGAGCTGGACGTGCGTCGCTACCTTTTGGGCAGCGGCCTGGCCGCCAGGATTCTCTACGCAGAACTGGACCCCCGCCTCGATCCATTGCATCCGGCCAACCCTCTTTTGGTCTTTACCGGCCTGCTGACCGGCACCTACGCACCCACCGGCTGTCGCAGTTCGTGGTGTGGTCGCTCGCCGCTGACCGGCATCTGGAACGAGGCCAACATGGGCGGCCACTGGGGCGCCGAGCTGCGCTTTGCCGGGTTCGACGGCCTGATCATCACCGGCCGGGCCGCCCGGCCGGTCTATCTCTGGCTCCACGACGGTGAAGTGCAAATCCGCCCTGCCGATCACCTGTGGGGCCTGGATCACTTTGCCACCTTCGACCGGCTCCGCGCCGAGACCGACCCCCAGGCTCAGGTGGCCTGCATCGGCCCCGCCGGGGAGAACCTGGTCCGCATGGCCGGTGTCATGCAGGGGGGGCAGGAGCATGCCCGCGCCGGCGGTCGGGGCGGGATGGGGGCGCTGCTGGGCGCCAAAAACCTGAAAGCCATCGCCGTGCGCGGGACCGGCCGGCCCCAATATCCCGACCCCCAGGCTTTCCGGGAGTTTGTCAAAGAGCTGAACCGCTTCATCCAGGCCAATTCAGTGGGCATGTCCCAGCTTGGCACGGCGGGCGGCGTACCGGCCACCGAGGTGGCCGGCGATCTGCCCCTCAAGAACTGGACGCTGGGCAACTGGCAGGAAGGGGCCGCGCGCATCTCCGGGCAGCGCATCGCCGAGACGATCTTTCAGAAACATACCCATTGCTTCGCCTGTCCTATCGGCTGTGGCAAGACGGTGCGGGTGGAGGACGGCCCCTATGCCGGCGTCTATGGGCACGGCCCGGAATATGAGACGCTGGCCGGATTCGGCGGCAATTGCCTGTGCGACGACCTGAACGCCATCGTGGCCATGAACGATCTGTGCAACCGCTACGGGCTGGATACCATCAGCACCTCGGCAGCCCTGGCCTTTGCCATGGAGGCGTATGAAAGGGGGCTGATCTCCCCGGCCGACACGGGCGGCCTGGAGCTGACCTGGGGCAACGCCGGGGCGATGATCGAGGCCATCCAGGCCATCGCCCGGCGGGAGGGGATCGGAGCCCTGCTGGCCGATGGCGTGCGGGCAGCAGCGGCGCGCCTGGGGCCGGAAGCAGAGGCGTTCGCCGTCCATGTCAAGGGGATGGAGGTGGCCTACCACGACCCGCGTGCTTTCGTCAGTATGGCCGCCAACTATGCCACCGCCAACCGGGGAGCCTGCCACCTGGAGGCACTTTCCTATTGGCTGGGCTATGGCACCCGTTTTGCCGGCTGGTACGACCCGGAGACGTTCGACGATCATGATAGCCGTGGCAAGGGCCGGGTGGCTGTGGATTTTCAGAACTATATGGCCGTCTACAACCCGTTGGGACTGTGCAAATTCATCGCCAAGGGCAGGGTCACGCCACAGCAGGTGGCCGACCTGGTAAACACCGCTCTGGGCTGGAGCTGGACCGCCGCCGATCTGCTGACCACCGGCGAGCGGCTGTTCAACCTCAAGCGGCTGATCAACCTGCGGCTGGGCGTCACCGCCGCCGACGATACCCTGCCGCGTCGCCTGCTGACTGAACCCCGTCCCTCCGGCGGCGCGGCGGGTGTGCTGCCCGATCTGAAGTTGCTGCTGGCGGAATATTACCAGGCCCGTGGCTGGACAGCAGAAGGGGTGCCGACCGGGGAACGGCTGGCAGCGTTGGATTTAACCGATTGAGGAGGGTCTTACACCATGCGTATCCTGGCTTTGGGGGGCGCGGGGGCCGTTGCCAAAGAAGCCACCCGCGATCTGGCCCGCTTTAGCGATTTTGAAGAGATTGTCATCGCCGAGCAGAATGTCGAAGCGGCGGAGAAGCTGGTCACCGAAATCGGCGACCCCCGGCTGAAGGTTCTGTCGCTGGACGCAAACGATGAGGAGGCCATGCGGCGCCTCTTCCCCCGCTTTGACGTGGTGATGAACGGCCTGCCGTTCAAATATGACCTGCCGGTCACCCGCGCCTGCGTCGAAGCCGGCGTGCCGGGCTGCGACCTGTCGTCCGAGGATGAGCAGTTTACTTTCCATGACCAGGCCGTGCGCCAGGGGATCACCTTTGTGCCGGGCATGGGCGCCACGCCGGGCATCACCAACATGATGGTCCGCCGGGCAATGGAGCTCCTGGACCAGGTGGAAACGGCCGACATCTATTTCGCCGCTTTCCGTTGCCTGGCTCCCGCTCCTGGCCTGCTGGCCACCACCCTGTGGGAATTTGACCCACGCATCGAGGAACGGTCTGCCACCTACTATGAAGAGGGAGCGTGGTGGCCCACAACCCCTCTATCGGGCGGCAGGCGGGTGCGCTTTCATGACCAGATCGGCGAGCAGACGGTTTACTATGTGCCTCACGACGAGGCTTACACTCTGCCCAGGTCCATTCCGGGGCTGAAGCGAGCCTCGGTGCGCGGCTGCTTCCCTCCCCACGTCATGGAACTGATGGGGGCGCTGATGCGGGCCGGGCTGCTGTCCGACCTCCCGGTCCGGATCGGCGGCCAGGAGATGAGCGCCTTTGACCTGTGCCGCGAGCTGCTGTGGGCTGCACCCTCGTCGCGGGAAAACCCGGTGTGGGCCTACGGCCTGGTGGTGGAGGTCAGTGGCCGGCAGGCCGGGCAGCGGCTGCTCTGCACCTACCGCAATGAGCATCCTCCCCAGCAGGAATGGGGAGGCGAGAGTGCTTACTTTAAGAACATCGGCATCCCGTTGTCCATCGGCGCCCAGATGCTGGCCCACGGCCTGGCCGAACGGAAGGGGGTGGTCCCCCCCGAACTGGCCTTCCCGGCCCAACCCTTTTTCCAGGAACTGGCCCGGCGGGGCATCGTCGTCCATGAAGAAATCGTCCCCCTGGCCGATGATGAATGACCCATGACCCACGCGATTCGCCATTGACGTTTGCTATTTGCTATTTGATATTTGATATTCGATATTCGATATTCGAAAGGAGCCAATAATGAGCGCGCGAACCTATGAGAAGACCCAGGCCCTCCGCGACCGGGCAGCCAGGGTCATGCCCCTGGGCGTGGCCTCCAACTTTCGCTACTGGGGGCCAACGGCCAACCCCGTCGCCGTGCGTGGGGAGGGTTGCTATATCTGGGACGCCGATGGCAACCGCTACATTGACTATCGCCTCGGCTTTGGGCCGGTGATCCTGGGACATGGCCATCCGGTGGTCTGTGAGCGGGTGGCCCAGGCGATCCGCCGGGGGACCATCTTTGCCGCCCTGACCGAGCTGGAAGTGCGGGTCGTGGAACGGATCGTGGACCTGTGCCCTGGGGTGGAGTTGGTGAGGTTTGCCAACTCTGGCGCCGAGGCGACGATGCACGCCCTGCGCATCGCCCGGGCCTACACCGGCCGGGAAAAGGTCCTGAAATTCGAAGGGCAGTACCACGGGATGCATGACTATTTGTTGTGGACCACGGCCTCGGCCAACCCGACGGCATTGGGCCAGCGACGCAACCCGATCAAGTACCAGCAAAGCTCCGGCATCCCCTCCTGCATCCGCGACCTGGTCCTCACCCTGCCCTTCAATGACTTTGAGTTGCTGGAGATGGCCCTCAAGCGGGAGGGTCCGCAGATTGCGGCTGTCATTGTGGAGCCGATCCTGGGCAATGCCTTTGGCATCGGCCCCAAACCGGGCTGGCTGGAGTTTCTCCGCCAGAAATGCGACGAGTACGGCATCCTCCTCATCTTCGATGAGGTCAAGACCGGTTTCCGGGTGGCTGTGGGCGGAGCGCAACAACTGTTCCGCATCCAGGCCGACCTGGTGTGTTATGCCAAGTCAATCGCCAACGGGTTTCCGCTGGCAGCCGTCGGGGGTCGGCGGGAGGTGATGGAGGTGGTTGGCCGTGGCGTATCGCACGGGGGCACCTACTGTGGCAACGTCGCAGGCACAGCCGCGGCCGACGCCACCCTGGAGCTGCTGGCCGATGGTCAGATTTTGAGCAAGATTGACGCTCAGGGCCGCAGGCTGATGGCCGGCATCTCGGCCATCCTGACCAGGGCGGGCATTGCCCACCATCTCAAGGGGGTGGGGGCCATGTTCGGCATTATGTTGATGGCTGAGGAGGGATGGGAGTTCCGCGATGTGCGGCGGCATAACGCCGCGCTGTACGAAGCTCTGGCCGCCGAGTTGGTGGCGCGGGGGGTGATGCCCGATCCTGACGCCCGTGAGCCGTGGTTCCTGTGCGCTGCTCACGACGACGAAGCCATTGAAGAGACGCTCAGCATCTTTGCCCAGGCGGTAGGGGCGGTCCAGGATCGCGGCCTGATCGCCGCCGAACCTGCTGAGGAGGAGGCCGAATAGACCGGCCGGTCTGACAGGCGGCAACCGACCTCACCCCCACCCCCTGGCCCCTTTCCCCTCTCCGCGGCGGAGAGGGGAAGGG
>DAOTYI010000109.1:0-6779 GCA_034434895.1 Anaerolineae bacterium
GGTTGGGAGTGGGGGCAAGGGGGATGGCCGGGCGGTGATCAGGGTGGCGAACAATAACAGCGCACCGATGGCGGCCAGCAGCCCCCGGTTATTGCGGACAAAGCGGGCGATGGGCCGTTCCTGGTCGAACAGCCGGGCTACGGCCCGGCTGATAGGGCCGGGGGCCAGCAGGGCAGCGCGCAGCTCGGCGATGGTTGCCGGGCGGTCGTCGGGGTGCATGGCCAGGCACCAGAGGATGGCATGTTCTGTCTGGGGCGAGATGGCCGGGTTGAGACTGCGGGGGGAGGGCAACGCTTTGGGTTTCAGGAAGCGTTGTTTGGCATCGAGCGGAGGTTGGCCGGTCAACAGGTGGTAGAGAGTGGCTCCCAGGGAATAGATGTCAGAGCGGGCGTCGGTGTGGCCGCCATCGCCGCCATATTGCTCCAGCGGGGTGTATTGCACCGTGCCCCGCCCCTGGACGACGGTGATGGTGCGCTTGTCGTCGGGGGAAAGCACCTTCACCAGCCCAAAATCCACCAGCTTGACGTTGCCGGCCGGGGTGATCTTGATATTGCCCGGCTTGATGTCACGATGCAGGACCGGTGGCTCCTGGCTGTGCATGTACTCCAGGGCATCGCACAACTGCTCGGCCCAGGCCAGCACCTGCCGCTCTGGGAGGGGATGGCCCTGGCGCAGAGCTTCGGCCAGCATCTCCTTGAGGTCCTGGCCGGGGACGAAATCCATCACCAGATAGTCCCGCTCATCTTCGGAGAAATAGTCTGAGACTTTGGGCAGGTTGGGATGGTCCAGGCGGGCCAGAGTGCTGGCCTCCTGATAGAACTGTTCGCGGCTCTGTTTCAGTTCTTCGGGCGTGGCCTCTGGTTCGGGGATGGCTTCCTTGACGGCGCAGAAACGGCCTTTCAGGCGAAGGTCCTCTGCCTTGTAGGTCGCACCCATGCCGCCCCGTCCGACCAGCTCGATGATCTTGTACCGTTCCCGCAGAACTGTTCCGGGTGACAACGTTCGTGCCAACGCACCACTCCCGTCCAGTCGTCGCCATTGGGTCGCCGACGGCATCGCCACCGGGTAGCCGACGGCATCGCCACCGGGTCGCCGATGGCATCGCCACCGGGTAGCCGACGGCATCGCCACCGGGTAGCCGACGGCATCGCCGTCAGCATAGCTTAGCGTAGAATCGGCATCTTGTCAAGACGGGGTACGGAATCCGACTACGCCTGTCACAGGCATCAGGAGGTGTTGTCGTGCATGGGGAAGTGGCCATGTTGCTGGTGCTGGAGGGACCCGCTCCCGGCCAGCGCATTTTTGTGGATCAGCCCGAGCTGATCATCGGGCGCGATGAGAGCTGTGACCTGGTCATCCCGGAGCGGCAGGTGTCGCGCCGGCACGCCCGCATCCGGCTGGAGGGTGACCACTATCTCCTGGAGGATCTGGGCTCGAAGAATGGCACCTTTGTCAACGGCCAGGGGATCAAGGAGCCGCATCTCCTTCAAGATGGAGATGAGATTCAGATCGCCTTTTGCTGCCGGCTGACCTTCGTTGGGGCGGAAGCGACAGCCCCGGTCGTTCGGGAGGAACGAAAGTGGGGGTTGCGCATGGATCTGCAGAGCAAGCGGGTGTGGGTGGCCGGACAGGAGCTCGATCCACCCCTTTCCCTGGCCCAATACCGCCTGCTGGAGTTGTTATACCAGGAACCTGGGCGGGTCTATAGCCGCGACGAAGTGGTCAAAACGGTCTGGCCGGAGGACGATCCGGAGGGGATCTCGGAGCAGGCGATTGACGCCCTGGCCCGTCGCCTGCGGGAGCGCCTGGCCGAGATCGATCCCCAGACCCAATATGTGGTCACCGTGCGAGGGCATGGCTTTCGTCTGGAGAACGCCCTGTAGTCAACCTGCTATTTCAACAGGGCGGCTGCCTGCTCCCGGATGCGGGCCAGTCTCTGGGCTACCTCCAGGCGGCCGCTCTTGTTCAATTCTTCGCCCACCAGGCGCATCATCTCCAGCAAGCGGGGGGTGATCTGCTGTCGGTTTGCCTGTAACAGGGCAGCAGTGCCGTCTGGCTCCTCAGCGTTCAGGAGCTGGTTGATAAACTGGACCTCGGCCGGCTGGTTTTCCAGGACCAGCTTCATGAGGATATCGCCCACCTGTCTCAGCCGCTCTGCTTCGTCGCTACGGCCCGACTGCTCGGCGGCTCGCAGCCTGTTAGACAGAACGTTCAGAAACAGGTCATCCACCTGGTCCAGGTTGGCCCGGATGGCTCGCTCTGGATCCTCGCTGTCGAGGATCTTTTGCAGGAGCTGATCTGTTTCCTCCGCTGCCCGTTGCATTTCGGCATCAATCTCGGCCGTCAGCTCCAGGATGCTCTGGCGCAGCGCCTTGAGCCTGTTCGCCTGGCCGGTATCGCCGGCCCGTTCTGCAGCCTCGATCCGTTCCGTCAGTTGTTGGTAAAAGAGGTAATCAATCGCCGGGCGGGCAACGGCCACCATCGTCTCGATCTTGGCCTGCTCGCCGGCCAGGGCTGCCTGCACCAGTTTGTCCAGCAATCCCTCGCGGGTGATCTCCTGCCCCAGGCTGCGGATGGCCTCTTCCCGGCTGGCGATCTCCCGGCCTGTGGCCGTCCACTCGAGCAGTTGGTTGCGCAGCGTCAGCAACTGCTGAACAGCCTGGACCTGACCGCCGACCTGAGCCAGTTCCAGGTTTACGGTCAGCAGTTGGAAAAACTCATAGTCGAGCAGTTTCTCATTCTCCTGGACGATCACCCGGCGGGCATCCTCGCTGGTGGCCCGCAACAGCCGATCCAGCAGGGCAACGCGGGCGCGCTGCGCTTGCAGCATTTCGGGGGTGATGCCATCGGCTTCCAGGATGGCTTCGATCATCCCCTCCAGACGCAGGAAATTGCGCGGGCGGAGCAGGTAGCCCTTGCGTTGCTCAGCCGGCAGGGAAGAGATCAGCCGGTTGGTCATCTCCCCGACGATACGCTGCTGTTCCATCTCTGACAGGTTCGACCCGGTGGGGGTGAAGGTGAAGAGCAGCTCTTTATCCGGATCGTGGTAGACCAGGGGAGCGTTCAACATGCCGGCATAGCCACATTGCGGGCAGACGGCGATGTTGATCTGCCCCGACAGGAGCAGGGCCTTGGCTTGCGGGCTCTCGGCGGCATCTATGATCGTCAGCAGTGGGGTTACAAAGCGGGATTGGCAATTGGGGCACGATACGGGAACGGTTTGATACGTGGTTACAGTCAAGGTCGGGTCCTTTCAAATAGATTGCATGGGTGGGCGGAGTGCTTTCGAGGCCAGGTTCCAGGCGTTGGTGACCAGGGCAGCGCGGGCCTCTTCCCCGGTCAGCCCTGCGCCCAAGGCCACCAGCCGGGCGCGGGCCTGGTCGAGCATGTCGCCAGGGGTGTGGGTGTCGCTGTTCACCACCAGCCGGGCGCCGGTCAGCCGGGCCACATGGGCGACGTGGCCGTTGGTCAGGCAATGGCCGCTGCGGCCGCTGAGTTCCAGGACTACACCGTGGGCGGCTGCCAGAGCCGCTTCCTCCTCGGTGATGAGCCCGGGGTGAGCCAGGATGTCCACGTCGGGGCACTCGACGGCCGCGCGATTGGTGCCAGGCCAGACCGGCTCCACCGGTGTTTCGCCGTGGACGACCACCAGCCGCGCGCCCAACCGCCGGGCACGGCGGGCCAGGGGGGCGATCTGGGCGGGCCGTACGTGGGTGAGTTCCACGCCTGGAATAAAGGTCACGCCGAAGGCGGGAGCCCCTTCACGGAAAAAGCGTGCTAACTGACCTGCCACTTCGTCCAGATTCGAGGCGTCTGCGTGATCGGTGATGGCCAGCACCCCGTAGCCCAGAGCCTCAGCGCGGCGCAGCATCTCGGCGGGCAGGAGGGCCCCATCGCTGAGGAAGGAATGGGTGTGCAGGTCAACGCGCGCCTGTTCATCTCTCGTCATGGCCGAAAGTGTAAGTCAGAAAGGGCGATCTGTCAAATTGAGATCGGGGACTGGAGGGGGGATGGCCGATGGGCCGATGACAGTTTCCCCTGGCGGTGAGCAGTTATGGGGGGCGGACAAAGAGCAGGCCGGCTGCCAGGCGCACGAAGCCCAGCCCGCACAGGCCCAACCCCCAGGCCAGGTTGCCGGTGAATAACAGCACCGGCGCGCCATAGACCGCTGCAAAGAAGACAAACAGCGCATTCATGCCCAGGACAAAGCCAGCGTTGTCCCGTCGCTCGGCGGCCAGACGGCGCATGGCCAGGACCATGATCGGCACTTCGGCCAGCGAGAAGCTGCCCAGGATCAGGGCCAGGAGCAGGGCCAGGATCGGGTGGGGCAGCAGGATTTTGACCGTGCCGCTGCTCACCAGAAAGGCGGCAACAGCGGCCAGGACCGCATCGGCTAGAAGGCCACCGAGGCCACTCCATAACAGATGAAGGCGAAACCGGTTCACAAAAGAGATTATAGCCCCAGGCAAAAGGAATGTCAAAGGATACCTGCCTGAATGCCCGGTGTTTTGGTCCAAACTTGCTGTTGCAGACGATTCCATGGCAGTGCAAATTGTGCCGCCTGCCAGATTCTACAAGTTCCAGACACCTTTAGCGAAGCAGCCCGAACAGGCACATCGAGAGGCTACTTGCTATTTTACCCCTCTTGCGTTACAATGGGCCTGGGAGGAGTTGTCGGGTTGTGGAAGGAAGGGGGTGAACGATGGATCAGAACCGTTTGCAGATAGAAGGAGAGGTGCTTTGCTCTGGAGTGCGGTTGGCCACCTCTCGTTCCGAGGAGCCGATTCTGTGCCTGGTCAAGGCCGAAACGATCAAGTTCATCGCCGTGAGTGGCCTGCGGCTGGTCGTTTCGTGGGAGACGCGGCTGCGCCAGCCTGCTGCTGCGAACCTGGCCTTTTTGATTCCGCCTCTCATCGCCGAACTGCTCTCCTCCAAGGCCATCTGTGATCAGGTTGCCGTGGAATTTATGATGGCCGGATCGGCCGTTGTTGCCCGGCTGACCGATCACCTGGGCGTGTATGAGATCCGGTGGAAATCGGATCTGAGCGACTTTCCTGCGCCTGAAGCCTTTGGCCAGATTATCCAGGTGCCCGATGTGTTGATGGACGTGCCCTATCTCAAGTTTTCGGATGCGACCCACCAGGCGGTGGCCAAGCTGGCGCGCATGGAGGCAGACGAACAGATCAGCCCCAGCAAGCTGGCCATTTTGATAGACCTTGACTTTGGCCGGCTGTGCGTCAATGGCGAAGAGATCGTCACCACCGAAAGCCGCCAGTACTATTTCGACCCCCGTCTTGTCATCCGGGCGCTGGAGTTCCTGAAGGAGCGGAACCTGCGCGTGGGCCTCACGCCGTTGCCTGGCGAGCAGCGAGCCTACCTGTCGCTTCTGTCAGAAGAGGAGAACTGGATCGTCCACTGCTCGCTGCTGTCCATCGGCAAGGACACGCAAAAACTCTATCCGCTGCCGCCAGGGAGAAATCGCTGAAAAAGTCCTGGCCTGCACCGCAGAGGCCACCGAGACCGCCGAGCATTTTCATGATTCCTCTGCCTTCTCTGCGTGCCCGGCGGTGAAAAAAGGAGGTTTTTCAGCATGCTCCCGGGGCCGGGTGTGGTCAATCCAGGGCGCGAACAAACAAAAAAGCCCCGGTGGGTTGACCACCGGGGCGTGCAATGCTCCATCAGACTGCTGGCGTAACCTCCACTGCCTTGGGGCCTTTGGGGGTGTCCTCGATGCGGAATCGCACTCGTTCCCCTTTTTCCAGATTCTTAAAGCCCTCGCCCACGATGTTCTCATAGTGGACAAAGACATCTCTGTCCCCACCATCGGGCTCAATAAAGCCCCAGCCTTTCATCCGGCTGAACCACTTGACCGTTCCCGTGGTTTCGCCACCCATTGAATACAACCTCCTTCATCTGCATGATCTTTTTGGGAGTTACCGGCAGGTCCAGCCTCCTGCTTTGTCCACAACTCCAGGAAGCCCGCCAGGCGCCGGCTTTGCACAACTGCGCTCAGGATAGCACAGAGTGGCGCTCTTGTCAAATCTGGCAGCGGGCAAAAGGTGGAGCGTCCGGGTCCCATCGGCCGGGCGGAGGCAGCAACTTTGACAAGATGGGCAGCAACGGCTAAAATGGCCCTGATAGGGTTCGGGGAATGAAGGAAGATACCCTGGCTGCCTGCGTGGCCTTGGGCCGGCGCTATGGTTTTGAGGAGGGCCATTGTCGTCAGGATGCCCGGCTGGCAGTGCGCCTCTTCGATCTGACCGCAGAGCTGCATGGCCTGGGCGACGAGGACCGCGACCTGCTCTACTGCGCCGGGCTGTTACACGACATCGGCTACGTGGAGGGCTACTGGGGACATCACAAAACGGCCTACCGGTTGATCATGGCCGCCAGCCTGCCGGGACTGACAGAGCGGGAGAAACGGATTGTGGCCAATGTGGCCCGTTATCACCGGGGGGCCAGGCCCAGCCTGGAGCATCAAGGTTTTGCCGCCCTGGACCCTGACGACCGGGAGAGGGTCGCCATCCTGGGGGCCATTCTCCGCCTGGCCGATGGTCTGGACCGGACCCATACCGATGCCGTGCGCGACCTGGAGGTGCGGTGGGAAGGGGATCGCCTGCTGGTGCTGGTGGAGTGTCCCTTTGGCTGTGGCCCTGAGGTGTGGGCAGGCGAGAAGAAAGGGCGCCTCTTCGGCCAGCTATTTGGCCTGCGAGTGGAAGTCCGCGAGCGCATTTGACAATCCCCTCAATTGCCATTATGATAGGAGCATGTGGATCGCC
>DAOTYI010000110.1:0-16916 GCA_034434895.1 Anaerolineae bacterium
CCTCTCCCGCTCGCCCTCGGCCCGAAGGGCCTTCGGCCCGAGGGCGAGCGGGAGAGGGGAGGGGCCAGGGGAGGGGTGAGGGCCAGGCGGAATTTTAACAGCCGTCAAAAGTGTAAACCAATTTCCCCAGAAAATTGAACCATCCCTTTTCACATTGGCCAAATTCCGGGTCTGATGATAGAATAAAAGGCCGGTCCGACAAGGAGCAGAGGAAATGAGCACACCCATGCGCCGTCAGTATTTGCGCATCAAGAAGCAATACCCTGACGCCATCGTCTTTTTCCGTCTGGGCGATTTCTATGAGACATTCGACGACGATGCCAGGGTTGTGGCCCAGGTGTGCGACATTGTCCTGACCTCCCGGCCGGTGGGCAAAGACCAGCGGGTGCCACTGGCCGGAGTGCCCTACCATGCCGTGGAGGGCTATCTGGCGAAGCTGATCCAGGCCGGGTACAAGGTGGCCATTGTGGATCAGGTGGGTGAAGTGTCGGCCCAGGAGCTGGTGGACCGCCAGGTGGTGCGGGTGGTCACCCCCGGCACCGTGGTCGAACCGGCGTTGTTGGACCAGCGGCGCAACAACTATCTGGCCGCTCTGGTGGTGGAAGGGGAGCGTGCCGGTCTGGCCTACGCCGACATCACCACCGGCGAATTTGCGGCGACGCAACTGGCCGGCGGCGATCCCCTTCGCCTGGCCCTGGAGGAGCTGGCCCGCCTGCAACCGGCCGAGGTGGTCACCCCCGACCCGGACCTGGTGGCGCTGGGGCGTCAGGCTGGCAGCCCGGCGATCAGCGGCCACGAACGCTGGCCGTTCGAGCTGGAAACGGCCCGTCAGGCACTGCTGGACCATTTTCAGGTGGTCAGCCTGGACGGTTTTGGCCTGGACGGGCTGCCGCTGGCGGTGCAGGCGGCGGGTGGACTGCTTCACTACCTGAGCGAGACGCAGCGCGGCCGGCTGGGACAACTGGCCAGCCTGCGCACCTATTCCACCGCTGAATTCATGACCCTCGATGCGGCCACGCGGCGCAACCTGGAGCTGACGGAGACCATCCGCCGGGGAACGGTGCAGGGTTCGTTGTTGGGCGTGCTCGACGCCACGGTCACCAGCATGGGTGGGCGGTTGCTGCGGCGCTGGCTTCACCAGCCGCTCCTTAACCTGGAGCGGCTCAACGAGCGGCTGGATGTGGTGGAAGCCCTCTATCACGACACACCGGCCCGCACCCGCCTGCGCACTTTGCTCAAGAATGTGGCCGACCTGGAGCGCCTGACCAGCCGCGCCGTACAGGGCATTGCCCGGCCCCGCGATCTGCTGAGCATCCGCCACAGCCTGGAGGCGGTGCCGGAGATTCAGGCCACCGTGGGCCAGATAGGCACAGAGGTGGGGTTTCTCCGCTCACTGACCGCTCTGGACCCTTGTCGGGAGGTGGTCGAACTGGTCGGCCAGGCCATCGTTGAGGATCCGCCCGCCACCCTGAACGCCGGCGGGGTCATCCGGCCCGGCTTCTCGGCCGAACTGGACAGCATTGTCGCCGCCTCGCGGGATGCGCGGGTGTGGGTTGCCGATCTGGAACGTCGGGAGCGGGCGCGGACCGGGATCAAGACCCTGAAGGTGGGCTACAACAAAGTCTTTGGCTATTATCTGGAGGTGACCCGGGCCAACGCCGACCTGGTTCCGGCCGAATATATCCGCAAGCAGACGCTGGTCAATGCCGAGCGGTACATCACTCCGGAGCTGAAGGAATATGAGGCGCTGATCCTCAACGCCCAGGAGCGGATCGCCGAGCTGGAGGGGCGCATCTACCGCCAGGTGATGGAGCAGGTGGCAGCCGCCGCCAGACGGCTGGCGGCCCTGGCAGAGGCGCTGGCCCACCTGGATGTGTATGCTGCCCTGGCCGAAGTGGCGGTGCGGCACCGCTATGTGCGCCCGCAACTCACCACCGATGACGAGTTGCACATCATCGCCGGCCGGCACCCGGTGGTCGAGGCGATGCAGCGGGAAGAGCCGTTCGTGCCCAACGACACACACCTGTCCGCCGAGGAGCGGATCCTGGTCATCACCGGCCCCAACATGGCAGGCAAGAGCACCCTGCTCCGCCAGGTCGCCCTGATCGTCCTCATGGCCCAGATCGGCTCGTTCGTGCCTGCCGACGAGGCACACATCGGGCTGGTAGACCGCATCTTTACCCGCATCGGCGCCCAGGATGAAATCAGCGCCGGGCAATCTACCTTTATGGTGGAGATGGTGGAGACGGCCAACCTGCTGAACCATGCCACACCGCGCAGCCTGCTGATCCTGGACGAGGTTGGGCGCGGCACCAGCACCTACGACGGCATCTCGATCGCCTGGGCGGTGGTCGAGCATATCCACAACCACCCCCGGCTGCGCTGCAAGACCCTTTTTGCCACCCACTACCACGAGTTGACCCAACTGGCGGACCTGCTGCCGCGTGTCCGCAACTACAACGTGGCTGTGGCCGAGGAAAAAGGCAAAGTGGTGTTCCTGCGGCGCGTTGTTCCCGGCGGGGCCGACCGGAGCTATGGGATTCACGTGGCGCAACTGGCCGGGCTGCCCAAACCGGTCATCCACCGCGCTCAGGAGATCCTGAAAGAGTTGGAGCAGGAGGCGCGGGCGCCTGGTGCGGCGCGGCGGACTATCAAAGTGCGGCAATTGCCCCTGTTTGCCGTCGGCCATCCGGTGCTGGAGGAGCTGGCCCGGCTGGACGTGAGCGCCATGACGCCGCTGGAGGCGATCAGCAAGCTGTATGAATTAAAGGGACAGGTGAACCAGGGGGAAGGGAGCAAGAGATAAGGAAGCAGGAAGCAAGAAACATGTCGGGCTAATACGCCGGCAGGCTGCGCTTGATGACCTCATAGTCCTCCAGAGCCTTGCCCGCGCCCAGGGCCACGCAGGCGATCGGGTTGTCGGCCAGGTAGCAGGGGACGCCGGTCTCTTTGGTGAGCAGCCGGTCAAAGTTGCGCAGCAACGCCCCCCCGCCGGTCATAACGATGCCCCGGTCAATCACGTCGGCTGCCAGCTCGGGCGGCGTCTTTTCCAGCACGGCCTTGACCACCCCGACGATAGAGGCCAACGGCTCGGCGATGGCTTCGGTGATCTCGCCGGAGGTGATCTGGATGGTCTTGGGCAGGCCGGAGACCTGATCCCGACCCCGGACCTCCTTGCGCAGCTCCTCTTCCAGAGGCAGGGCGCTGCCGATGGCGATCTTGACCTCCTCCGCCGTCTGCTCGCCGATCATCAGGTTGTACTTGCGCTTGATATAGTTGATGATCGCCTCGTCTATGCGGTTGCCCCCCACTCGCACCGAGGCAAACTCGACGATGCCGTTCACGGAGATGACCGCTGCTTCACTGGTGCCACCGCCGATATCCACCACCAGGTTGCCCGTGGGGGTGTTGATCGGCATCCCGGCCCCCAGGGCAGCCGCCAGCGGTTCTGGAATGAGATAGGCCTCCCGCCCACCCGCCTGAATGGCCGCATCGTGCACGGCGCGGCTCTCCACACTGGTCACCCCCACCGGCACGCTGATGGCGATGAGCGGTTTGAACAGGCGGAAGCGACCGGCCACCTTCTCAATAAAGTAGCGCAACATGGCCTCGGTCACCACATAATCGGCAATCACCCCATCGCGCAGGGGCCGCGCCACCTCGATCGTTTCCGGCGTGCGGCCCAACATCTCCCGTGCCTCGCTGCCGACCGCCACGATCTTGTTATCGTTGACCGCAATGGCCACCACCGAAGGCTCTTGCAGAACGATCCCTTTGCCTTTGACCCAGACCAGGACATTGACTGTGCCCAGGTCTATCCCGATATTTTTTGTTAGCATTTATCACCCGATCGGAACACAGGCTCAAGCCCGGGCTATTGGGCTCCAGGTCCTTTGCCCTCAGGTCGGCGCCGGCGGCGAGCCACCTTGAGCTGAACGATGGATCGGCGTAGGGCCGCCTCGGCCCGGGCAAACTCCTGATCTTCTCGCCGTTTTTGGGCCATGGTCGCCTCGGCGCGCTGCCGGGCAGCCTCCGCCTGAGCCAGATCGATCTCCTCAGCCCGTTCGGCTGAGTCGGCCAGGATGGTCACATGGTTGGGGCCGACCTCCATAAACCCCCCACCGATGGCAATGAACTCATCCTCCTGGCCCGACCGGCGGAGGATCAACTCACCGTAGGTCAGAGCGGTCATCAGGGGAACGTGGTGGGGCAGGATGCCCAGTTGCCCCTGGATGCCGGGAGCCACCACCATATCCACATCGCCCTGAAAGACAATGCGCTCGGCGGTAATCACTTCACAACGCAATGCACACATCTACAGTTTCCCCGCCGCCTCCACGGCCTCGTCAATCCCCCCCACCATGTAGAACGCCTGCTCCGGCAGGTCATCATGTTTGCCTTCCAGGATCTCTTTGAAGCCGCGCACCGTCTCCTTGACCGGCACATAGCGCCCTGCCCGGCCGGTAAACTGCTCAGCGACGAACATCGGCTGGCTCAGGAAGCGTTGGATCTTGCGCGCCCGGGCCACCACCAGTTTGTCCTCTTCTGAAAGCTCATCAATCCCCAGGATGGCAATGATGTCTTGCAGGTCTTTGTAGCGTTGCAACACCCGCTGGACCTCGCGGGCGACGCGATAATGCTCCTCGCCGACAATGCGCGGGTCGAGGATGCGCGAGGTAGAGGCCAGCGGGTCCACCGCCGGATAGAGGCCCATCTCGGCGATCGAGCGTTCCAGGGCGATGGTGGCATCCAGGTGGGCAAACGTCGCCACCGGCGCCGGGTCGGTATAGTCATCGGCGGGCACATAGACGGCCTGCATCGAGGTGATGGAGCCCCTTTTCGTGCTGACAATCCGCTCCTGGAGCTCCCCCATCTCGGTCCCCAAGGTGGGTTGGTAGCCCACCGCACTGGGCATCCGCCCCAGCAAGGCCGACACCTCGGAGCCGGACATCACAAAGCGGAAGATATTGTCAATAAACAACAGGACATCATATCCTTCGTCGCGGAAATACTCGGCCATGGTCAGCCCGGTGAGGCCCACCCGCAGGCGCACACCGGGCGGCTCGTTCATCTGCCCAAAAACCATGGCCACGCTGTTGATCACACCCGACTGTTGCATTTCACGCCACAGGTCGTTGCCCTCGCGGGAACGCTCACCCACGCCGGCAAAGACCGAATAGCCTTTGTGCACCGTGGCGAAGGTGCGGATCAGTTCCTGAATGATGATCGTCTTGCCCACACCCGCGCCGCCAAAGATACCGGTCTTGCCCCCGCGGGTAAAAGGGGCGATCAGGTCAATCACCTTCAGGCCGGTTTCCAGAAACTCTGGCCGGGTGACCTGGTCTTCAAAAGAAGGGGCCGGGCGGTGGATGGGATAGTATCGCTCGGCCTCCACCGGCCCTGCGTTGTCAATCGGTTCCCCCAGGACGTTGAAGATACGCCCCAGAGTAACCGGTCCCACCGGCACCCGGATCGGCCCGCCGGTGGCGATGGCTTCCATGCCCCGGCGCAGGCCGTCGGTGGAGTCCATGGCCACACACCGCACCCAGTCGTTCCCCAGGTGCTGCTGGACTTCGACCACCAGACGGCCTCCATCGCGGGGGATATCAATAGCCTCATAAATGTCGGGTAGTTCGCCGGCCGGAAACTCCAGGTCCACCACAGGCCCCATAACCTGTACCACTCGGCCTTTGCTCCGCGTTGACATCCAGCCTCCTCCGTTCAGAACGTTATTCCTCCACCGGCACCACCAGGCAGGTCAGCGTGTCGCGCACGCCGGCCGCCGGCCGGATATGATCCATGACCGTTTTGAGGATTTCGTTGGTGCTGCTCGCTTCAATGCTGACGATCAGATCGTACGGCCCGGTGATCATCTCCACCGATTGGACAAAACGACCCTTGCGCAGCGATCTATAGATGATGTTGGTCAGCCCCGGCGCTGTCCTGAGCAAAACATAAGCTTTCGCCATCCTCATCCCCCCCTCTCATCCTCGCGCCCTGGCCAGCGCCTCCGCCCCGCCGACGATATCCAGCATCTCACGGGCGATCGCTTCCTGGCAGGCATGGTGGTCCTGGACCCCTTCAGCCAGCAGGTTGATCCAGGTCATCCGCCATGGCTGATGCTCCGGCAAAGTGACCGGCCGCGTGCAAATATGCTTCAACAGCAGCAACAAAAGTTCTGGCCTCCGCCAGAGTCTCTTCGGCAATCTGCCGGGTGGCGGGCACCATCTCGCCATAATCGTGCGTCTGGCGGCGGTCAGATGCCAGGTGGAGGGCACGGGAAAGTTCAGGGGGAAAGACGCCGGTTTTGACGAACTCACGATCAAAGAGGGAGATGGCCCCACTGTGCCTCGACGTGCCGAGCCGGCGGGTAGCGAGGAGGGCCAACAAGGCGTAGAACATAGCATAGTAGGCGCGGTTGATGGCGCCTCGCAGGGCGGACGCGCCAAGCAGGATCTCCGCTTCTCGCAAGCTCTCGTGCGCCTGCTCGATCCGATAACGGATCAGGGCCTCAAGCTGTTCCGGTTTCATGGCCGGATCCCCTCCCGTTCGATGTTCAGGACGAGCGGGCTGGCTCCCATGGCCCCCTGTTCCAAATCGTGACAAGTCGCCACCACCGTCGAGATGACCCGGTCCATCTCCAGGCCCACTTCCCAGGCAATTTCGCTGATCCGCTCACGCAGCTCAGGGTAGACCTCTTCCACCTCGATAAACAGGTCCAGGTCAGAGTCCGGCGCGGCTTCGCCCCTGGCTCGCGAGCCAAAGATACGCAGGTCGAGCACAGGCACGATAGCCGCCAGGCGACGCCGAACCTCGCGTGCGACCTGCCGATCGGCTTCGCTCAGCATCTTGCTCTCTTCTGGCCGCAGGCTTGTTTGCCGATTGTGGCCCTCTCTTCCTCTCATCCTCGCGCCCTGGCCAGCGCCTCCGCCCCGCCGACGATATCCAGCATCTCACGGGTGATCGCTTCCTGGCGGGCTACCAGGCCGGTATCAAGACGTGGATCGTTTCGGCCAGGCTCTCATCGGTGGGAATGGGTTGCCCCTGCCGGGTCAAATCGTACAGGCGCCTGTATAACCGTGTCAGAAGGTCTGCTCTGGCTTCGTCGGGCGTTCCGCCCTTTCCGATACAATCATCCAATGCCGGACAACGAGCCTGAAAGTGGCCGTTGGCCGGTTGAATAAGGATGACAAAGCGGTAATCCCTCACTTTGTCGTGAGCCTTTTCGGCTCGCCAGCGCTCGATAGCAGCTTCGAGATCGGGTTCCGGTTCTTCTATCCCCAATTCCTGCTGGATCCGCTCTCCCAATTCCATGAGTTCCACAAGACCGCTATCATCAATTGTCAGAACATCCCGATCGTTTGCCATCATGGCCGGTAAACTCCTTTCAACTCACCAGGAACTCTACCCCAATAAAACGCCAACCCATACTTTGCACACAGATCCAGGTTGGCAACCAGGAGTGCTTCCTGGCGAGACATCCTGTCCTGAACGCCTGTTTGGTAGATGGCCTCCAGTTCCTCAACAAGCTCAAAGCGCTCTACGCCGGGAACGGTTTTTTCTGTTCTCACCAGGGCAAAAATGTCCCTTCCACTCTGCACCAGGAAGACCGGACAACGATGGTTGATGGCGAGGACCATGTCCAGGCCGCTAAACGCTATGCCAGTAAGCCCACCGACATGGGGATGGGTATGAAAAACCCCGACGAATGTTTCACCTTCTCCTACCCGAAGATCCAGGTTAACCTCGCAAGATCTGCCCTCAACCAGGTGAGTGATGGTCAGTTTCCCGTTCCTGTCCAGAACCAACGTACCGCCATGCTCTGTGACTTTGCCGCGCATCATATCGCGCACGCTTCTCTCCCACAGATCGTTCATGACATTATGACAATCACTCAGATCAATGCGATCGGGCAGCCTGACACCCTCCAGAAGATCATGAAGCCAATCCAGCCTGCTCATCCACTATCCTCGCGCCCTGGCCAGCGCCTCCGCCCCGCCGACGATATCCAGCATCTCACGGGTGATCGCTTCCTGGCGGGCGCGGTTGTAGGTCAGGGTCAGGACATCCAGAAGCTCCATGGCATTGTCGGTGGCGTTGCGCATGGCGACCATGCGGGCCGAATGTTCGCTGGCCAGCGATTCCAACACCGCCTGATAGACCTGGAGCTCGGTAAAGCGGGGCAGGACCGCATCCAGGATGGTATGCGGATCCGGTTCATAGAGATAGCCCCCGGCCATTGTCACCGGCTGGGCCTGCCGGTGCTCCGAAATCGGGGTGTTCTCCAGCTGCAACGGGTGGATCGGCAGCAGTTGCCAGATTTCCGGCCGCTGGACCATGGTGTTGACAAAGTCGGTGTGGGCCAGATACACAACGTCGAATGTGCCGGAGAGAAACCCTTCGATGGCGACGCGGGCGATAGGGGTGATGTCCAGCAGGCCGGGTTGGGGCGGAAGCAGGTTGGAAAAGTCGGCCACGATCTGCTGTTTCAGCCGCCACATGACATCACGCCCCCGCCTGCCCACGGTGATCAACCTGACCGGATAGGGCAATTCTTTGATAAAGCGCCACGCCGCCTGGATGATATTATGGTTGTAACTGCCACACAACCCTTTGTCGGCGGTGATGAGCACAATGCCCACCGACCCGATCTCCTCACGGTGTTGGAGCAGCGGGTGGAGCGTTTCATCCGCTTCACGCTGGGCGGCCAGATGGGTCAGGATCTCCCATGCTTTGGCGCTGTAAGGGCGGGTGGCCAGCACCTGCTCCTGGGCGCGGCGCATTCTGGAGGCCGCCACCATCTGCATGGCCCGGGTCACCTGCGAGATATTTTTGACGCTGCGGATCCGCCGCCGGATCGCTCGTGTGCTGGGCAAGGGTTGCTCCTCTTAATAAGCCGCCATCGCTTTGAAATCGCGCAGGGCCTGGTCTAATGCGGCCTGAACTTCCTGGCTCAACCGGGCACCGGTGGCCACGGTCTGAACCAGATCGGGATGGCTGTCCTTCATGTAGCGCAGAAAGGCCGCCTCAAAGTCCCGGACCTTACGCAGTTCGACATCATCCAGAAAGCCGTTGGTCACGGCGTAAAAGATCATCACCTGGTCGGCCAGAGGCACCGGGGCATATTGCCCCTGTTTGAGCACCTCCTGCACCCGCAGGCCCCGTTCCAACTGGCGGCGCGTGGCTTCGTCCAGGTCCGAGCCGAACTGGGCAAAGGCAGCCAGTTCGCGGAAGGCAGCCATGTCCAGCCGCAATTTGCCGGCCACCTGCTTCATCGCCGGCGTTTGGGCCGCGCCCCCCACCCGCGACACCGACAGGCCGGCGTTCACAGCGGGACGGATGCCGGCATAGAACAGATCGCTCTCCAGATAGATCTGCCCGTCGGTGATCGAGATGACGTTGGTCGGGATATAGGCCGATACGTCACCCGCCTGGGTCTCGATGATGGGCAGGGCGGTCAGCGAGCCGCCCCCATAGTCGGGATGCATCTTGGCCGCCCGCTCCAACAG
This sequence comes from Anaerolineae bacterium, assembly GCA_034434895.1. GTDB lineage: Bacteria > Chloroflexota > Anaerolineae > JAAYZQ01 > JAAYZQ01 > DAOTXL01. Next base: position 9,510 of record DAOTYI010000110.1, read on the forward strand.
GCGCGAGTGGAGGTAGAACACGTCGCCGGGATAGGCCTCGCGGCCGGGCGGCCGGCGCAGCAGGAGCGACACCTGGCGATAGGCCCAGGCATGTTTGCTCAGGTCATCGTAAATGATCAGGGCATCCCGGCCCTGCTCCATAAACTCCTCCCCCATCGCGCAGCCGGCATAGGGGGCGATATATTGCAGGGTCGCCGGCTCCGAGGCAGAGGCGACAACCACGATAGTGTGATCCATCGCCCCATATTGCTCCAGCGTGGCGACGACCTGGGCCACCTGGGCCAGCTTCTGGCCGATGGCCACATAGATGCAGATCAGGTCCTTGCCCTTCTGGTTGATGATGGTGTCCACGGCCAGGGCGGTCTTGCCGGTCTGCCGGTCGCCGATGATCAGTTCGCGTTGCCCCCGGCCGATCGGGATCATCGAGTCAATGGCCTTGATGCCGGTTTGCACCGGGGTATCCACGCTCTTGCGGGTCACCACGTTGGGGGCAATCCGCTCGATAGGGCGATATTTTTCAAAGGCGAGGGGGCCTTTGCCATCAATCGGCTCGCCCAGGGCGTTGACCACCCGGCCGATGAGGCCGTGGCCCACCGGCACAGAGACGATCCGCCCTGTGCCCTGGACCATGTCCCCCTCCTCAATGCCGGTGTAGTCGCCCATGATGATGATGCCCACATTATCGGCTTCCAGGTTGAAGGCCAGGCCCATCACGCTCTCGGTCCGGCCCGGCTTGGGTGGAAATTCCACCAGTTCCATGGCCATCACCCCGGCCAGGCCATCAGCCCGGGCGATGCCATCCCCCACCTCGATCACCGAACCGACATCCACAGCCTGGAGAGGAGCCTCGAACTCTTCGATCTGCTTCTTTAGAATTGCCGCTATGTCTTTGGCTTGTAAGGCCATTCACGCCTCCGTGGTGCGTGGTGCATAAGGATTGCGGATTGCGGATTACGCCGTCAGTCGTTCCCGCAGCGCCGCCAGCTTGCCGGCCACAGAGCCGTCAATCACCCGGTCGCCGATGCGCAGGTGAATGCCGCCGATCAGCGCCGGGTCCACCTGAAACTGGAACTCCAGAGCCGGGCCGAAGCGTTCGGTCAGCCTGGCCCGCAGGGCCTCCTGCTCGGCGCCGGTCAGCGGCACGGCGCTGGTCACGCGGGCCACCTGCAAGGCCGGGCGGCGGTGCACCAGCCGGTCAAGTTCAACCAGGATGGCGTCGAGCTGGTCGAGGTGCCTGGCCTCCAGCAGGGTGCCCAAAAAGTTGCGCACCCCCTGGCTCAGCCCACCGGCGACGGCTCTGTCCAACAGGCGAAGCCGGTCCGCCACGCCGGCCGCCGCGTCAGCGACGGCTGTACGCAGAGACGGGTCTCCTTTCAGCGCCTCCTGGACCTGGCTCAACTGTCGGATCCAGCCTTCGAGGGCCAGGTCGTAAATGGCGCGCGCATAATCCTGGGGTCGGGCTTGCGTGCTCACTGCAGGGCCTCGCTCTTTTCCAGGAATTCGGCGATGAGCTGGCGGTGCTTTGGCTCATCCAGAGCAGCACCGATGAGCTTCTCCGACACAGCCAGAGCCAGGTCGGCGACCTGTTGTCGCAGCTCGGCCATGGCCTGATCCCGTTCGCGGGCGATCTCTTCTTTCGCCTTCTCGATCAGTGCCCTTGATTCCTCACGGGCTCTGTCCAGGATCTCCTGGCGGGCCTTCTCACTCATCTGAGTTGCCTGGGCCATGATCTCCTGGCCCTCCCGGCGGGCCTCGGCCATGCGCCGCTCGAATTCCTGCTCCATTTCGGCAGCCCGCCGCGAGGCATTCTCGGCATCTTCCAGCCCCTTCTTGATGCGCGCCGAACGTTCATCCAACATGCGCAGGATCGGCCTGTAGGCAACGAAATAGAGAAGCACCACCAGCAGCGTAAAGTTCACGATCTGGGAAACCAGATAGCCCAGGTTGATCCCTAATGCTTCCAAGCGCCAACCTCCTTCGATTTTCGATTTTCGATTTTCGATTTACGGTTTACAACGGCTCCTCGGATCGGAAGAAAGTCATCGTCGAAATCGCCAATCGTAAATCGTCAATCGCTAGACGAACTTGATGATCAGCGCCACGACCAGGGCATAGATCCCGATAGCTTCCGTGAAGGCCAGGCTCAGGATCAGGGGAACAAAGATCGAGTCTCTGGCTTCCGGGTTGCGCCCCAAAGCCTCCATCGCCTTGGAACCGATCATCCCCAGGCCCAGAGCGGGGCCGATGGCGCCAATGCCGATGGCAATGGCCGATGCTAGCAAGCGGATAGTCTCAGCATCCATTTGTGTCTTTCCTCCTCGATGATCTTGGATTTGTGATCCTGGATTCCGGATTTCGGGCAGATTCCCCAAGCTGGGAACCAATCCAAAATCGGAAATCTACAATCGAAAATCGTTAGTGTTCCTCCGCCCCATGACCGCTGATAGCGGTGATAAAGAAGGCGACGCTCAGCATCATAAACACCAGGGCCTGTACAAAGCCAACAAACAGCTCCAGGCCGTAGAACGGCAGCGAGACCAGATAGGGGATCAGGAAGCCGATGACACCCAGCAACACCTCCCCGGCAAAGATATTGCCAAAGAGGCGGAAGGAAAAGGAGATGATCTTGCCAAATTCGCTGATCGTTTCAATCAGCCCGACAAAGAGATCAATGATGCCCATAAAAAAGGTGCCGATCCGACCCACACATCCCAGACGCGGTTTGGTAAAGGCCTGAATCACCCTGGACACAGCCACGAACTTGCCAAAGTAGGGGACCCCTGACGCCCAGACGCCAAAGATCTGGGTGCATACCACCGAAATGATCGCCAGGGCCACGGTGGTGTTCATGTCGGTGGCTGCCGACCGGAACAGGGGGGCCAGTTTGTAGGTTTGCTCCCCCTCGCCATGACCCTGCTCGGCCGGCACCCACAGGCCCAGGCTCTCACTTCTATTCAGCCACTGAACCGCCTGGCCATGTTCCCCCTCCCGGACCGGCTCCAGGACGCCCCAACCGCCATAGAGAGGGGTCAGCCCCAACCAGTTGGAGACCAGCAGGAAAATAAAGATCGTCGCCACAATCGGGAAAAAGCGGCGTGCCCACTTGCGCCCCGCTGCCCCCTCCACCAGGTTATAGAGGGCCTCGACGATCATCTCCAGGGCACCCTGCCACCGGCCAGGCACCATCTCCCTCTTGCGGGTGATGAGCCACGAGCCCACGATCAGGATCAACATCGTGAGCCAGGTTGCCAGCAGGGTGTTGGTGATGGGAAAGCCGAACAGGGTCACAACCGTTTCGGCCGGGATCGAGATTTCAGGGACTATGACTTTGGGGATAGGCAGAAGAGACAGGATCACCAACAGGGCGACCAGGATGGCCGCCGGCAGCAGCACTTTTCGAGACAGAAGCCTGGACACTACTCTGGTTCCTCCTCGTCTTGGGCCTCAAGTTGTTGAGCCGGACTGCCACCCCCAGCCGGGGAAAAGATGCGCAACGCCAGCCGGGCCACCCCCACGGTGGCAGCAAGTATGCCCAGCACCGCCCCGACCAGGGTAAAGAGAGGGGACATATCCAGCTTTTTGTCGAGCCAGATACCGACCAGCAAAGGGATCAGCAGCGAAAAGAGCAGTGTCCAGCTCAAATTGAGAGCCAGGCTCAGCGCCTGTCCCCTTTTCATCCGCCTCCCCTCTGCCGCCCGGATGAGCGGGATTATAGCAAAGATCGGGTCGTCTGGCAAATAGGAGGGTTGCTCAGGGCGTCAGCCCGGCAACCGTCTGAGCCCCCGCTCCCGCCGGGTCTGTGACCCGGCGGCAATGGGGTGCCCCACGCCCATGTTCTGCTTCGAAACCCCTTGCTCAGGGCATCAGCCCGGCAACCGTCTGGGCGTCGAGCTTTTTGACCAACGCCACCACCAGCCTGAGCGCCCGGTCATAGTCGTCCCGGCACAGAATGGCGTTGTGGCTGTGGATGTGGCGGGTTGGCACGCCGATCACGACGGTGGGCACTCCCTCGTTATGCAGGTGGACCATGCCCCCATCGGTACCTCCGCCGGGCATGGCCGAGAGCTGCAATGGGATCCCCTCCTCCTCGGCGGTCGTGATCACCAGGTCGCGCAGCTTGAGATTGGGGATCATCCGTGCATCGTAGACCAGCAGGGTGGGGCCGCCTCCCATCTTGATGGCCGATTCCTCCGGCTTGATGCCAGGCACATCGCCGGCGATGTCCACTTCCAGGATCAGGGCCACCTCTGGGTTGATGGCAAAGGCTGAGGTTTTGGCCCCGCGCAGGCCAACCTCCTCCTGCACTGTGCCCACCGCATACACCGTGTTGGGATGCCCTTCCCGGGCCAGTTGGCGCACCGCCTGTACGGCCAGAGCACACCCCACCCGGTTGTCGAAAGCCTTGGACAGATAGACACGGGGGTTGGCCATGGTCACAAAGTCGCTGACCGGGATGATCGGGTCACCCGGCCGCACTCCCAGCTCCCGCGCCTCCTCCTCGGAGCGGGCACCGATGTCAATGTACATCTCTTTCTTTTCGACAATCTTTTTCCGCTCTTCGTCGGTGAGCAGGTGGGGCGGCTTGGCTCCCAGCACGCCGATCACATCCCCTCTGGTGGTCTTGATCGTCACCCGATGGCCAAGCAACACCTGATCCCACCAGCCGCCCAACGGCACAAATTTGATAAACCCCTCTTTGGTGATCAGTTTAACCATAAACCCGATTTCATCCATGTGGCCGGCCAGCATCACCCGCGGATGGTCCTGGGTGCCTGTGTGCCGGCCGATCAGGCTGCCTAATCGGTCCTGTTCAATGACAGCCACATCCTCCAGATAACGGCGCATGACGGCCCGCACGTCCGCTTCATAACCCGGCACACCACAGGCCTCCGTGATCTCCTTCAGCAGTTTCTCGGTCTGGTCCATCTTTGGCTCCTGATTGGTTTGATATGCTGTCTGATTCCCAGAAGACGACAGATAACTATCATACCTCATCTTGGCCTGTTTGTCTAATTTGCGACCTGTGCTGTCAGATTCCAATTCACCGCCGAGCACGCCGAGAGCGCAGAGATTTTTTCGACTTGCTCAGCGTTCTCTGCGATCTCGGCGGTGAAAATGGTGCGATGGTGCGGAGCCTCCTGGGCTAATTGCACAGGTGGGAAAAATGACGGGTTGCGACTTTGCGGGGTCCTGTGCGCTCCTGCCGACAACTTGCCTGGAGTGGAAAAGCGTGGTATACTTGATATAATTGGATTTGGGATCGGGGCTGGTTCACAAGCGGTATAATGAGGCAGGCTATGGCAGAACAGAGCGAACAACTGATCGATCACCTGGCCTGCCAGATCCGCCGTTGGCGGCTGACCTGGCCTGCCATCGCCCTCCTGGAGATAACCAGGCCGCTCAGTTTTATCATCGGTCAGGGCTTGCTTCTCTGCCAGCCGCTGCTTGAGCCGCTCTCCACCGGGCTGCAATTTGCCGGGTATGCCGAATTGCTGGCCGATAGAAGCAACGTTGATCGCCTGCTGGCCCGTCTCGAACAGGACTATGACAAGGAGAGAGAAGCATGAAGGAAATCGGTCTGGTGGTGCTGTTGCTGCTGTTGCCGATCCTGTTCTTCCTCAGCTCCCGCGCCAGGGCCGGCAAAGCCGGCAGGTTACGCTCCCTCCCCGCTCTGGAGAAACTCCCCGGCCTGGTGGGACGTTCGGCGGAGACCGGCCAGCCGCTTCACCTGTCGGTGGGGGTGGGAGGCCTGGGGGGGACAACTACCGCCGAGACCTGGGCCGGGCTGACACTGCTGGGCCAACTGGCCGACGAGGCTGCCGCCTGTGATACCCCCCTGATCGTCACCGTCGCCGATGCCACGGTGCTGCCCATTGCGCAAGACATTGTGCGGCGGGCATACCTCCGTCACGGCAACCCCGACGGCTATGAATCCACCCAGGTCCGCCTGATCGCCCCCGACCCCGTCGCCTATGCGGCCGGGGTGATGGGCCTGCTGGAACGGCAGCCGTTAACAGCCAGCGTCATGGTCGGATCGTTTGGTGACGAATACCTGCTGATGGGCGAAACCGGGGCCCGGCGTGGGGTGCGCCAGCTGGTGGGCGCGACCGATCCCCGCACACTGCCCCTGGTCTATGCTTCAGCCGATGAGACCCTGATCGGCGAAGAGATCTTTGCCGGCGGCGCCTATACCCGGAAGCTGCCGATCCAGATCGGCAGTCTGTTGACCGAGGATTGGGCGCGGTGGATCGTCATCGCGGCCATTCTGGTCATCGCCGTTTTCAAGATCCTGCTCTGACAGCAAGGAGCCCACCCATGACTGTCCTGAGACGAACCCTGCCGGCTGCAATAGCCATCGCCACGAGCCTGTTTGTTTTGGCAGCGCTGTTCATCACCAACCCGCTGTTGGATGCCATCGGCACCTATTTCATTGACACCGCAGTCATTATCGCCGCTTTTGCCCTCTTTCTCGGCCTGTTCAACGTGTTGCGCGTCCATGCCCGTAAGATCCGCGAGCGCCAACCGGGAAGTCTCTACAGTTTTGTACTCATCGGAGCCATGCTCGTCGTCCTGGTCATCGGCCTGCCGCCCATAGCCGGCAAACCGTCGGGACCTGCACACCCCCTGATCCAGTGGATCTTTCACAACATCCAGGCCCCGATCCAGGCTGCCCTGTCGGCGCTGATCGTCTTCTTTGTCATCACGGCTGCCTGTCGCCTGCTGCGGGTGCGCAACGCCGAGTCGGCGCTGATGTTGATCGTGGCCCTCCTGGTGCTGGTCGGCCAGGTGACGATAGGGTTGGTGCCTGTTTTGCCGGCCATCCGGGAGTGGATCCTGGACGTACCGGCCATGGCCGGCGTGCGAGGAATTCTGTTGGGGGTCGCGCTGGGCATCCTGTTGACCAGCATCCGCCTGGTATTGGGCACGGAACGCCCCTACAGCGACTGACAACTGAAGTGAGGCTGAGATGATCTACTGCCCAAAGTGCGGGACTGCGAACCGCGACGGGAGCAAGTTCTGTAACGAGTGTGGGGAAAGTTTCGGCTCCCAAACCCGGATTAAATGCCCAAATTGTGACACATGGAACCCGGTGCAAAACGTCTTTTGCAGCGCGTGTGGTCACCGGATTGTGTCGCTGCCACCCAAACCGGGCGTTGAGGCTCCCCCCACCATCAAAGGACTCTCCCTGCCGGTGAAACCCGGCATCGGGGCTGAGGAGGATCGCTCCGCTGCCACACCGGGGGAGGAGGAGGATATTCCTGCCTGGCTGCGAGAACTGGAAGCCTCGCTGTCGGCCGAAGGCGCTGCCGGCAAAGCCGCCCTGACCGAACCGGCAGAGGTCCCCGACTGGCTGCGCGACCTGCGCGACTCTCTGGTCGGAGAACCGTCAGAGGTCGCCGAAGAGGA
>DAOTYI010000111.1:0-7900 GCA_034434895.1 Anaerolineae bacterium
GTCATGGATCGAGAAGGCCTGTGGCAAATTTTACAAAAAACGGTTCTTGAGGTATAATTTTGTTGTAGCTCCTGTGGGATGACAATCCGGCGGCCGGAACGCGGACTGTTGTCCATCTGGAGCTTTCCGGTACAATCGAACAGGTGAACTGAGAGCGCGGCTCTCAGCCGTTGTTCCTGACAGGCCCTGAGGCGTTACGCCTCAGGTGCTCTTTTTGCTGTTTTCGAGGCCGACCTGTCCGGCCTGGGAGGTAGAAGGAAGGAGATGACCAATCAACAGACCTACCTGACCCCTGAGGGCTATCAAAAGCTGGCGGAAGAGCTGGAATATCTGACGACGGTGCGCCGGGTGGAAATCGCCAAAGCGATCCACGAAGCCAAGCTGGATGGCGATGTGATGGAGAATGCCGGCTACGAAGAGGCCAAGCGCCAGCAGGCTTTTCTGGAAGGCCGGATCATGACCCTTCAGACACTGCTCAAAAACGCGGTCCTGATCGAGTCGAACGGTCAGAGCGATGTGGTGGACCTCGGTTCGCGGGTCACGGTCGTCGAAGAAGGGTTTGAGCCGGAGACCTACGTGATCGTCGGCTCGGCGGAGGCCAATCCGGCGGATGGACGCATTTCCAACGAGTCGCCTCTGGGCAAGGCGTTGATGGGCCACAGGGTCGGCGACCATGTGGTGTTTACCACGCCGGGCGGCCGGGTTGAAATGGAGATCCTGAGCATTGAATAGACCGTTAAGCCCCGACACAGCACACCAGGAGGCCTTCATGTCCCCAGAGCAATTGACCGACCAGGAGCAGCAGCGCCGGCTCAAGCTGGCACGCCTGCGGGCAGCCGGCATTGACCCCTATCCGGCCCGGGCACAACGGACCCATACCGCCGCTCAGGCCATCGCCGCCCTGGAAACCATGGCGGAAGGCGCGGAGCCGCTCACCGTGACGGTCGTCGGCCGGCTGGTCAGCATCCGGGTGATGGGCAAATCCTCCTTTGCCCACATCGAAGATGACAGCGGTCGGATTCAGCTCTATGTGCAGCGGGATGCAGTGGGTGAGGAGTGGTATACGCGCTTTAAGCAAGACCTGGACCTGGGCGACTTTGTCCAGGCGACCGGCTCGCTGTTCCATACCCGGACCGGCGAGCCCAGCGTCCATGTATCCGCTCTGCGGCTTCTGGCCAAGGCCCTGCGCCCGCTGCCGGTGGTCAAAGAGAAGGACGGCCAGGTGTTTGACGCCTTCGCCGACAAGGAGCAGCGTTACCGTCAGCGGTATGTGGACCTGGCCGTCAACCGCCAGGTGCGCGACATCTTTCGCCTTCGGGCGCGGATCGTGTCGGCGGTGCGTCGTTTCCTGGACGAGCGAGGGTTCCTTGAGGTGGAGACGCCGGTGCTCCAGCCGCTCTATGGGGGGGCAGCGGCCCGGCCCTTTGTGACCTATCACAACCAGCTCAAGCAGGAACTCTATCTGCGCATCTCCGATGAACTTTATCTGAAGCGGCTGATCGTGGGCGGCTTTGAGCGGGTGTATGAGATCGGCCGCGACTTTCGGAATGAAGGGGTGTCGTTCAAACACAACCCGGAGTTCACCCAGCTCGAGTTTTACATGGCCTATGCCGACTACCAGGAGGTGATGGCCCTGGCCGAGGAGATGGTGGCTTATGTCGCCCAGGAGGTATTGGGCACAACCCGCATCACCTACGACGGCCAGACGATTGAGCTGGCCCCTCCCTGGCGTCGTTGGCGGCTGCGCGATGCCATCCGCGACCTGAGCGGCATTGATTACCGGGACTACCCCGATGCCGACAGCCTCTACCGGGCTATCGTCGAACGAGGTGGCACGCCGGAGCGCAAGACCAGTTGGGGCAAGCTGATCGATCCCACCCTGATCAACCTCATCGAACCGCACCTGATCCAGCCCACCTTCCTGTACGACTATCCCCTGGAAGTCTCGCCCCTGGCCAAACGGAAAGCGGACGAGCCGGATGTCGTCGAGCGTTTCGAGTTTTTCATCGGCGGCCTCGAACTGGGCAACGCTTTCAGCGAGATCAACGATCCCCTCGACCAGCGGGAGCGTTTCCTGGCCACCAGCCGGGCGTTAGTCGAGGGTGACGAGGAAGCCCACCCTCTGGACGAAGACTATATCACCGCCCTGAGCTATGGCATGCCGCCGACGGGCGGCTTTGGCATGGGCATAGACCGGCTGACCATGCTCCTGACCGGCCGGGAGTCGCTGCGGGAGGTGATCCTCTTCCCCCACCTGCGCGCCAGGAGCTGACAATCCTATCACAAGGAGAATCAAACATGCTGGCAATCACCAATGGCAAAGTTTTGACCATCAGCCAGGGAACATTCGAACCTGGCACAGTGCTCATTGAGGATGGGCGGATCGTGGCCGTGGGCCAGGAGGTCGAGATCCCTGCCGGAGCAGAGGTGTACGATGTGACCGGGAAGGTGGTGACCCCCGGCCTGATTGACGCCCATTGTCACGTGGGCCTGTTCCCGGAGGGGATCGGGTGGGAGTACTCCGATGGCAACGAGTGCACCGATCCGATCACCCCTCACCTGCGGGCCCTGGACGCGGTCCACCCTGAAGACCCGGCCTTCAAAGAGCTGGTCGCTGCCGGGGTAACGACTGTGCTGACCGGCCCGGGCAGCGGCAACCTGATCGGCGGTCAGTGGGTGTGTCTCAAGACGGTGCCCAAACCCACCGTTGAGCAGATGGTGTTGCTGGAACCGGCGGGGATGAAGATGGCCCTGGGGGAGAACCCCAAGCGGGTCTATGGGGAGCAGAAGAAAGCCCCCTCCACGCGGATGGGCAATGCCGCTGCCCTGCGCACCGCCCTGGTGGACGCCCAGAACTACCTGGAAAAGTGGCAGCGCTACCAGGCCGACCTGGCGGCCTATCAGGCCAAAGTGGCAGCCGGGGATGAGGGGGCCGAGCCGCCTAAACCGCCGGAGCGGGACCTGAAGCTGGAGGCGTTGGGCAGGGTGTTGCGCCGCGAGATGAAAGCCCGGATTCACGCCCACCGCGCCGATGACATGCTCACCGCCATCCGCATCGCCGAAGAGTTTGGCCTGGACCTGACGCTGGAGCATGCCACCGAGGGCTACAAGATCGCCGACCTGCTGGCTGCCAAAGGGATCCCGGTCACCGCCGGCCCGATCCTCTTCTCCCGGCAAAAGTATGAACTGCGGGATATGACCCCCAGGAACCCCGGCCTGATGGCCAGAGCCGGGGTGAAGGTGGCGATCCAGACCGACGAGATGTCGGCGGTCAAATATTTGACCATCAATGCGGCCCTGGCCGTGCGGGAAGGGATGCCGGAAGAGGAGGCGCTGCGGGCCATCACCCTCAACGCTGCCGAGATCATCGGCGTGGCCGACCGGGTGGGCAGCCTGGAGCCTGGCAAGGACGCCGACCTGGTCGTATTCAGCGGACATCCGTTCGACTACCGCACGGTGGTGGAGCTGGTGCTGGTGGACGGCCAGGTGGCCTACCGGCGAGACGCCTGACATTGCCAAAGTGGTGTGAAGCGGCGAGGGGTCCAGTGTCCTGGTGGCCGTTCCCGGTCGTGTTCGGGGTGGGGCTGGTGGTGGCCCTGCTCGGCACCCCGTTGGCCGGAGCCTGGGGGTGCCGCCGTGGGCTGGTGGACGAACCGGGTCCACGTCGCTGGCACCAGGGCACGATCCCTCGCACCGGCGGGGTGGCTCTGTTTGCCGCCTTTCTGGCAGCGGCCCTGCTGGCCCAGTGGTTGCCGGTGCCCCGTCAGGACCCCAAGGAACTGACCCGCTTCCTGGGCATTGCCGTGGGGGCCACCTTTCTGTTCGTGGTGGGGATCGTGGATGACCGGGTGGAATTGCGGCCCGGCCCCCAATACCTGGCCCAGGCGGTGGCAGGCCTGATCGCCATCCTGTGTCTGGTCTTTATCGAACGGGTGATGAACCCCTTCACCAACAGGCTCACCATCTTTCCCTACTGGTTTACTGTGGCCTTTACCCTGGTGTGGATCATGGGCATGATCAACACCATCAACTTTCTGGATGGGCTGGACGGCCTGGCAGCGGGTGTGGGGGCCATTGTCAGCGCGCTGCTGGCGATCCACATGCTCCGTGAGGGGCAGTATAGCGTGGCCCTGTTGCCGCTGGCGCTGTTGGGCGCTACCCTGGGCTTCCTGCCCTTCAATTTCTACCCGGCGCGGGTGTTCATGGGCAGCTCCGGCTCGCTGGTGCTGGGCTATGCCATCGCCACGTTGGGCATCGCCGCCGGAGCCAAGCTGGCCCTGGTGCTGCTGGTGCTCAGCATCCCCATTGTGGATGTGGCCTGGCTGATGTTCAGCCGGCTGCGGGCCGGGCAGTCTTTCGGCCAGGCCGACCGCCGGCACCTCCACTACCGCCTGCTCGACCTGGGGTTGAATCAGCGTCAGGTGGTGCTGCTGTACTACAGCTATTGCCTGATCCTGGGGGCGGCGGCGTTGCTCATCAACTCCCGCCTGTTCAAGCTGATTGTGTTGGTGGTGCTGGGGCTGGGCACGCTGGCTCTGCTGGCCTGGCTGGCCCGTCACACCATGCGCCGGGGTGAGCCGGGAGCGACCTGAGAGCTGGTCTGAAAACCACCAAGACACAAAGGACACCAAGGAGAGTGCTGAAAAACCTCCTTCTTCCACCGCCGAGCGCGGAGAGCGCAGAGAAATCATAAAGAACTCGACGGTCTCTGTGGTCTCTGCAGTGCAGACCGGGACTTTTTCAGCGGCCTCCAAGGGCACCGTGCGGTTTTTTCGTTTCCTTCGTGTTCCTTTGTGCCTTTGTGTCTTTGTGGTAAGCGTTTCAGACCAGCTCCGACCGGAGAAGAATGCCGATGACGAATGCAACTCATCCTGACGATGAGCTGGAGGCCGTGATCGCGGCGGCCTCACGCCGGCTGGAAGAAGCGCCCGGCCCGCTGCTGGCCGGAGAGGTTGCCCCTGACGAGCAGGTGCTCTACTGCGCCAACCATCCCACTGTGGCGACGAGGCTGCGTTGCAACCGCTGCGGTAAGCCGATCTGCACCCGCTGCGCCGTCCGGACGCCGGTGGGCTATCGGTGCAGGCAGTGTGTGATCGGCCAGCAGGCGATCTTTTACACCGGCGGGGTGGCCGACTATGTCATCGGTGGGGCTATCGCCCTGGTGTTGGGTGGGCTGGCCAGCCTGCTCATGACGCTGCTGGGTTCCTGGTTCCTGGCTCTGATCCTGGGCACACCGGCCGGCGTGGGCCTGGCCGAAACGGTCCGCCTGGCCGTGCGCCGCCGGCGAAGCCGCTATCTGTGGCTGGCCGTGAGCGGCGGCATGGTCGCCGGGGCGCTGCCGGCGCTGCTGCTGGGGCTTTCTCACCTGTGGTCGCTGCTGGCCATCGGCCTGTTCCTGGTGCTGGCGGTGGGAGCAGCCGCTGCCCGGCTGAGATAAGAGCTTGTCTGGAAACCACCAAGACACAAAGGACACCAAGGGCACCATGCGGTTTTTATTCGTTTCCTTTGTGTTCCTTTGTGGCCTTTGTGTCTTTGTGGTAAGCTTTTCAGACCGGCTCTAAGGCACTGGCTGGCCGCCGGGCGTCCCCCGGCGGGGATGCTACCCGTCTATGTTGCTCGAACTGATCATCCAAAATTTTGCCATCATAGACCAGCTTCGCCTGCGCTTTGGGCAGGGGTTCAACGTCCTCACCGGCGAAACCGGCGCAGGCAAATCGATCATCATTGATGCGGTCAGCCTGCTGCTGGGCGGCCGGGCCGACGCTGAGGTGATCCGGGCCGGCGCCGACCGGGCAACCATTGAGGGCCTCTTTCTCCTGGACGAGGAGACGCAGGCCCTCGTCAACCCGCTGTTGGAACAGGATGGCTTGGAAGGGGATGATCCGGCACTCCTGAACCTGGCCCGTGAGATCCGCCGCGAAGGGCGCAGCATCTGTCGGGTCAACGGCCGGTCGGTCACGCTCAAGGTGCTGGAGGGGATCGGCCAATATCTGGTGGACATCCACGGCCAGAGCGAGCACCTGTCTCTGCTGCGTGTCCGCGAGCATGTGGACCTGCTGGATCGCTACGGCAACCTGTGGCCCCTGCGTGAACAGGTGGCCGACCTGGTGCGGCAACTGCGGGCCGTGCGCCAGGAGCTTGCCGGCCTGCGCCGCGACGAGCGGGAACTGGCCCGCCGTCTGGACCTGCTCCAGTACCAGGTGGGGGAGATCGAGGCCGCGCGGCTGACGCCAGGGGAAGAGGAGGAGCTGGTCCTGGAGCGCACCCGGCTGACTAACGCCGAACAGTTGCAGCAACTGGCCGATGAAGCCTATTCCACCCTGTACGAGGGGAGCCAGGAGCAGGCGGCGGCGGTGGACCTGGTTCAGACCGCAGCCAGGGCGCTGGCCGGGCTGGCCCGCCTGGATCCCTCTACCACGGCGCTGAGCCAGACAGCCGAATCGTTGGGCTATCAACTGGAGGACCTGGCCGGTCTGGTGCGTACCTACCGTGACCGGGTCGAGTTCAATCCACAGCGGCTCAGCCAGGTGGAGGAGCGGCTGGCCCTGATCCACAGTCTGCAGCGCAAATATGGCGACAGCATTGAGGAGGTGCTGGCCTTCGCCGCCCGGGCCAGACAGGAGTTGCAGACCATTGAGCACAGTGGGGAACGGATCGCCGAACTGGCAGCCGAGGAGGAGCGCCTGCTGCGACAGATCGGCCATCTGGGGGCTGAACTTTCAGCCCGGCGGCGGGAAGCGGGCGAGCGGCTCTCGGCCGGCATCGAGGCCGAGCTGAAGGAGTTGAGCATGGCCCGCGCCCGGTTCGGTGTGGCGCTGGAGTGGCGCGACGCAGCCGACGGGGCCTATGTCGAGGGGCGACGGGTGGCGTTCGACCTGACCGGCCTGGATCGGGTCGAGTTTCTGGTATCGCCCAATGTCGGCGAACCGCTCAGGCCGCTGGTGCGCATCGCTTCCGGCGGCGAAACCTCACGGCTGATGCTGGCCCTCAAGACGGTGCTGGCCCAGGCCGACCGCACGCCTACTCTCATCTTTGACGAGATTGATGCCGGCATCGGGGGGCGGGTTGGAGCGGTGGTTGGTCAGAAGCTGTGGGGCCTGACCGTCAGCGACGGGGGGAAGGTGCGCCGCCACCAGGTGTTGTGCGTGACCCACCTGCCGCAACTGGCCTGTTACGGCGACCTGCACCTCCAGGTCAGCAAGGGGGTGGTCGCTGACCGGACGGTGACCAGCGTCCGCGCTCTGGAGGGCCAGGAGCGAGAGCAGGAGATCGCCGCCATGCTGGGGGCCGTGACTGCCAAAACCCGCGCCAGTGCCCGCGAGATGCTGCTCACCAGCCGGCGGGATAAGAGCCTGGTGTCCCAGGATGAATCGTAGGCTGCGCTGAAAAATCGCGAGAGCTAAGGGCGGCCCAACCCTTAGCTCTCGGAAAAGGAGGAGAAGAATTTTGATGCCTGGCATGGCTCACTGTTGACCTTCCCGGTTCGCACCTGCCCCCACAGAGCTACCGGTCGGGATGACGCTCGCCCGCCATGAACCATGCCAGTTGCTCAATCCTATCTTAGCACAGATCGGGCGGCGATGCTGGACGCCAGCTCTACGATTTCCCTACGCGATGGGTAGCCGACGGCAATGCCGTCGGCTGGGTGTTCGAAGCAGAAGAATGGAACGCCCCGCCCGCCCTGCTCCCGCCGGGTCTGTGACCTGGCGGCCCCCCACTGGCGGGGGTCACAGACCCCCGCTGAGCGATGGGGTGCCCCACGCCCATGTTCTGCTTCGAACACCCGGCGATCCACATGCTCCTATCATAATGGCAATTGAGGGGATTGTCAAATGCGCTCGCGGACTTCCACTCGCAGGCCAAATAGCTGGCCGAAGAGGCGCCCTTTCTTCTCGCCTGC
>DAOTYI010000112.1:0-8926 GCA_034434895.1 Anaerolineae bacterium
CCATCGGCCCCCAGGATCAGGTCTCCCTCCCGCACCCACCTCCACCCTTCTTTGTCCAGGTCGCCTCCGGCCACGATGATCGCTCGCACCTGCCCCTCCTCTGAAAGATCGGCCGACTGAAGTCACCTGCCGGGGGCCTTTGGCCTGCGCCGAGGCAGAAGCTGAGGTCGGCGCAGGCCGACGCCCGGCGCCACAGGCGTCCAGAAAGGCCGATTTCCAATCGGCAAAAAAGACCGCCTGGCCTGTTGGCTGGCGGTCTCCCTCTGTGCTTTCCTACGCCGGTATTACCCAGGTCAGGTTCAAAGGGTCGGCGACGGAATCGGTCGCCCTCTCAGCCTGGCTCCCCCAAGCTCCCCCAGCAATGTTCAATTGTTTGCTATTTCATTATACCACGCGGCCGCCGGCCTGTCAAACACCGCATCCCGTGATGCTTGGCTTCTCCGGCTATCTGTGGTATCATTGTTCCGGGAGCGTGCTGAAAGACCTCCTTTTTTCACCGCCGGGCACGCGGAGAAGAATTCTGCGGTCTCGGCGGCGCAGGCCGGGACCTTTTCAGCAGACTCCTGGACCCCCGATCGCGCAGAAAGGAGAGGCGCATGAAAGCGGTAGTCATGGCTGGCGGTGAAGGATCACGATTGCGTCCATTGACCATCGGTCGTCCCAAACCGATGGTCCCGATGGTCTCCAAACCGGTGATGGGTCACATTTTGGACCTTCTCAAACGCCACGGCTTTACCCAGGTGGTGGTCACCCTCCACTTTATGCCCGAAGTCATCCAGAGTTATTTTGGTGACGGCAGCAACCTGGGCATGGAGATCCATTACGCCATTGAAGAAACTCCCCTGGGCACGGCCGGCAGTGTCAAAAACGCGCAGGAATACCTGGACGAGCCGTTCCTCATCATCAGCGGCGATGCCGTGACCGACATCAACCTCCAGCAGGTGGTCGCTTTTCACCAGGAAAAGGGGGCCGAGGCCACCCTCACCCTCTATCGCGTGCCCAACCCTCTGGAATATGGGGTCATCATCACCAACCCCGATGGCCGGATCGTCCAGTTCCTGGAAAAGCCGTCGTGGGGGGAGGTGATCTCCGACACGGTGAACACCGGCATCTATGTGATTAACCCCTCGGTGCTGGACCTGATCCAGCCGGGAGTGCCCACCGACTGGAGCAAGGATCTGTTTCCCCAGTTGTTAAAGGCAGGACGGCCCCTCTACGGCTACGTAGCCGGCGGCTCCTGGACCGACGTGGGCGACATTGGCGAGTATATGCGCGCCACTGCGGACGTGCTCTCCCATCGCGTCCAGACCGAGCCGCCAGGCCGGCACATCGGCGGGGAGGTGTGGGTGGGCGAAGGGGTTGAGATCGCCCCCGACGCCCAACTCTACGGGCCGATCTACCTGGGCGACGAGGTCAAGATCAAAGGGGGAGTCATCATCCACGGCCCGACGGTCGTGCGGGACTATACCATTGTGGACAACCGGGCGCATCTGGACCGCAGCATCATCTGGCGGAACTGTTACATCGGCGAAAGCGCCGAGATCCGGGGGGCGATCATCGGCCGGCAGTGTACCGTCAAGAGCAAGGCGGTGATTTTTGAGGGGGCGGTGCTGGGCGACAACTCGATCATCGGCGAGGGGGCGGTCATCCATGCCAATGTCAAAATCTGGCCCGATAAAGAGATCGAGCCGGGAGCGACGGTCAAATCGAGTATCATCTGGGGGGCGCGGGGGCGAAGGGTGCTCTTTGGGCGTTTCGGTGTGACCGGGGTGGTGAATGTGGACCTGACCCCCGAGTTTGCTGCCCGGCTGGGAGCCGCTTTTGGCGCCACCCTGCCCAAAGGCAGCACGGTGACCATCAACCGCGATCCGCATCGCAGCCCGCGCATGATCAAGCGGGCCGTGATCTCCGGGCTGCCCTCGGCCGGCATCCATGTCCAGGACCTGCGCTCCATGCCCATCCCCGTGGCCCGCTATTACACCCGGGTCAGCAATGCGGCCGGCGGCGTGCATGTGCGCCTGTCCCCCTTCGACCAGCGGGTGGTGGACATCCGCTTTTTCGACGGCCAGGGCCGCAACCTGAGCAAGAACGCTGAGCGGGGCATCGAACGGGTCTTTTTCCGCGAGGATTTTCGGCGGGTGTATCTGAACGAAATCGGCACCATCGAGTATGCGCCCCAGGTGATCGAAACCTACACCCGTGGCTTCCTGGCGGCGGTGAATGCCGAAGCCATCCGTCAGGCCGGGTTCCGCATTGTCGTGGACTATGCCTACGCCCCCTCCTCCGAGGTGCTGCCCTCGATCATGAGCCAGCTGGGAGTCTGGGTGGTGCCCCTGGCCTCGCACGTGGACGGCGACAAGATGTCGGTGACGCCCGAAACCTTTGAAAAAGAGCTCAGAGAGCTGACGTTGATCACCGGCGTGCTGGACGCCCACCTGGGCGTGCGCCTGGATGTAGGGGGCGAAAAGATCTTTCTGGTGGACCACCAGGGGCGCTATGTGCCAGAGTTGACAGCCGGTATGGCCATGGCTGCCCTGGCCCTCCGCGCCAACCCTGGCGGCACCCTGGTCGTGCCGGTCCACCTGCCCCATGTTTTTGAGCAAATTGCTGCCCGGTATGGCGGCCAGGTTCTGCGCTGCAAGGTGGACCCCCACGACCTGATGGACATGGCCTCTCGCCAGGGGGTGGTGATGGGCACCGACGGCGCCGGCAATTACATCTTTCCCCAGTTCCAGCCGGTGATTGACGGGCTGATGGCCACGGTTAAACTGCTGGAGTTCCTGGCCACTCAGCACACCACCCTGGCCGACGTGGTGGCCGGGTTGCCGGCCTTCTACATCCAACAGCGGGAGGTGTCGTGCCCGTGGGAGTCCAAGGGGACGGTCATGCGCCTGCTGAACCAGCAGTACAAGGACCGCCGTGCTGAGTTGATTGATGGCATCAAGATCCTGTTGGGCGAAGGGGAATGGGTGCTGGTTCTGCCTGACCCCGACTTTCCCCGGTTCCATATCTACGTCGAGGCCCGGAGTGAGGCCGAAGCCCGCGACCTGGCCGACCGCTACGTGCGCATTGTTGAAGGATTGCAAGACTGAGGAGGAATCATGCACCCAATTCTGTTTACCATCGGCAGGTTGAGCATCCCTGCTTACACCGTCCTGCTGGACCTGGGGCTGATCCTGGGCCTGGTGCTGACCTATCTGGAGGGCAAACGGCTGTTGGGCAGCGGCGAGAAGGCGCTGGACCTGGGGCTGTGGGCCGTCATCGGCGGCATCCTGGGAGGGCGGATCGGCTATGTGCTGGCCAACTGGAGCAGTTTCAGTGAGAACTGGAGTCGGGCGCTGCGCATTTGGGAAGGCGGGCTGGCCTTTCATGGGGCGTTTCTGGGCGGGTTGTTTGTCCTGTTTCTGTTTGGGATCAGAGATTGGAAAGTGGAGGGCAGAGGTTCGGGAGCAGAGAGCTTCCTGAAGCCGGGCGACGCGATGACCCCTGGACTGGCGTTGGGCCTGGCTTTCGGCTGGGCGGCCTGCCTGCTGGGTGGCTGCACCTATGGCAAGATCGGCCAGGGTTTTGGCTATGTCATTCTGCCCGACCTGTATGGGGTTGAAGCGCCGCGCTTTGCCACCCAGGCGGTAGGGTTAGGCTTTTGTCTGGTGTTGCTGCTCCTCTTCTGGCTGCTGCGGCACCGGTGGCCCTTTCCCGGCGCAGCCTTTTTGATGTTCGGACTGCTTTACTTCACCGGCCAGTTTTTCCTGGAATTCACCCGTGGCGACGAGGCGATCTACCTGGGTCCGTGGCGGCTGGCCCAGGCGTTGGACCTGGGGCTGGCGCTGCTGGCGGCGGCGGGGTTGATGGGGCTATGGTGGCGGAAAGGCAGGGGAGCAGAGGAGCAGGGCGGCAGGGGAGCAGAGGAGAACGAAGAATAACCATGAAATCTTGGTGCCTTCATGTCTTTGTGGTGAAAATGCCATCAGCCTTGGAAATGAACATCTATGATAAGGTCAGGACCCTGGCCGGCTGTGGCAGACCAGGGTCCTGTGTTTTGGGTCGTTATTTCAGGATCAGCGGCAGGTAGAGGAAGTAGGGGCGTTCGACCTCCCTGACCGTGACCGTCTCGGTCAGCGTGGCCGGGCCACACGGCCCGGTGACGACCAGGCTGACCAGAAAGTCACCGGCCTGGGTGTAGGTGTAGACCGGCGTCAGGCTGTCCAGGCCGATGCCTGTCCCCGGCCCCCCAAAGTCCCAGGTGTAGCTCAACGGCCCGGTGCCGGCTAAGGTCGCGGTGAAATAGACCGCTTCTCCCAGCGTCACCGGGCTGGTGCTGCTGATCCCGCCGGTGGGCGGGAAGCAGAGCACCTCCACCCGGTCGCTGACCACCACCTGCCCGCACCGGTTCTCCACCGTCAGGGTCACGGTGAATTGGCCGTAGGCCGTGTAGGTGTAGACAGGGTTGGGGTCGGCGCTGCTGCCCTGGCCATCGCCGAAATCCCAGGTCCAGGTAAAGGGCTCCGTGCCGGTCACGGTCGAGGTAAAGTGGATCGGCCGGCCCAGCTCCACCGGGCTGTCGTGGACAAAGC
The DNA here is from genome assembly GCA_034434895.1 of Anaerolineae bacterium. Taxonomy (GTDB): domain Bacteria; phylum Chloroflexota; class Anaerolineae; order JAAYZQ01; family JAAYZQ01; genus DAOTXL01. The sequence continues at coordinate 4,575 of DAOTYI010000112.1, forward strand.
TGGCCTGCGGGTCGTTTGGGGGACAGCCGATGGTAAAGGCCGCCGGCAGCCTCGCTTCCTGGCAATCCTGGCCGTTGTAGAGCGTCAGGTCGTAGGTGCCAGGGGTCAATCCGACGGGCACCACCGCTGTCAGCGTCGTGCTGCTGACGTGGGTTACGCTCAGCAGCGGGGTGCTGTCGAGCATGACCACCGGCGTCGGCAGGAACGACTGGCCGGTGATGGTCACCGGGGTCTGGACCCCGGGCAGCCCGTTATCGGGGGTGACGTCAAGCACGACCGGCGCCGGATTGGGGGGCAGCGGGGCGGTGATCTGCACGTCGTCAAGGTACCAGCCCACGTCGCCGACCAGGGAGTCGCAGCCGATGCGCCAGCGGACCTGCACGTTCTGCCCGGCAAAGGCACTCAGGTCCACCGTCACCTCGGTCCAGGTCGTCAGATCGCCCACCCAGGCCTGGCGGCCACCCAGCGGGTTGCCCCAACCGGTGCTGATGGTGCCGTTGTAGCCGCCGGCGGTGATGTACGGCCCCAGGTCGGTCCAGGTGTCGCCGCCGTTGGTGGAGATTTCCAGCACCGCGCCGTCGTAGCCGTTGCCCTCGAACTGGTAGCGGTGCCAGAAGGTCAGGCTGCTGCCGGGGCCGACCGGCACCGGCGTCGTGTTCCACAGCCGGCTGTCGGTGACCACTGCGTCGTCCGGCACAAACCAGGCGTGGCTGGGGCTGTGGGACTGGGCAGTGGAGAGCTGCCAGTGGTCGGCGCCCTGGGCAGCGGCGTGGGACCAGTTGCCGGTGCCCGATTCCAGGTCATCCTGGAAGGCAATGCCGAGGGCAACGGTGGCAAAACGGAAGGGGTCGGCCCACTGGCCTGCACCGCAGGCATTTTCGCCCATCGCCCGCCAGAAGTAGCAGGTGGCCGGCTGCAACGGCGTTTCCAGGGTATAGGTGCCGGTGGGCAGGCCCGAAATGTCCACAGCCGGGGCCGGGAAGGTGGGCCGGGTGTCCACCTGCAGGCTGTAGTTGCGCACCTGCGGCAGCAGCCCCCAGGTAAAGGTCAGGTCCTCATAAGGCTGGCCGGTGGCCCCATCCGGCGGCGACAGCAGCGCCGGCGCGTCGGGGGGCTGGGAACTGACCACCAGCCTGACCTGGGCAGTGTGGACGTTGGTCACCTCAGCGGTGCCGGAGACGACCAGGGTGTATTCGCCGTCGGGCGTGGCGCTACCCACCTCCAGAGTCAGCTCCGCCTGGCCGGGCGGAGTGACGATGTTGGGGACGATGCTGGCCGTCACCCCGGCCGGGACGTTCAGCACCGTCAGGGTCACAGCTTGAGAGTAGGTCAGGACCTGGCCTACTTCGAGGGTGCTGGTGACGGTGGCGGGAGCGCACAGGTCAAAGGCATCCGGCACAGCCCGCAGGGTAAAGTCGGCGCCCCGCACACAGTTGTAGCAGGCCAGGGCAAAATCCTGGTCGGTATCGTCCCCCTGGTTGGGGATGCCATCGGAGTTGATGTTGGCCGCGATGACGTGGACGGTGAAGGCGCCGGCGGCGGTCGGACCCAGAAAAACCCCCTCGGTGTTGTTCTTGTAATCGGCATTGCCGCCCGGCTGGGACCAGCCATTGGAGTCAAAGTTGTTGCCGTAGTAGCTGTTCCCCTCCCACTCGACGGCCAGGTCCAGATCGTTGTTCCAGGCCGGCGTGCTGCCGCCCAGGCCGTGGCCATAGGCATCGGTCCAGACCAGCATCAGCCGCACCGGTTGGGTGGGGTCGGCGGCGGAGAGGGTCTGCACCCACTCTTCGCCGGTATTGTCGAAAACGGCTGGATTGTCAAAATACTCGACAGACACCGTGGGCGAGACGACCGCCGCGGTGTCCATGCGGCCCCAGCCCTGCTTATAGTCGAACGGGTGGCCCAATACGTTGCCGTCAGCATCCAGGTGGCCGGCCAGGTCATGGGCCACCGGCAGGAAAGCGGCCTTGACCAGGGCCGGGCTGGGGTCCACGCCAGACAGGTTGCGGTAGTACTCGATAAACAGGGCCACCGCGCCGCTGACGTGGGGCGAGGCCATGCTGGTGCCGCACATCAGGCCGTGGCCGCTGCCGGTGACGGTCGAGTCCACGTAGCAGCCGGGGGCGACCAGGTGCGGGATGTTGCGGCCGTCCAGGCAGGGGCCGTGGGCTGTGTTGGATGACAGGTCGTCAATCTGCAGGATCTGCGCCCCGCCGCTGGTCTGCATCTTGGTCGAGCCGATGGTAAAGATATTCTTGGCTTCGTCGGGGGTGCCCTGGGTCTGGTAGCCGCCGTTGCCGTTCATGATGGACAGGATGTAGCTGAGCGGCTGGTTGCCGGGGGCGTTGGGGTCGGCGTCGCGCACGCCGATGTCCACCTGCATCGTGTCGTTGTCGTAGCCTTGGGGTGATCCGGACGGCCCCCAACTGTTGCCCGACAGGGAGGCGCCGTTGTTGTAGGAGTCGGTCATCAGCAGCAACATGCCGTTGGGCCACTGGAAGTAGGGGCTGTAGACCTGCTCCACCAGGTTGGCGCCGGGGGCCATCCCCAGGCCGCGCAAAAAGCCGTAGGGGTCCACCACACCAGAGGAGCCATCGGCGGCCATGATGCCGGCAGTGTGGGTGCCGTGGGCGCTGAAGGTGCTGCCGCCGCAGGTCTGGCCCGTGCAAGGGATGATCCGGTTGACCAGGTCGGGGTGGATGTCCTGGATGCCATTGTCCACGTTGGCGATGATCACCCCGTTGCCGTTCACCCCGGCCGCCGCCAGCCAGCTCAAGTAGCCGGGAAAGGCCTGATTGTTGGCGTCGTAGTTGCCGACGTTGATCTGGTCGCTCATCTCCCCGCGCAGGCCGCCGTCGGTGGGTTCCGGCTGGAGGCTATAGACGCCGGGGATGTGGGCCGCTTCCTGGAAGTGCGCGCCGGAGAGGGTAAAGTTGGCGACCTCAAAGATGGCGTTCAAGACCGCCCGGCCCTCGTTCTTTCCTCCCAGCGCCTCGAGGCGGCGGATGGCGGCGTCGGTGTCGGCGGCGCGGACCAGCAATATACTGGTCTCCACCGGCTCGTCGGGCAGGTTGCGCCAGCGGGGCAGGACACGGTAGGCCGGAGCAAAGGGGCCGGTCCACCGCACAAAATCGGCTGCGGCTGCCCGACCGACCGCTTCGGCCTGGCCCCACACGATGTAGGTAAAGGGGTAGAGGTACTGCACGATCTGCAGGCCGCTGCGCCGCAGACCGTCCAGCCATTCGGCGCGGGTGGGGCCGATCAGTTGGACCAGGTAGAGGTCGGGGCCATCGCCGCTCACCCCCTCCCAGCCATCCGGCAGCTTCGGCTCACCCTGGCGGGGGTCAAAGCTCTGCCCGCCCAGGTGCAGGGTGAACGGCTCGGGGTAGACCTGGAACGGCAGGCCGGAAGTCTGGAGCCGGGCGAAATCGGCCGCCGTCAGTTCCAGCCAGAGGAAGGGGCCATAGTCCACGGCCTGCACGGCAGAGAGGTCTGCCACCCTGTAGGCCGCGGCCGGCATCCGCACCCAGACGGTCCCGTCTGGCGGGCTGGCCGACAGTGATGGCAGAGGCAGGGCTGCAAAGCAGAGGGCCAGGGCAGCCAGGACGGTGAGAGATCGCGGTCGTCTCTTCATATCCTTCATTTTTCCCCCATTTCTGCGGTGAGATTTTCTCGACAATGTTCGATTTGACCTCCCCCCTACCCCCTGGCCCCCTTCCCCTCTCCGCGGCGGAGAGGCTGCTGAAAAAGCCCTGATTTGCACCGCAGAGACGCAGAGACCGCTGAGTTTTTTTGATTCCTCTGCGTTCTCTGCGCCTCTGCGGTGAGAGGGGTTATTCTTTAAGCACCCTCCGGAGAGGGGAAGGGGGTTGGGGTGAGGTTCATCTTTGTTGCCATTTATGTTAATTTAACAATGTCGAGTCTTCCATCAACGTTTGCTGCGCTGGAAAACCAGGACAAAGGTTGTATGGTCCAACCCACCCGGCCACTCGCCCAGCCCCAGGCCGGTCACCCGGTCGCTGGGTAGCTCCCCGCCGACGAACACCTGGTAGGAGTTCAGGGTGTTGGACATGGGAAAGTTGGCGCCGTAGGGTTCGCCCGGCTTAGGGTCAGTGTAGAGCACGTTGTGGCCGCCATTTTCGACGATGACCGCCTGACCCCATTTCGGCTGCCCATCTTCCTTGAGCGTGGTCACATAGATCATGCAGTTGCCCCCCTCCCTGGCTTTCCACCATTCCAGGCGCACCAGGCGCCAGTACTGCTGCCCCGGCGCCACGTTGGCCGGCACCAGCCGGATCGGCGGGTTGAGCAGGTCCACGCGGTGGTCCCATATCAGGGGCAGGGGGGTGGCG
>DAOTYI010000113.1:0-7949 GCA_034434895.1 Anaerolineae bacterium
CGCCAGCCTGAAAGTGGCTGCCAGCTTGACTATAACCTTCGATTTGCTGTGTTAAGGTGCACGATCAGGGCCTATCGACCGGGCAATAGCCCTGCGTAGACTGCGAAAAACAGGAGATAAGGAATGACAAGACAAAGAGCGATAGGATACGATGGGTAAAGTGCCCCAAGAAGGTTGGATGGTTCTCTGATTTCGTTACAACCCAAATCGGCCATAGGGCTATCTGTCCCGCAACGCCGAAAGCCGTATTGATCGGGAGGACAGCCGACGTTTTCAAAGACACCAAAGTCCACATCAAGTTCTGGTTGTGGGTGGTTCACAAAATGTGGATTTTGACATCCTGCAAGTGCAAGGGAAAAAACCAGGCAAAGCCAAAGATGACGTTTCATTACCACCTGCCCATAACATTGTGCGTGCTAACAACCGAGTTGAGCCGCACCGCCCGCCCACCTGCCGACCGGCCGGCTCGCCTGTGCAGGTTACCCCCGGCCCCCCTCACCCTCTCACCCGATTACAGACCTTTTGACGAAATCAGGCCTGTTTGCCGGGCAAATCGAATTATAAGCCGATTCCGGCAAAAGTCAAATCCCCGGCCAATCGGCCAAGAGCCTATGGGAAACCTGTGGGGCAGGCTTTCAAGCCTGCCCCGACAGCCTGGCAAGGCCGTCCCACAAAACGTAGGGCAGGCTTTCAGCCTGACCGGACGGCCTGGAAAGGCCCTCCTACACCAAACCTGGCCCAATAGCAGATCACCGTTCACGACGGTAAGGGAGAAAAGCGCCGAGAGCCTGGAGAAACGCCTCCGGACACTCTTCCTGGGGCACATGGCCGCAATCGGGGAGGACGGCCAGTTCCGCCTGCGGCAGTTCCTCTGCCAGGCGCACGCTTTGCCCTGTGGGGACGATGCGGTCGTCATCGCCGGTGATCACCAACACGGGAACGGTCACCCCACCCAGCCGCTCCGGCAACTTCAACGGGCGGCTGGCGCGGGTGACCTCCCACAAGGCCCGATCCCAGTTCTGAGCCCGCAGCGGGCGGGTGTACCCCTCCCAAGCCGCCGGCGTGATGCGCGAGGGATCGTGCCAGGCAGAGCGGGCAAACTCTATCCCCCAGTCCTGGATGCGCCGCGCCAGGAGCGGCCCCAGATGGCGCATCTGGGGCGTGTTGAGCAACGGACGCAACCATCCCGGCGCCCCTCCCCCCGCATAGACCGCCGCATCCACCAGCACCAGCCCTTCTACCCGCTCCGGGTAGGTCAGCGCCGTCAGCAGCGCCACCGTCCCCCCGGCCGAGTTGCCCACGAGGATGGCCCGCCCTATCCCCAGGGCATCCATCAGCCCCACCGTCAGGTCGGCCTGGGATTCGGGCGCATACGGGCTGCGGCCCTCCCATTCCCCCGGCATCGGCCGCCCGGTGAGGCCAAACCCCGGCCGGTCAAAGGCGATCACCGTTCCCTCCTCCGCAAGCGGCCCCATCACCTCCCGCCAGGAAAAGGTGCTGGCGCCGAAACCGTGGAGCAGGATCAGGACCGGCTCCCCCTCGCCGGCCATCTTGTAGTGGACGGCAATCCCGTTCACCTCCACAAAGCGGCTATCCGGATCGGCCAGTTGCTCCGGCGGGACGGTCCCCTCCAACGGCGGCACCGGCACCAGAAACGGCCCGAGCGCTGCCACGAGAATCACCCCAACGACGAGGATCCACACGATACGCCGCAGGGCTTTCATCGCCTCCCCCTCTCCATCCCCGATTCTATCTCGACAAGGTTAGATTTGCCGTCAGGCGTCCACCTCACCCATCCCCACCCCTGCGGGAAGGGTCAGGAGCAGGGATCCAACAAAACGGGGGCGCAGCACGCTGCGCCCCTGCCCCTGCCGGAAACCCTTACGGCCTGACCTCGATGGCCGCCGGCGCCGACACGCCGCTGATGCCGGGGTTGTAATAGTCGTAGGCAGCGCTGGGCGGCGTCTGGGCCTTGATCGGATAGCGGGCGCGGAGGCGATAACCGAACTCCAGCGGCTCGCCACTCTTCAGCCCCTCCAGGTAGCAGATGATCTGCCGCCCGGTCAGGTCAAAGCGGGAGAAGCGTGCGCCGGGGTAGTCGGACGGCAGGTCGCTGTGGCGGGCCACCAGGTCGGCCAGGTCCTCACTCAGCACTTCAAAGCCGGGCGGAATGCCCAGGTCCACGATGGCCTGCCGGGCCGCGCCCTCCTTCAGCTCGACGCGGACCGAGACGTTGAGGGTGTCGTTGACCGCTAGCTCCGTCCGGTCGTAGTGGACCTGGATGTCCATCAGCGACTCCTCCGGGGCAGGCGCCGGGATCTTGTCCCAGGGCAGGTAGTAGCGCGTGCTGATCTGGTACATCAGGTTGCCCTTGCCCCTGACCTGAATCCGCAGCCTGTTCTCTCCCATCACCGGCCTGTCGGTAAAGCTGACCAGTTGCACCACATCAAAGTTGTCTTGGGTGATCTGGATCGGGTCGGCTTCTTCTCCGTTCAGGCTGACCGTGACCGTGGCCTCAGCCCCTTCGCCCCCCTTGCGCACAGAAAGCAACAACGCCTTGAGCGTCAGGACGGTGGCCTGGGTCGAGTGCCAGGTGCCATAGCTGTCCTTCTGCCGGATCAGGTAGGTGAGGGCCTGGTTGGCCAGGTCGGTGTGCTGTTCGGCGCGGAGGAAGGCGTAGGCCGCCAGGGCCGTCGTCTCGATGGAGCCGACTTGGCCGGTCGCGCCCATGAAGGTGGCGATGTCGCTTTTCCAAAAGGCGCCGTTGCCCTCGATGACGGCCATCCCGGCCAGGCGGTCGAGGGCGGCCTGGGTGGTGCTGCCTTCCGGGTCGGCGGCGGCCAGGGCGTTGGCCACCAGGGCCAGGACATAGGGGTCCTGGGCCTCCTGCCAGAACTCGCGCACATAGTCCAGCCCTTTCTGCGTGCCCTCCTCATCCTCATAACCGGCCTCGGTCAGCGCCCAGACGATGTAGGCCGTCACCGGCAGGCGCTCGTTGCCCAGGTTTTGCCATGACGATTCGTGGACCAATCCCCGGTCATTCTCCCAACTGCCGTCGCTTTTCTGCTGCCCCAGCAACCACCGGGCGGCGCGGTCCAGCATCGCCTCGTCCACGGGATGGACACGGGCCATGTCGGTGAACTCCATCAGACCATAGGCGGTCAGCATCCGGTCGGGTGGCGGGTTGCCAAAGAGGGAAAAGCCCCCGCCGGCCACCTCAAAGGTCGTCAGCCGCTGGTAGCCCAGGTTGATGTACTGCTCGGCCTTCATCTGCACTTCGGGGGCGGCCTGGCCGGTGCTTTTCAGATAGTCCAGCACCAACACGTTGGGGTAGGTGGTGCTGCTGGTCTGCTCAAAGCAGCCGAAAGGCATCCGCAGCAGCGCATCCAGCCCCTCCACCACCTGGCTGAGGATGCCGGGATAGACCTTGACCAGGATTTGGGCCGTGCCCGGGATGGCCTCAGCCGGGATGGTGACCCTCTTTTCCACCTTCTCGCTCAGCCGGTCGGAGAAGGTTTCGTCGAACCGTTTGCCGTTGGGTACCACCTGCAGGTCGTGGCGCAGGGTGGTGGCATCGCTCATCTTCTCGCCGATGGCGGTGACCACCGGGCGGAAGCGGCCCTCGACCGCCGTGACCTTGATGGGGAAATAGACGACCGTCACATCGCCGGGGGCGACCTCCACCGCCTGGGTGGATGGTCCCAGCGGCTCGAACCAGTCCTGCTTTTCCAGCGTCAGCTCGACGCGCTGGCCGGTTTCGAGATAGTTGTAGACGGCCACCGGCATCGAAACCTGGTCGCCCTGGGTCAGGGCCAGGGGCAGGTCAATGTCCACGAAAAAGTCCTGGAACACGCGCAGCGGGGCCGTGGTCGAGCCCAGCCGCCCATCCTGGGCCGAGGCCAGGGCGGTCAACCGCCAGGTGGTGATGGTATGGGCCAGGTCCAGGTCGGTTTGCCAGTGGCCGCGCGGGTCGGTCACAGCTTCCGGGTTCCAGTACATCGTCTCCGGGAAGAACTGGCGCAGGAGGGGCGCTTCCTGCGGCCCGCTACCGGCAGCCTGACCGCTCACCTCTTTGGCCATCGGCACGGCGGGGGCCAGGGTGGGCGCGACGGCACGGAACGCGGGCATGGCCAAATCGACTTCCTCGACGATCACCTGGGGGCCGCCGCCAACGCCAAACAGAGCGCCGCTGGTCCACCGCTCACCGATGGACAGGGCCAGGATCGGCCCGGCGGCGACGAACAGAGCCAGGAGGGCCACAAATCCGGCGGCGGCCAGCGCCCAACCTTCGCGCTTGAAGCCAAAGCCGGCAGCCCGCGCCCCGAAGGCCAGCGGCAGGATCAGATAGGTAGCGGCAAAAGCGATGCTGGCCAGTGCCGGCGGCTCGGACGGATTGCTGGAGGCCAGGGCGATGGCAAAGATGGGCAACAGAATGGTGTAGGCGCCGAGCATCAGCAGCGAGAGGCCCAGCGGCAATTCGGTCTGGCGCACCGCCCGCACCGCCAGCCCGATGCCACCGGCCAGCCCGCCCAGGAGCACCGGTCCGAGCAGGCACAACAGCGCCGGGCCGAGATTGTCCACCAGGTAGAGCAGCTTATCCAGTGGTGTGTCGGCCCATGATGCGTGGGGCAGGGGGACCAGCCACAGGCCGGCGGCGAACCAGCCGATGAAGAGCAACGGCACAGCGACTCCCACCGCCAGCGAGCGGCCCAGGATCCGCTCCCGCCACAGGGCATAGCCCAGGGCGATCGCCGCCGTGAGAGGGATCAGCAGCAACACCGGGTAGATCATCCTGGTCATCGTGCCCAGGAACCGCGCCTGGCGTTCCCGGGCCATCTGATACTTGACTTCGTGGGAGTTGGCGTTCAGGCCGAAGGGGCTGAAGACGATGCCGGCCAGCGAGGCCCTGGCGTCCATATTCCGCGCCTCCTGCAGGGTGGTGTCGTCTGTCTCCTGCATCAGTTGGGGGAAGGTCAGGCCGTGCAGGTCGAATTTCGGCTCCAGCAGCTCCTTTTCCAGCAGGAAGTAGAGCTTGGCAAAGCCGGGGTCCTGCTCCTGCAGGGCAAAGACCGACTCGTCCACGATGGCCAGCCCCAGGGCCGACTGGACCCCCGCGCCGTCCTGGCCGGTCACCTCAATCTGGAGCAGGGCTTTGTCACCGGGCCGGTAGGTGGTCTTGTCCAGTTGCACGTCCAGGGCCAGGTCGGTCGGCGCGTCTACGACCACCAGCCGGGTGTCGCGCTCGATCTCGGCGGAAGAGAGGGATTTGTAGGCGTGCAGGGCCAGGGTGCCGTACAGGTCAGGGGTCAGGTCTACCGCTGCCGTCGCCCGGCCGTTGACGACCTCCAGGGCGCGGGTGGAAAGGGTTTGCCCTTCACGGGTGATGTCCAGATAGACTGAGCCGCTGCTTTCGGTGGTCAGAATCTCCAGGTTCATCGTCTCGCCCACACGATAGGTGGCCCGCTCCGGGCGCAGGAGCAGTTGCGCGCCCCAATACCGGCCTTCGAGATACAGGCTGGCCTGGCCGCTGTGGCCCAGGGCATCCCGGGCGAGCAGTTGCAGGTCGGCGTTGGGGCTGTCGGGCGTCAGGCGCAGCTCGCCCAGGCCGTAGGGGCCGGTGTGGGCCTGGTACTGTTGCCCGTTGACCCACACCGTCAGATCGCACTCGGCCGGCGTGCCGTCGGGATAGGAGGTCAGCAGGTAGAGGATATTTTCCAGGCCGGGCTTGAAAGCGCCGCTTTCAGGCACCGCCTCGATCAGGATCTCCTGTTGGGCCACCGGCAGGCGGATGCTGACCTGCTCGGTGTGGGCCGCGCCGTCGGTGACGGCCACCTCCAGGATAAAGTCGGCTACGTTCTTTTCCGCCGCGCCGACGAAATAGTCCGGCAGGGTGAACTCGAAGGGGAAGCGGCCGTTGGCGTCGGTCTGGCCGCTCAGGTCGAGCACCTGTTGCCGCTCCACGTCGTACACCCAGCCGGCAAGCCGGACCTGGCCGCCGTCCACCGGCTTGCCGAAAAAGTAGACGGCCTCCACCTGGCCGCTGACCCGCTGGCCGGGCCGGTAGAACGCCTCGTCGGTGGTGGCCGTCACTTTGAATTTGGGCAAAACATACGGCTTGACGGCGACCGTCTTTTCTGACGAGGTGTTGCCCAGCGTGGCGGTGATCTTGTAATCGCCGTGGTTCACCTCGTCGGCCAGTTGGAAGGTCCAGTCGGCGATACCATACTCCGAGGTGGTGGCCGTCTGGCGGAAAACCTTGTTGCCTTTGGCGTCGGCCACGGTCACTTCGATGGGGCTGTTGGCGGCCGGTTTGTGGTCAAAGGCTCCCAGGGCCAGGGCGCGGATCAGGATCTGCTGGCCGGGTTGGTACAGAGGCTTGTCGGTGGTCAGCAGCAGTTTATAGCTGCGTTCCACCGTGACCGACTGTTCCAGGGTGTCGCGGCCCAGGTCCGACCTGGTTTCAACGACGATCTGTTGCCGGGGGTCGGTCACATCAGGTACGATGAACGTGGCGGCGGCCCGCCCCTCAGTGTCGGTTTTGCCTTCGTAGAGAAGGCGGGCAGGTCCGCCCTCCTTCGGCTTGAGGGACACCCTGACCTGGGCGCCGGCCAGCGGTTGGGCGTTGTCATGGCGCTGCACCTGGATGTGGAGCAGGCCCGGTGCGCCGGGGATGAGGCGGCTGGCACCCAGGATGAGAGTGTCTTGCTCGCTGAGGTGTTGTGGCAGGCGGAGAGCGTAGATCGTGCTGCCGATCAGCCCACAGAGGGTGAGGGCCAGCACAGCGGCCAGAATGGCCAGGGTTCGACGTCCGGTTCTATGGGACATTTTTGCTCCTCCTTCATGGTCATGGCTCATTCACTATGGTCAAGACGCTGGCAGGGCCGTTTCGGTTCCCGATGGGCCAATGACGAAAAAAAGCATGGGCAGGAGATGCCTCCTGCCCATGCTCACTCCCATACGGGTAGGAGGGGCGAGCGCTTCCCCCCTGTCTCTGCGCTCGCCCCCCTGCTGAACAGCCCCGGCGGTTAGAACCCACCCAGGCCGGGGAAGCCCATCATTCCACCCCGATGGCCTCCGAAGCCTCGACCTCCATCTGGCCAGGTGTTGTCCAGTTGGTCGGTCACCCGCTGCTCGATCTGCTGCAACCGATAGTCGGCCTGTTTTTGGGTGATGCGGCCATCGGCCACCGCCTTGTCCAGGGTTTCCTTGATCTGGGCCAGATAGGCGTCCACGATGGTCTGGGTATCCACCCCCTTCTCCTTCGCCACATCGGCGATGCTCTTGCCCTGCTGGAGTTCGGTAAGCAGTTCGGTCAGCTTCATGTCCAGCTTATCGGCGGCGATGGAGAGCAGGTTGTCACCCATGAAAAAGCCCCTCATTCCCCGGCCAAAGCCAGGACCCATGCCACGGCCCATCCCCTTCCCCCAGCCGCCGGGGGCCTGGTCCATCCGCCAGCGGAGCAGTTCGGCCTGTTCTTCGGTCAGCCAGCCTTCGGCCACGGCTTCGTTCACGACCTGCTCCTGGGCCTTGTCTACGGCGGCATCATACTCCTCGACGCTGATGCCCAGGATGTCGGCCAGGGCTGCCTTGAACCGGGCGGCAAAGTCAAAGGGTTCGGTGGATTGGGTGTCTTCCTGTGCCACAGCCACCGCCCCGACGGCTGCCACGCCCAGGATCGCAACCAGCGCAGCAATCCCCACAATCTTCCACACTTTTTTCATATGACCCTCCCTCAGAAAATTTGCGGGCCTGTCCCGCATACTGACAGCCTTATTGTAGCACAAGGTTGTGCAGAATTTGTGGAGATCCACTGGAGATTTGGTGCAGATGATTCGGGATGGTTCAAAGTTGGTTGACACTTTTGTGACCGAAGGCCTTCATTGCCCCTCGCCCCCCTTTGTCACCCCTCTCCCTCTGGCCTTGCGGCCAGGGGAGAGGGGTGACAAAGG
>DAOTYI010000114.1:0-11755 GCA_034434895.1 Anaerolineae bacterium
AGATCCCCGACCGGCCTGGGGTGGAGACGGCCATCTCCTTGTCGGGCAGTGCGGCCCAGTCGAAGGTGCAATTATTCCCCGGCGACGCCGACTTTTTCGAGCGGGTGAACATTCAGGCCGCAACCCGGCAGGAGGCCTGCCGTGTCCTGGCCGATCTGCTGCGCGACAAGGCCCTGTCCTGCCTCAGGGGCGAAAATTATGAACTGGTCGAAGTCAAGTGGGGCACCTTCTTGCAGAGGGTGATCCGCGATGGGAAGGAACTGAAGGTCGGGGCGCCGATCTCCTGGAGCGCTGAGGAGGTCGAAAGAGGCTACTTTGACCTGTTCACCCCCACCGGGGAATCGCTGACCATTCACTGGGATTATGGTTGCCAGGAGCCTGGCTGGTGCAAACTGGACTGGGTCATCGCTGAACCGGGGGAGCGACGGGTGGTCCATGCCAGCAATATGCTGGACGTGACCTGGGAGGCGCCAACGGGGGAGATCGTGCCCCTGGATGGCTTCCTGGACCCCTATTTTCAAGAGGTGTACCTGGAGGCTCAATCCATCCCCCTTTTTACCAAACTGGTCAGGCACCTTTCGCCCAATGCCCTGCAGGAATATGTGGGGCAGTTGCAACATGAGGTGGCCAAATACAGCCGCCGCGATCCAAAGAACTATGGCAAAGTGGCCAAGCGCCTGTACAACATCTTCCGGCTCACCGGCCGCTGGCCCGAGGCGGCCTTTATCCGCGAGCTGTTTGACGAGCCGGCCGCGCTGCTATACCAGGTGGGGTCGCTGCTCGATACGGTGGACGAGGTCATGACCAGCGGCCAGACCCTGGATCGAGACACCGTGATCGATCAGGTGGATGACCTGATCCGGACTGTGGTGCGGGTGGCCGAGGGGCCGGAAGAGGAGCAGATCGTGGATGCGCTGCTCTTTCTGCGCGACGATCTGACAGGACGGCGGGCGCTGGGAGAACGGCGGGAGGATCTTCTGAGGGCTTCTTACCAGAAGGTGAGTGACCTGGTGAACGACTATTTCCGGGCTCGCCTCTCCCTTCTGCCGGAGATCATGGCCTACCTGGAGGCGCTGCCTGACTGAGTGTGGAAAAAGACCTGGTAGCACAGGCTTGAGCCTGTGCTACCTTGAAGCACCCTCAGGAGGAGGGGGAAAGGTGGAAGGCCGGCCGTCATCAGATTTCGATTTCGACAGGATACTCTCACGGCGTATCCCGCGCCTGGAATTGGGCCTGGTCCTGATCACCTTGCTGGTCAGCGCGCTGTTCAGCCTGGGAGGTCTGGCTCTTACCGGGGCGAAACTGCTGCAGCCGTTGGCGCTCCTGCTGTCTATGGGGTTTGGCTACAATCTGTTTCTGCTCTGGCTGGATCGGCGGCCGGTGCCGGAGTGGGTGATCACCTGGGGAGCACGTCTGGGCAACCTGCTTTTCCTGACGATAGGTGTCCATCTGACCGGTGGCTTCCGCAGCCCCTTCCTGCCGCTGTATGCCATCTATCTGGTTGTGGCCAGCCTGCGCTATGGCTGGTCTGGCGCCGGGCGCAGCCTCCTCCTCTGTTGCGTCAGTTGGGCGGTGCTGCTGGCCATCAATCCGCCGGTCGGGGTGGGGGAATGGGCCTGGGCAGGCATGGCTGTCGGCGTCTTTGGGCTGATCGCCCTGGTGGTGGGTGTCCTGGCGAGCCGCCATGTGGCCTTTTGGCAGGAATCGTTGCAGCGGAACCGGGAGCTGGTTTTTCTCAGCGAGGCGGGCCGCCTGTTGGCGGCCAGCCTCAACCCGCAGGAGGTGCTGGCCGGCACCCTCGCCCGGGTGAGCGATTTGCTGGATGTGGAGGCTGCCTCGTTGGCCCTGGTGGATCCGATCACCGGGCATACCGTGCTGGAACTGGCCATCGGCGGGGGCAGCGAGGTGATCAAAGGGGTGCGGTTAGAGCCAGGGCAGGGGATCGTGGGCCGTGTCATCCAGGAGGGGCAGCCGGTGCTGGTGTCCGATGTTTCTGCCGATCCGCACTGGTATGCCGGTGTGGACCAGATGAGCGGCTACCGGACCCGCTCGATCCTGTGTGTGCCGCTGCAGGTCAAAGGGCAGGTTATCGGCGCGCTGGAGGTTTTGAACAAGCGCGATGGGCCGTTTACCCTCCATGACCAGCGCCTGCTCTCGTCGCTGGCTGACCTGGCGGCGCAGTGTATCGAGAATGCCCGCCTGCACGAGCAGGTGCAGCATCATGCCTCCCGGCTGCAAGAAGCATACCGTGAGGTGAGCCGGCTCGATGAGCTCAAGTCGGCCTTTATCCGCAATGTGTCTCATGAGTTGCGCACCCCTTTGACGTTGATCAAGGGGTATGTGGAACTGCTCCTGGAGGACCAGCTCGGTCCGCTGCGGCCTGAGCAGCGCCAGGGGTTGACGGTGGTGATGGACAGGGTTTCCCATCTGATCTCGCTGGTCAATGACATCATCACCCTGCAAACGATCGGGGCGATGAGCTTTGATCTGGAGGTGATCTCGATGGCGATCCTGGCCCGGGCGGCTGTGGATGCGGCTCATCTGAAAGCCAAGAGGTCCAGACTGGCTCTGGAGATGAGGGTGTGCCAGCCGGAAGATCGGCTTCTTGTCCGGGGCGATGCCCGGCGGCTGCGCCAGACCCTTGACCATCTGCTGGACAATGCCATCAAATTCAGCCCGGGGGGCGGGACGGTAGTGGTGAGTGTAGGCCGGGAAGGGGAGATGGTACAGGTGAGTGTGCAGGATGAGGGCATTGGCCTGGACACGGCGCAGTTGGAACAGATTTGGGAGCGGTTCTATCAGGTAGATAGCAGTTCGGCGCGGCGCTTTGGTGGGATCGGCCTGGGCCTGGCTCTGGTCAAAGAGGTGGTCGAAGCGCATGGTGGGGCGGTGTGGGTGGAAAGCACCCTGGGGCAGGGGAGCACATTTTCTATCTTTCTACCGGCGTATGACAGGCGGGAGCCCGAGCCGACGATTGTTCAGCGGATGAACGGCGAGGCTGAGGGTGGCTTCCCACTTTTCCAACCGGCAGAGGCCGGTGAGAGCCAGTCTGAAAAGCTTACCACAAAGACATAAAGGCCACAAAGGAACACGAAGGAAACGAATAAAAACCGCATGGTGCTCTTGGTGTCCTTTGCGTCTTGGTGGTTTTCAGACGAGCTCTGAGTGATTGCCAGGGAACCTGGTTTACTCTTTCACCTCACCCTCTTCGGCGACCCCGTCAGTGGCTTTGTCGGACCCGGTCTCCTTTTCCTCTTTTTCCTTCAGGTTTTCAGCAATCTCTGCCAGACGGGCCATCACCCGCCCGTGGACCGAATCGGGTGGATAGGTGCCATCTGCCTGGAGTTCGCCGGCGGGCAGGCCGGTCAGGATTTCGATCCCCTCGTCAACGGTGCGCACCGGATAGAGGTGGAACCGTCCCTCCGCCACTGCCTGGCGCACCTCGGCGCGGAGCATCAGATTGACCACGTTCTGGGCCGGCAGGATCACCCCCTGGTCGCCGGTCAGCCCCTTGCGTTTACAGGTGAAGAAAAAGCCCTCGATCTTTTCATTGATCCCGCCGACAGGTTGCACATTGCCCTGCTGGTCTATCGAGCCGGTGACGGCAATGCCCTGCTTCAGCGGCACCCCGCTCAGGCTGCTGAGCAGGGCGTATAGCTCGGTCGAGCTGGCGCTGTCGCCCTCAACCTCCTCATATAACTGCTCGAAAGAGATAGAAGCCGACAGGCTGAGGGGGCGTTTGAGCGCATATTTGCCGCCCAGGTAGCCGCTCAGGGTCAGCAACCCTTTGTCGTAGATGCGGCCACTCAGCTTGGCTTCACGGTCCAGCGAGATGACGCCCATCTTGCCGGTGTAGGTGCGGGCGGTGATCCGCCCCGGCTTGCCAAAGCTGTAATCGCCCAGGGCGAGCACCGACAGGCCGTTCACCTGGCCCACCACCTCGCCGGTGACATCCACCCGCAGGGTGCCCTCGTCAATCATCTCCTGGATCCGCTCCTCGGCCCGGTTGGAGCGGTAGATCTTTTGATCAATGGCCTTTTGCACGTCGGCGGCTGTGGTTTGCTGGCGGCCGGCGCGCCTGGCCCAGAAGCTGGCCTCGCGCACCAGGTCGGCGATTTCGCCAAAGCGGGTGGACAGTTTCTTCTGATGTTCGGCCAGGCGAGACCCATATTCCACCACCCGGGCCACCGCTTCCCGTTCAAAGGGGAGCAGGTTCTCCTGCCGGCAGCGGGCTGCGATAAACCGGGCGTAGCAGTGGCTGGTCTCCGGGGTCCGATCAAAGTCGGCGCCAAAGTCGGCCTTGACCTTGAACAGCTTGCGGAAATCTTCATCATACTCGTACAGCAAATAGTAGGTCAGTGGATCGCCGATGAGCAGCACCTTCACATCCAGCGGGATCGGTTCCGGTTCGAGGGTCACCGTGGAGATGAGCTGAAACTGCGCTCCTATCTCTTCGGTGCGGATGGAGCGGCTCTTGATGGCCCGTTTGAGGGCTTCCCAGGCCAGCGGGTTGGTCAGCAGGCCCCGCATTTCAACCACCAGGTAGCCGCCGTTGGCCCGATGCAGGGCGCCAGGCTTGATCATGGTAAAGTCGGTGACCAGTGCCCCAAATTCAGCACGGTGCTCGATGCGGCCGATCAGGTTGCCATAGGTGGGGTTGGGCTCGGTGACAACCGGCGCCCCCTGCTGCGCGCTGTTGTCCACAATGACGTTGACGGTGTATCGCCTCAGCAGCGCCTCGCGCTGGCCGGCCTGCATGGCGGCGGCCAGCCCTTCGGTGGCCTCCTCCTGGCTCTTGAAGCCTTCTACATTGTTCACGATGTCGGCCAGGACCTCGTCCAGGTAGTCAGGGATCTCCTCCAGGCCCCTGTACTTGTGCTTCAACTCCTCGATCGGGTGGCTGACGGCAAAGTTGGCAACCTCCCGGTCAAAGTCTTGCAGGCGGCGCTTGGCATTCTTCTCCAGGTCGCGGACGCGGCGCATGGCTTCGCTGATCTCACCCTGGAGCAGCTCCTGGCGCTTCTCGATCCCCTGCCGCGTGGCCTCGTCGAGTTGCTGATAGGCCTCCGGGGTCACCACCTGGCCGTTGAGCACCGGGGCGATGCTCAGGCCCATGGCTGTCTTGAGCAGGGTAAAGCCGCGTTCGTTGACCTTCTGCTCCAGGCGGAGGAACTCTTCGTTGCGCTGTTCCTGCATCTCGCGGACGATCCTTTCCCTCTGTTTCTCGTAATCCTCACTCTCAAAGGCGCGAGGGATGTCGCGTTGCAGGTCGTTGACCAGCTCTTGCATGTCGCGCTGGAACTGAACCGCTGTGCCCGGCGGCAGGGCAATGGCCCGGGGTTGGGTGGGGTTCACAAAGTTGTTGACATAAATCCAGTCATTCGGGACCGGCTGCCCGGCGGCAACCCGCTGCAGGAAGGTGTGGATGGTGGTCGCCCGGCCGGTGCCGGTATAGCCCAGGGCATAGATGTTGAAGCCAAAGCTGGTCATGCCCACTCCAAAATCAATGGCTTCCACTGCCCGGTCCTGGCCGATGATGGTCACCTCCCCCTCCAGGGTTTCGGTGGTTTCAAAGTCAAACATCGCCGGGTCACAGGGGGCCCACAGTTGGTCGGCGGTCAGTTCTCCTGCTTTTTCGCTCATGCTGTTCCAGTGCCTCCGTTGGTATCGGGGGAGATTATAGCCTGAAATGGGGAATTTGGGAAATTGGGGATCAGGGATTGGAGATGGGGGATTGGGTATTGCCGCTCGTGCTATTTGTCAATTCGGGCAAAGTAGGGTATAATGACTTCCGTTTGACGGGGCGTAGCGCAGTTCGGTTCAGCGCGCACGGTTCGGGTCCGTGAGGTCGGAGGTTCAAATCCTCTCGCCCCGACTCCAGAACGCCGCAGAGACGCGCGGTCTCTCATGATTCCTCTGCGTGAAAGAGGGAATCTATGCGGGTAAAGTTGGCCTATGGCCGGACCGGTTTGGAGGTCGCCCTGCCCGATGACGTGCCGGTCACTGTCATTGAACCGCGGTTCGTGCCTGGCCTGCCCGATGAACGAGCAGCGATTCTGGCTGCTTTGCGCTCGCCCATCGCCACCCCCCCCTTGCGGGAGCTGGTCCGACCTGCTGATACGGTCGCCATCCTGTTCAGCGATCTGACCCGACCCATGCCCACCGGTCGGGTCCTGCCACCTCTCCTGGAAGAGCTGGCCTTGGCCGGTGTGCCCGACGAGCAGATCGTGCTGATCAACGCCCTGGGCACGCACCGTCCCCAAACCGGGATCGAGCTGCGGCAGATGCTGGGCGATGCGCTGGTGGACCGCTATCGCATTGTGCAGCACAACGCCTGGGAAAAAGAGAACCTGATAGAGGTAACGCGCAACAAATCTGGGAAGCCGGTGCGCGTCAACCGCATGTATGCCGAAGCGTCGGTCCGCATCCTGACCGGATTTATCGAACCCCATCTGTTTGCCGGTTTTAGCGGCGGTCCCAAGGCGGTGTTGCCCGGCATTGCCGACATCGAAGCGATCCTGGACAACCACGGCCCGCCGATGATCGCCCATCCGCAGGCCACCTGGGCCGTGTTGGAGGGCAATCCGATCTGGGAGGAGATGTTGGCCGTTGCTCAGGCGACGGCTCCCACCTTTCTGCTCAACGTGACTCTGAATCAGGAGCGACAGATCACCGGCGTGTTTGCCGGCGACCTGCTGCACGCCCACCGCGCCGGTGTCACCTTTGTCCGCCAGACCGCCTTGCAACCTGTGCCGGAGTTGTTCGACCTGGTGATCACCTCCAACAGCGGCTATCCGCTGGACCTGAACCTCTATCAGGCGGTCAAGGGCATGTCGGCGGCGGCCCGCATCGTCAGGCCGGGAGGGGATATTCTTGTCGCTGCCGAGTGCTGGGATGGCATTCCCGACCACGGCGAATACAAACGCCTGCTGGCGGAGGCCGGCTCTCCCCACGAGCTGCTGGAACGGGTCATGGCCCCCGGTTTCCGCTGTCACGACCAGTGGGAGGCGCAGATCCAGGCCCAGGTCCAGCTCAAAGCCCGCGTCCACGTCTATGCCGATGGGCTGAGCGATGAGGAGCTGCGTCGGGCGCTTGTCATCCCCTGCCGCTCGATCGAGGAGACGGTGGCGCGCATCTGCCGGGAAAGGCCAGGGGCGACGATAGCGGTACTGCCCGATGGCCCGCAGACGGTGCCGTGTCTGGAGATTAGAGATTAGAGATTGGAGATTGGAGGGTGGAGAGAGGGTATCGGCCGGTGACAGCAGAGGTGGTGGCAGAGCTACAGGCCATCGTCGGGGAGCAGCAGGTGATCTATGGCGATCCGGAGCGCCTGGAGAACTATTCTCACGATGAAGTGGCGGGTGCCGAGTATGCCCACCTGCCGGAGGTGGTGGTCAAACCGGATGGGGCAGCCCAGATCGCCGCCATCTTGCGCCTGGCCAACCGGGAGCGGATCCCGGTGACGCCGCGCGGGGCCGGGTCGGGGCTGTCGTGTGGCGCCGTGCCGGTCTATGGTGGCATCCTCCTCGCCCTGGAACGGATGAACCGCATCCTGGAGATTGACACAGCCAACATGACCGTCACCGTTGAACCGGGGGTGGTGACCAACGACATCAACGAGGCGGTCCGGCCCTATGGGCTGTTTTATGCCGGCTACCCGATGAGCCTGGAATCCTGTTTCATCGGTGGCAATGTGGCCGAGAACGCCGGGGGTGGGCGGGCCATCAAATATGGCGTCACCGGGCGCTATGTGTTGGGGTTGGAGGTCGTGTTGCCCACCGGCGAGATTGTGCACCTGGGCGGCAAGCGGGTCAAAGATGTGACCGGTTATGACCTGATCCATCTGCTGGTCGGCTCGGAGGGGACGCTGGGCATTTTTACCCAAATCACGCTTCGGCTCTTGCCTCTGCCGGCCGCGCGAGCGGTGCTGTTGGTGCCCTTTGCCGATGTGGCGACGGCCATTGCTGCTGTGCCGCGGGTGATGACCCAGGGCCACCTGCTGCCGGCCTCGGTCGAGTTCATGGACCGCCTGTCGGTTCAGACGGCCTATGCCTTCCTGGGCGAAAGCCCGCCGCACCCGGAGATCGGGGCCATGCTTCTCCTCGAAGTGGATGGCTATGACCAGGAACAGGTCGAGCGGGAGATGGAGACGGTCGCGGAGGTGTGCCTGGCGGCCGGGGCGCTGGATGTCTATGTGGGCAACACGCCCGACACCGAGCGGCGGATGTGGCGGCCCCGGCAAAACCTGGCCGAGGCGTTCAAGGCGATCTGCCCGGTGCAGAGCCTGGAAGATATTGTCGTGCCGCTGGCCCGCATTCCCGACCTGATGCCGGAACTGGAGCGGCTGGCGGAAAAGTACAATGTGCTCATCCCCTGCTACGGCCATGCCGGCGATGGCAACCTGCACGCCACGCCGATCAAGCGGCCGGAGATGCCGCTGGCCGAATGGCAGGCCCGGCTGCCGGCGCTGCTGGAAGAGTTGTATCGCGCCGTCGCCCGCCTGGGAGGGACCATCAGCGGTGAGCATGGCATCGGTTCCAAACGGGCGCACTACCTGCCGCTGGTCATGGACCCGGTGCTGATCGAGCTTCAACGGCGGATCAAACGGGCCTTCGACCCGCTGAATATTCTGAATCCGGGAAAAATCTTTCCAGGGGAGATGTCATGCCCGGCTGGGCGCCACGAGGGATGAAAATGGGAGGGGCAGCCCTCGCGGCTGTCCAGGGGGCAGGGGCAAGCCCTGCTCCTACCGTCTGCCGTTTATTTTCGAGGGAGGGAGGTGAGGGGGATTAGAGAGTAGACATTTTTGCTCGTGGTGGAGGATACTCCGCCGCTATACCTGAGACCATCAAACAGCGAAGGAGGTGGAAAAATGGGGGCCAAAAAGATTCTGATGCTCGTCGGCGACTTTGTCGAGGACTATGAGGTGATGGTGCCGTTTCAGACGCTGCTGGCCGTCGGCCATCAGGTCCACGCCGTCTGCCCGGGCAAGAAGGCTGGCGACAAGGTGCGGACGGCCGTCCACGATTTTGAGGGCGACCAGACCTACAGCGAAAAGCCGGGGCACAACTTTACGCTAAACGCCACCTTTGATGAGGTAAACCCCAAAGACTATGACGCGCTGGTCATCCCCGGCGGGCGGGCGCCGGAATATATCCGTCTGAACGACAAAGTGCTGGAGATTGTGCGCCACTTTGCCGACCGGGACAAGCCGATCGCTGCCATCTGTCACGGGGCGCAGGTGCTGGCCGCAGCCGGTGTCCTCAAGGGCAAGGAGTGTTCGGCCTATCCGGCCGTTGGGCCGGACGTGACCCGTGCCGGCGGCAAATATGTGGATATCCCGGTAGACAAGGCCCACGTAGATGGCAAGCTGGTCACCGCCCCGGCCTGGCCGGCTCACCCCGATTGGCTGAGCAAGTTCCTGAAAGTGCTGGGCACCCGGATCGAGTTGTAGTCTGAAAAGAAAATTTTTTCATTGCGGAGGCTTCGCCTCCGCAATGAAAAATAGTCTTATCCTCCCCCTCCCCGCGCCGCGCAGCGGCAGCGGCGAGGGGGCAGGGGGGAGGGGCAGGTCGGTGTCATGCCCAGAAGGCTCCAAATGCCTCTGGGAAAAAAAGTTGCACATGGCGTGTCTTCTCTTTGGGGCCACGGAAGCCGTCAGAGGCCCATGCAGGGGGGCCACGGGCAAAAAGCCAAAGTGAAGGGCCGGTGCAGAGCAAGGACCCCGCTCTTCCAGGAGCGGGGTCCTGTTTATTGCCCGGGTTATCTGCCGGTTGACGATGCAGGTCACGACCAGAGTGGGGCGATGGTTGAAGCCAGCCGGGCCTGGAGTTCCTGCTCGATGTCGAGCATCTGGGTCGCGCCAAAGTAAACTGTGCTCTCCGGTGAGGCAATATCGCGCAGGACAGAGAGGACCGCAGCGATCTTGTGCACCTCCTGTTTGATCACCCAGCCTGCTTCAGCAGTGGAGCGATGGTCATCCATCTCCGGTTTCAGCAGTTCAGAGATTCCCATCAAGGTCTGGAGCGAGTTGTTCAGGTAATGGGACAGGGTCACGATGGTCTGCTGAATCGCCTGGATGGCGGTCGTCTCGCGCGCGGCCTCATGAAGGCGGGCATTCTCCACGGCCATCGCCACAAAGGCAGCCACCCCTTGTAACAACTCCTCGTCCTGGTTGGTGAACGGTTCCCTGCCTCCTGTCAGGCGATTGTCCAGCCTGTTGCAGGCCACAATGGCCCCGATCGCCTGATCGGAAACGGTCAGCGGCACACACAGGATGGAATGGGGGTAGAGATCGCCCGTCTCGTCCGCACCGGCGTAGAAGCGGGGGTCCTGGGTGAGATCGTCTATGCGCAGGGCCTGCCTGTGTTGGATCACCCAATTGACGACCTGCTGTCTTATCTGTTGGCAGAGGGGCTGTCCCGGATCCCGCCGCAGGGAGATCTCCTCCCTGTCCGGCAGCAGCAAGCTGACCGTTTCGGCATGCAGGCTGTTTTTGATCTCTTCCACGACTGTGCGTATGACCTCCTTCAGCTCCAGCGATGAGGCGGTCATGCGGGCGATACGGTTGACCGTCGCCAACTGCTCAACCCGTTGTCGCAGCTTGTGGTAAAGTTGAGCATTCTGCAGGGCGATAGCAGCATAGTCGGCCAGGGCGATCAGGCGCTTTTGGGCCTCTGTGGGAGGGTCCTGCTTCCCCTGCAGATAGGCTACCCCTATCACCCCGACGGCCAGGCCGCCGAGTTTAACCGGTACATACAGCAGCGAGTGGGCCTGCTCCCCCAGGTAGCCGGTCACACCGGTGTGTTTGGTCGGGCGGGGGACCCACAGGCACTTTCCTGAACGCAAGACATCATCGGCGTGGCTGTCGCAGATCCTGGTCTGCAGATCGGAACGGTACACATCACCCTGACGGATGGCTTCCAGGTACAATCGGCCGTCTGTTTCATCGCGCAGGAACAGGGCTCCGGCATCGGCATCGCTCAGATAGATCGCGGCGTCTACGATCCGCCGCAGGAGCTCCTGTAGCGGCATCAGGGAGGCCACCGAGCGGCCGATGGCCTGCAGAGCAGCAAGTTCCTGCATCCGTCGGGTCAGTTGGGCGTTTGTCTTGCGCAGCTCGCAGACCAGGCGTTCCCGTTCGCGTTGCAGCCGTGCCTTTTCCAGGGCCTGTTCTATGGCCGCCAGCAGTTCATCAATATCAAAGGGTTTGGGTACATAGTCCCGCACTCCAAGCCGGAGCGCCTGGATCACAACACTTTCGGACCCATATAGGGTCATCATGATCA
This sequence comes from Anaerolineae bacterium, assembly GCA_034434895.1. Lineage (GTDB taxonomy): Bacteria > Chloroflexota > Anaerolineae > JAAYZQ01 > JAAYZQ01 > DAOTXL01. The sequence goes on from DAOTYI010000114.1 coordinate 11,289, forward strand.
CCGGCACCCGGCAATTGTGGCGGTACAACTCTTCCAGCACCTCCACCCCCGACATGCCCGGCATATGCAGGTCAAGCAGGATCAGGTCTGGTTGCTCCTGCAAGGCCCTGGCCAGGGCGCTTTTGCCATCTGTCGCGAACGAAACGGCGTAGCCCAACGGTTGCAGCAGGTCGTTTAGAAAGGTGACGATTTCAATTTTATCATCAACGACCAGAATCCGCTCTTGCGCCATTCTTCTCTCCTCTGACATGGGCGGGGTCTTCATCGGGCAGTGGTGTTTCGATCAACCTCCGTAACTGCTCCTCAGCGTCGGCATTGGCCAGGGGGGAGAATGTGACCCGCAGCGAGGGATCGCCAAAGACACCCTGGACCACATAGGTCTGGCTGCGGTCCAGGCGAAAATAGGGGCGTGGAAAGTCGGGGAAAAACTGCAACCGGCCGTGACGGGCCATACGCCGCATGACCGT
>DAOTYI010000115.1:0-3976 GCA_034434895.1 Anaerolineae bacterium
GCCCTGCTGCCACTGCCAGGTTGATCCCTCCCACCCCCAGGGCAATCTGGAGAGGATCCAGCCGGTGGACCAGCAAAAAGCTGTAGAGCGCCCCACCCACGACCGCCCCCAGACTTTCAGCCACGTAGGCGGCGCCAACCCCTCCTCCCACCCTGTCCCGATGCAGGGAGAGGCGGGAGGGGTATAGCTGCGCTCCCAGGGTGAACAACCGACCCAGCAACAGGCATAACGGAGCCAGGGTCAGCAGGAGGGTCAACAGCATGGAGCCGGGGGGCAGCAAGGCCCCCGGTGTCACGTTCAGCAGCATCCGGCTGCCGCGCACCAACGCCACCTGGGCCGGGAGGAGCAGGGCGGCCACAGTCAGCCCGGTGCGCAGGCTTGAAACGACGCGGCCCAACCCCCAGGCTCCGACCGCCACCCAGGCCAGCCAGACGGCCAGGATCAGGCCGATGACCAGCTCGTTGCCGTAAAAAACGGCCACCAACTCGCGCAACAAAACGAGCTGACCGATGGTGGCGGTAAAGCCGACGGCGGTCAGGGCCAGAAAGCAGGAGCGAGCAGATACAGGTTGCTCCTGGCGGAGGTTAATCTTCTCCGAACCACTGCCCACCGAAAACATAGAAGCGGGCCCTGGCGCTCTGCCAGCAATCATCAGGCAGGCCGGCCTTGCGACATAGATTGAGCAGCATCGTCGCCAGGTCCCAACCCTGTTCTGGGGCCACCTGGGGCAGGTAGAGTGCGCCTTTATCCTGGCCTACGCGCATCAATACCCCATCGTGGCCGATCTGGATCTGGTCAGGGCCTGACACCTGGTGCATCGGTTCGAGCAGGGTGATCTCCAGGGTCAGGTTCGGCAGCTCATCGGCGGTGACGGGCGGGAAACGGGGGTCGGCCAGGGCAGCAGCCACGGCTGCATACTGGACGTTGAGGTAGGCCGGCCGGTCGCCCTCCAACCGGCCCAGGCAGCCGCGCAGCTCGCCGTTCTTCTCGTAGGTGACATAGGCTCCCAGCGGTTGGAGCAGGGCCGGGTCGTCGCTGTGAAAGGTGGGGAAGGTCTCTGTCTCCAGATAGTGGGCGATGGTCCGCCGCGCCAGGGCCAGCAGTTCCTTTTGTTGCTCCGGAGAGAGGAGGAGCGGTTGGAGGTTGGATGTTGGGGATTGGGGATTGGAGATTGGAGATTGGGGGTTGGGTGATTGCTGTCCGCCGGGATTTTGCCACAGGGCAACGGCGCCGTAGCCGACGACCTGCGATCGGTCGCCGATGGGGGTATCGCCCGAATTGGCATAGTGGAGGATGGTCGCCTGATCGGCTCCCATCTGCCGGGCGGCCAGGAGAGCGGCCATGACGGCCCCCTGGCTGCACATGGTCAGCGGCTCGCTTCCACCCAGACCCAACTCGGCGCAACGTCGGGGCGAGTCGGCCACTGCCTGGGGGTCCAGCGAGGCGATGGCCTGCAAGGCGATCTGATCCATCTGCCGCGCCTCGTCGTAGGGGTGGTAATGCGATAGATCGGTGCTGGCGACGATCAGGGCCGGGCGGTCGCCGAAGGCGCGTACCAGTGCCCTGGCCAGGAGTTGGGCGTTTTCCAGCGATGGGCGGCGGATGACCACCGGCACGATCCGTGCGCCCGGGCAGGCCACCTGGAGAAAGGGCAACTGGTTCTCCACGGGATGCTCAGCCTGGAATGCTGCCCGGTCGAATGCGATCCGTTTGTCGGCGGTCAGAAGGGCCTGGGCGACCTCCTGGTCCACGGGCAGGTTGCCCAGCGGGGTCTCGAAAGCGCCCGCTGCCCAGACGGCTACCTCAGCCGAGCCGTTGCCTGAATGGGTATCGCCGATGATGGCAATGGTCTGGCCGGCACAGCCGGCAGCCTGCATGGCCCGGAAGGCGTAGCCGGCCACGGCTCCGGAATAGAGATAGCCGGCATGGGGCACGATGACGGCCAGCAGCCGGCCCGGCAGCGGCTCGACTGCGGCCTGGGCAAGATAGCTCTCGACGGCAGCCTGCAACCTGGCCGGATCGGCCGGGTACCACCTGCCGGCCCCCTCAACCTGATGCAGGTCCTGCAGCCGGATGGAAGCAGTGGGGGACGGAGCAAGGGTGGGTGTCGCCGGCAGGGCGGTGACCAACGCCGTCGGCTCAGGCTGACCGGCAGGCCCACAGGCTCTGGCCAACAGCAGGAACAGCAGCAGGCTCAGGCGTCGCAACATGGCCACTCGCTCCCTATCTCGTGAGAGCTTGTCTGAAAACCCCAAAGGACACCAAGGGCACCATGCAGTTTTTATTCATTTCCTCCGTGTTCCTTTGTGGCCTTTGTGGTAAGCTGTTCAGACTGGCTCTGAGACCGTACCTGGCCAGGGGGCCAGGTCAGCCGCGCAAACAGGACTGGAACTCCTGCAGGCTGGTGACCTGAGCAGCTTTGAATACCAGCTCCTGCAAGACCGACTCATCCTCGATGCGTTCCAGTTGTCGGGCGATGCCTCCCAGGTCTGTGGCCGACAGGTCCAGCCTGGCTCGCAAGAAGCCGAGGATCGTCTGACGATGGGCTTTGAGAGCACCCTGCTGGATGCCCTGCTGAATGCCCTGCTGAATGCCCTGCTGGATGCCCTGCTGCATCCCTTCCTGCAGGATTTCCAGATAGAGCGGTGACTCGCGCAGTACCGGCATATTCCACCTCACGATCTTCTTGACTGTCTCCACATCTATCACAAAGCTGGCAAACAACGCCAGAATCGTTTCCAGCTCCTCACCTTCCGGCTGTTGCCGGAGCAGGTGAGCAGCCGCGCGGATGGCTGTTTCTCCGGCACCCTGCATCAGGGGCACGTAGGGCACCAGAGGGATGATTTTCTGGGCCAGGATCTCCCCAGCCTGTAGCTCCCAGGCTTTGATCACTCGAAAGTCCTGGTGGGCCTGCAAGCCGCGAAACTCACTGTGATAGTGGTCGGGGAGAGGGGTATCCTTGCCTGGAGGAAGAAGGTGAAAGACCACCGGATAGACCGCCAGGTCGTACTTTTCCTCTGCCAACGCTGCATAGGCGCGCAGTCGGCGGGCCATGCGGGGGTCAACATGCAGTTGGACTTCGGTCAGGACCAGAAAGGGACCCTCTGCCCCCCGCACCCGAAGCAAAGAGTCGGCAGCCCGGCCGATATATTGGAACTCGGCAGCCAGCAGTTCTTCGACCTCTATGGTCGGATCGCCCAGGACCCACCGCACCCAGTCATCGGGCGATCCTCCCAGAATCCACTTGCTGCTCACATCGGCTCTGGCCACGGGCATTCCTCCCGGCTCTGATTATACCCGACTTGGGTCGAAAGGGCAATTTTCATTGCCACACCCCTGCGATCGGCGTGCCACAGTAGCCACACCGCCCATCGGTCAGGTGCATGGCCACGGTGGCCATACCGGCCCGCTGGATGATCATCTGCTGGCAGTTGGGGCAGTAGGTATGATTGCCCTCGTGGCCGGGTACGTTGCCCAGATAAACGTAGTGCAGGCCGACCTCCAGAGCCATCCGCCGCGCTGCTTCCAACGTCTCCAGGGGGGTGTCGGGCAGGTTCAGGAGCTGATAATCGGGATGAAAGCGGCTGAAATGTAGCGGGACATCGGGGCCGACGGTATCCAGCACCCATTCGGCCAGGGCGCGCAACTCCGCCGGGTCGTCGTTCAGGGTGGGCACCACCAGATTGACGATTTCCAGGTGTACCCCCTGGTCGTGAATGGTGCGGATCGCCTCCAGCACCGGGGCCAGGGTGCCGGCGCATACCTGCCGGTAAAAGTCGTCGTTAAAGCCTTTCAGGTCAATCTTGATGGCATCTACAGCCTGACACAACTCTTTGAGGGGCTCCGGGTTCACATAGCCGGAGGAGATGACGACGCTGCGCAACCCGGCACGGCGGCCCAGGCGAGCGGTGTCGAGCATATACTCATAAAAGACCATCGGTTCGGAGTAGGTGTAGGCGATGGTCGGCGCGCCCTG
>DAOTYI010000116.1:0-1605 GCA_034434895.1 Anaerolineae bacterium
GAAGGGGGCCAGGGGGTAGGGGTGAGGTCGAATCTAACAATGTCGAGCTATTTTCGGAGGGAACGATGGTCCAGGAGCTGTCGCTCGTCCAGCCGGGGCGTAACCGGGCACAGGGGTTGAGCCCCTGCGAATACCGCACCACCTCGCAGGATGGCCGGATTGTGTGCCGCAAGATCGTGGCCGGCAGTGATGAAGTGTCGCCCAACCTGTGCCGCAGTTGCCCGTTCAAAGCGACCAACTGCGCTCACCTGCGGTTTACTCTGCGGCAGGTCTCTCCATCGCCGTTGGTGGTGCGCTTCAATGGCCGGACCGAGATCTGGGACAATGATCCGCCGCAAATTCAGTTTGAACACGCCGCCTGCGCGGCCAGGGTCGTGCCCATCGAGCATCCCCGTGCCTGCGCCGGTTGTGCGCTGCGCCAGCCGCTCCAGGCCCCGGTCCAGGAGCCGGCACGGCGAGCTGCCGGCAAGGTGGTGCCTTTCCGCGCTCGCGAAAGGCTGGCCGCTACCGGTTGACAGGGAGGGAACGGCTCCATGCAACGGTTGCTCTGCTTCCAGGCCGATCGGATCGAACAGGTGCTGGCCAGCCACCACCTCCCCTCGCGCATCATCGGTGGAACTGTGACGCCGCGCCTGGTGCGCTATCACCTCTCGACACCGCTGGGGGTCAGGGTCAGGCAGGTGGCCGGGCTGGCGGAAGAGATTGCCCTCAGCCTGGGTGCCCCTTCCTGCCGCGTATACCGCCAGGCAGGGCGGTTGGAGGTGGAGGTTCCCCGCGCCGACGGACAGGTGGTGCGGCTGCTGGAGCTCTGCCGGCGGCTCGGCAGGGGAGGGCCGGGTCGCCGGGGGAGGGTGCCGCCGCTGACCGCGGTGTTGGGTCTGGACCACGACGGGGTGCCACTGCTCCTCCGCCTGCCCAGCCCTGATGTAGCCCATGTGCTGATCGCCGGCACCACCGGGTCGGGAAAGACCGCTCTGGCGCGGACCATCGTCGCTTCGTTGGCCCTCTACAACAGCCGGCGGGCGTTGCAGTTGGTGCTGATCGACCCCAAAGGCCGGGGTTTTTCGCCGTTCGAGGGGCTGCCGCACCTGTTGACCCCGGTCTTGAGGGATGTGACCGGGGCGCTGTCCCTGCTGCGCCGCCTGGTGGCCGAGATGGAACGACGGGACCGGGAGGGGCGGGCCGAACCGTGCCTGGTGGTGGTGCTGGATGAACTGGCCGATCTGATGCAGGCCGGAGGTCGGGGGATGGAAGAAGCGCTGACACGCCTGATGCAACGGGGCCGGGAGGCCGGGATTCATCTGATCGCCTGTACTCAAAAGCCGACCGTGGCCGTCATCGGCAGCCTAGTCAAGAGCAACTTCCCGGTGCGGCTGGTGGGCAGCGTGACCAGTCCGGAGGATGCGCGGGTTGCCAGTGGACTGGCCGGCACCGGCGCGGAGCGGCTGCTGGGCCACGGTGATTTCCTGGTCGTGACCAAAGGCCAGGTGACCCGGATGCAGGCGGCCTATATTGACGGGGCGGAAATCCGGAAGTTGGTGGAACAGGTTGCAGGGGGGCAGAGGAGCAGGGGGGCAGAGGAGCAGGGAGGCAAGGGAGCAGGGG
>DAOTYI010000117.1:0-8941 GCA_034434895.1 Anaerolineae bacterium
CCTCTCCCCTGCCCCCTGGTCCCCTTCCCCTCGCCGTCGCGGAGAGGGGAAAGGGGTTGGGGGATGGGGTGAGGTCCGCTTTGGGAGGCATAACCCATGCAACATGAACTGACCACTCCATCCCCGCTCCTGGATGAGCGGGGGGAACTGGTCCAGGTCGGCTGGAGCCGCCAGCCGCTCCTGAACTGCAATCTGGAGAATGTCGCTTTCTATCGGCTCCGCGCTCTCCAACCCCTGCGCCTCAAGCGCTGGGACTACTACGGCCTCACTACACCAACCCACTACTTTTCCTTCACCCTGGCCGATCTGGGCTACGCCGGCCAGGTTTTTGCCTACGTGGTGGATTTTCAGGCGCGGCAACACCATGAGGAGACGCTGACCCTGCCTCTGGCCCGGGGCATCACCCTGCCCCGCAACAGCAGCGAGGGCACAAGCTCCTTCGACAACGGCCGGGTGCGGCTGACATTTACCGCCGGGCCGACGGGCCGACACCTCTCCGTGGCCTGGCCAGGTTTTGGCGGGCAGGGCCTGAACGCCGAGCTAGACCTGGCGCTGCCGCCGGAACATGAGTCGCTGACCATCGTCATCCCGATCCCCGGCAAACGCTTCTACTATAACCGCAAAGTCAACTGCCTGCCGGCCGAGGGCTGGGTGGACTATCAGGGCTGCCGCTTCGAGATCCATCCCACGGAGAGCCTGGGCAACCTCGACTGGGGCCGTGGCGTGTGGGAATATCGCTCCTTCTGGGTGTGGGCCAGCGCCTCGGCCCGCCTGCCCGACGGCCGCACCCTGGGGCTCAACCTGGGCTTTGGCTTCGGCGATACATCGGCTGCCACCGAAAATGCGATGATCCTCAACGGCCGCGTCCACAAGCTGGACCAGGTGCATTTTGACTACGACCCGGCCGATTTCATGCGGCCCTGGCGCATGACCTCACCGGATGGCCGGCTGGAGCTGGAGTTCCTCCCCTTTTACGACCGGACGGCCCGGACCAACCTGCTGCTCATCGCCAGCGAGGTCCACCAGATGTTTGGGCATTACCGGGGCCGGGTGGTCGCCGATGATGGGGAGGTCATCCCGGTGTCGGACCTGATCGGCTTTGCCGAGGAGCATCACGCCCGATGGTGAAGGCAGGGGAGGCGCGAGCGACTCCATCGTGGGCCGGAGGGCAGCAGGCCAGGGCCGAGGCCGACATGACGCCCATGCTCCGCCAGTACCGGGAGCTCAAACGCCGTTATCCCGAGGCGCTGCTCTTCTACCGGCTGGGCGATTTCTATGAACTCTTTGAGCAGGATGCACAGACCGCTGCCCGTGAACTGAACCTGGTCCTCACCGCGCGGCGCTTTTCCAAAAGGGTATGTCTGCCGATGTGCGGGGTACCCTACCGCACCGTCACCGGCTATGTGGCCCGCCTGCTGGAGCGGGGCTACAAGGTGGCCATCGCCGAACAGATGGAGGATGCCCGTCGGGTGAAGGGCCTGGTCCGGCGCGACGTGGTGCGGGTCATCACCCCCGGCACGGTGGTGGAAGAGGACCTGCTGCCGGATAAGGCCCAGAATTTCCTGGCAGCGCTCGCAATCTCCAATCTCCAATCTCCAATCTCCAATCTCCAATTCGGCCTGGCCGTGGTAGACCTGTCCACCGGCGAGTTCGCCGCCACCGAAGGGAGCGGTTGGGCGGCGCTGGCCGAGGAGCTGCAACGGCTGCAACCCAGCGAGATCGTCCTGCCGGCCAGCCTGGCCGCCGACGAGCCCTGGGCCAGCCGGCTGCGGGCCGAAGCGGGCAGCGGACACCCTCTCCGCCTTTCCCCCGTGCCCGACGCCGAGGCAACACCTGAAGCGGCTCATGGCCGGCTGATGGCTCACTTTGCCGGCTGTGGGCTGGAGGACCACCCTCTGGCCCTGGCGGCTGCCGGGGCTGCTCTGTTTTATCTACAAAACAACCATGTCTGCGACCTTCCCCACAGTCCGGGGCATGGTCTGGCGCACCTTCGCCTGCCGGTCCTCTATCGCCTGGCCGACTATATGAGCCTGGACGCTGCCACCCGCCGCAACCTGGAGCTGACCCACACCCTGCGGGAAGGTCGGGCGGAAGGCAGCCTGTTGAGCGTGCTCGATTGCACCGAGACGGCGATGGGAGCCCGCCTGCTGCGCCGCTGGGTCCACCAGCCGCTGCTCGACCTGGCCCGCATTCACGCCCGGCTCGACGCCATCCAGGAACTGCTCTCTCCCACCTCAACTGCCCAATCCCCAATCCCTGATATCCAACCCCTCCCTTTCCTTCGCGCCGACCTGCGCCGGCTGCTGAACGGCATGTACGACATGGAACGGCTGGTGGGCCGTGTCGGCTTTGGCAATGCCAACGCCCGCGATCTGGTGGCGCTGCTGAAATCGTTGACCCGCATTCCGCCCCTCAAGGCCCTGCTGGCCGCTGCCCGGTCGGAGCGGTTGCGCGCCCTGAACGCTGACCTGGACGAGCTGACCGACGTGGCGGACCTCATCGGCCGGGCCCTGGTCGAAACGCCGCCTGTCCTGGTGCGCGAAGGCGGCCTCATCCGCCCCGGCTATCACGCCGACCTGGATGCCCTGCGCCGTACCGCCGCCGAGGGGCGCGACTGGCTGGCTGCCTTTGAGGCTGCCGAGCGGCAGCGGACCGGCATCCCCAACCTGCGGGTCCGCTATAACGAGCTGTTCGGCTTTTATATCGAGGTCACCAGAAGCCATCTGCCCAAGGTTCCGGCCGATTATGAGCGGCGGGCCACCGTCCGCGGGGCAGAGCGGTTCGTCACCCCCCAGCTCAAAGCCCGCGAGGCCGAGATCCTGACCGCCGAGGACCGGGCTGCCGACCTGGAATATGAGCTGTTCGTGGAGCTGCGCCGCCGGGTGGCCGCCGAGTCGGACCGGCTGCTGACCACGGCCCACGCCCTGGCCGAGCTGGATGCCCTGGCCGCTCTGGCCGAGGTCGCTGCCCGGCATGGCTACACCCGCCCCCAGGTGGATGACGGCGACCTGATTGACATCCGTGAGGGCCGCCACCCGGTCGTGGAGCAGATGCTACCCGGCGACGAGCCTTTCGTGCCCAACGATATCCGTCTCAGCCAGGATGAGCGGCTGCTGATCATCACCGGGCCGAATATGAGTGGCAAGAGCGTCCTGGTGCGGCAGGTGGCCCTCATCGTCCTCCTGGCCCAGATGGGCAGCTTTGTGCCGGCGAAATCGGCCCGAATCGGCCTGACCGACCGCATCTTTACCCGCATCGGGGCCAGCGATGAGATTGCCCAAGGGCGCAGCACCTTTCTGGTGGAGATGGGCGAGACGGCTCACATTCTGGCCCACGCCACCCCGCGCAGCCTGGTGATCCTGGACGAGGTGGGGCGGGGCACCTCCACCTACGATGGCATGAGCCTGGCCTGGGCTGTGGCCACCGACCTGCACGACCGCGTCCGGGCGCGCACGTTGTTTGCCACCCACTACCACGAGCTGACCGCGCTGCCCGACCACCTGCCCCATGCCCGCAACTACAACCTGGCGGTCGTCGAGCGGGATGGACAGGTGATCTTTGTGCGGCGGCTGGTGCCCGGCGGGGCCGACAAGAGCTATGGCCTGCAGGTCGCCCGGCTGGCCGGGGTGCCGGAGTGGGTGGTGGCCCATGCCGCCCAGGTGATGGCCTGGCTGGAGGGGAGGAAGAAGGAAAGAGAGGGGAGGGGGATGGAGGCGGTGCAGGAGGTGGGCCAGGGGTTACTGCTGCCCGCCGACGACCAGGTGGCCTGGCAGGTCCTGCGCGAGCTGTATGGCCTGGACATTGCCAACCTGACGCCGGTGCAGGCGTTGGTGGCCCTCAACGAGTGGCAGGGGCGGTTGCGGGCAGGACGGTAAAAAAAGAACCCGGCCTCTCCACAAGCCAGGTTCTCTTCCTCCGGGCAGCCGAAGGCATTGCCTTCGGCTACCCGGTGCGATTTCCAATCGCCCGCGCCTTAAGTTGACGCATATGCTCCTTCTCCCTTCCCCCTTTTCCCTTATCCCTTCCTCATCTGTCCACCAGGGCTGCCACCCCTGGCAGCGTCTTGCCCTCCAGAAACTCCAGGCTGGCCCCGCCGCCGGTGGAGATATGGCTCATCTTGTCGGCCAGGCCGGCCTGCTGCACCGCCGCTGCCGAGTCACCGCCGCCGATGATCGTCGTCGCGCCGGGCAGCGCGGCCACCATTCGGGCCACCGCCTCAGTTCCCCGGGCAAACCGGGGGAACTCGAACACGCCCATCGGCCCGTTCCAGATAACGGTGCGTGCGCCGTTCAACCGCTCCTGGAACAGATTCAGGGTGCGGGGTCCGATGTCGAGGATGCGCCAGCCGGGCGGCACCCGGTCCACGGCCACCACCTGCCACCGGGCCTCCGCCTCAAAGCGGTCGGCCACGGTCACATCCACCGGCAGGACCAGCCTGTCACCGCCTCGCCGGAGCAGATCGCGGGCTGTGTCCAGGCTGGCATCCTCCACCAGCGAGTCGGCCACGTCGTAGCCCTGGGCTTTGAGGAAGGTGTTGGCCATGCCTCCGCCGATGAGCAGCCCATCTACCCGTCCCAGCAGGTTCTCGATGACGCCGATCTTGTCCGAGATTTTGGCTCCCCCCAGGATGGCGACGAAAGGCCGCCGGGGGGAGGCCAGGGCGTTGCCCAGGTATTCCAATTCCTTTTCCATCAGGAATCCGGCCACGGCAGGCAGGTGGTGCGCCACCCCCTCGGTTGAGGCATGGGCGCGGTGGGCCGAGCCGAAGGCGTCATTGACATAAATATCGGCCAGGGCGGCCAGTTGCCGGGCCAGTTCCGGGTCGTTCCTGGTCTCGCCGGGGTGGAAGCGGGTGTTTTCCAGCAGGATCACCTCGCCTGGCCGGGCTGCCCTGACCGCCACCTCGACCGCTGGGCCGACCAGGTCATCCAGCTTGATCACCGGCCGGTCCAGCAGTTCTGCCAGCCGCCGGGCGACCGGGTCCATCCTGAACTCGGGCGTCGGACCGCCCTTGGGCCGGCCCAGGTGCGAGCAGAGGATCACCGTCGCGTGGCGATCCAGCAGATATTGGATCGTCGGCAGAGCGGCGCGGATGCGGGTATCGTCGCTCACAACCCCTTCGGCCAGGGGCACGTTGAAATCCACGCGCACCAGGACCCGCCTGCCGGCCACTTCCACGTCGCGGATGGTTTTCTTGTTCATAGCCCTTATAACCCACGCTGTCCCAGATAGTTGCACAGGTCAACCACGCGGCAGGAGTAGCCCCACTCGTTGTCGTACCAGGCAACGACCTTGACCAGGTTGCCGCCGATGACGTTGGTCAATCCGCCATCCACGATGGAGGAACGTTCATCCCCTTTGAAGTCAATAGAGACCAACGGCTCGTCGGTGTAGCCCAGGATGCCCTTCAATTTGCCCTCGGCTGCGGCCTGGAATGCGCCGTTCACCTGCTCTTTGGTCACCTCCTGCTCCAGCTCGGCCACAAAGTCTACGATGGAGACGGTGGAGGTCGGGGTGCGGAGCGCATAGCCGTCAAACCTGCCTTTCAGCTCCGGGATGACCAGGGCCACCGCCCGGGCGGCGCCGGTGGTGGTGGGGATGATGCTCATGGCTGCTGCCCGCGCCCGGCGCAGGTCCTTATGCGGCAGGTCGAGGATGCGCTGATCGTTGGTGTAAGCATGGACGGTGGTCATCAATCCCCGGCGGATGCCAAAGTTGTCATGGAGCACCTTGGCCACAGGGGCCAGGCAGTTGGTCGTGCACGAGGCGTTGGACAGGATGTGGTGCTGGGCCGGGTCGTACATCTCCTCGTTGACCCCCATCACCACCGTCAGGTCCACATTGGTGGCCGGGGCCGAGATGATCACCTTTTTGGCCCCCCCTGTATCGCGGTGGACTGCTGCCTTCTTGCCATCGGTGAACAGACCGGTGGACTCGATGACGACCTCCACTCCCAGTTCCTTCCATGGCAGGTTGGCGGGGTCGCGTTCGGCAAAGGTCTTGACCCCCCGGCCGTTGACCACAAAGCTGCCGTCGCGGATCTCCACACTGGCCGGGAAGCGGCCATAGTTGGAATCGTACTTGAGCAGGTGGACCAGTGTCTGGGTATCGGTGATGTCGTTGACCGCCACCACCTCCAGGTCGTCCGGGTGTTTCTCCATAGCGATGCGGAACACCTGCCGCCCGATCCGCCCAAAGCCGTTGATTCCAATTCTGAGTTTCATCGTTTTCACCCTCCTGTGGTTATGATAGTGCGTTAAAGATATCACTGCTGCTGACAATGCCGACGATCTCCTTGCCATCATATACCAGCACGCGCCGGATGTCGGCCCTGGCCAGCAAAGCGGCACACTCTTGCAGGCTGTGCTTGGGGGAGACGGTGATGACCGGCCGGCTCATGATCTCATGCACACGGACCTCAGCCGGGTCTGCTCCTGTGGCCACGATCTTTTCGATGATGTCGGTTACGGTCATGAATCCCCACGTATTCATCCCCTTGTCCTTTTTGACCAGAAGGCTGGAGACTTTGGATTGACGCATCTTGTCAATCGCTTCCGCCACAGTCGCATCCGGTTCAATGTCAATGACATAGGGGGTCATGATATCTGCCGCCGTTTTCATTTTTCTCCCTCCTTCCCTTTGCATTGCTCGTGATACAGGCGTAACAGTTCTCTGGCCAGTTTGGTCGAATCGTGACGCCAGGGAGCGGCTACATCCACCACATCGGCCGCAATGACCCGGTATCCACTCCCGGTCGTATGACCGAGGGTGACCGGTTGCAGGTGGGGCTGCTCCTGGCTGATCAGTGGGTTGTTGTTGGCCAGGATGTAGGGGAACAGTCCCTTGCCCACGTGGCGTTGCAGGGCGTTCACATGCTCCCCCACATCAAAGCCATCCGTCTCGCCCGGCTGAGTGGCCACATTGCATACATAGACCTTGAGCGCCGATGAAGCGCCCACGGCCTGCCGGATGCCTTCCACCAGCAGGTTGGGCAGGATGCTGGTGAACAGGCTGCCCGGTCCGGCGACGATCAGGTCGGCGTCGAGGATGGCCCGTACCGCCTCCGGGTAGGCGCGCACCCTGTCAGGCCGCAGGAACACCCGCTCGATAGGCAGTTTTGCTTTGGGGATGGCCGATTCCCCCTGGACCCGGATCAGGCCCGCTGTCGTCGTGGCCCGCAGGTCGGCCACCAGGGTCACATTCTCCAGCGTCGAGGGCAGGATGCGCCCCTGCACGGCCAGCACCCGCCCTGCCTCGGCCAGGGCGCGTTCAAAGCTCCCCGTCACCGCTGCCAGGGCGGTCAGGAAGAGGTTGCCGAAACTGTGGCCATCGAGGCCCTCCCCCTGTCCAAAGCGGTATTGAAAAAGCTGGGTGATCAGAGCTTCGTCGTCGGCCAGGGCAGCGATGCAATTGCGAAAGTCGCCTGGAGGCAACACGCCCAGCTCCTGGCGCAACCGCCCCGATGAACCGCCATCGTCGGCCACCGTGACGATGGCGGTGAGGTGAGGGGTCAGTGCCTTCAGCCCCCGCAGCAGCGTCGAAAGACCGGTTCCCCCGCCGATGGCCACCACCCTGGGAGCCTGGCTGGCTGGCTCTTTTCTTTCCGTCGCCGATCCCATCGCGTACCTGCGCTTATTATAGCGGAACTTGTCCCTGCCGTCAATGTTTCAGCGGTGAGAGACATCGGGTATTGCTCTCCCTGGCGATTTCGTGTATAATACCTGCAGCGTCCCAGGCATCTCTTTCTCCTCCTTATGGAAAAGGTCAGGAGAATGAGGATGGGTTCCACGGGAGGGTGATCCAAAATCTGTTGAAAAAGGAGGAAATCATGTTTGTCGGCGACCGAATGACCAAACATCCGCTCACCATCAGTGAGGAAGAATCTGTTTCCGAAGCCCATCGCTATATGATGGAGCAGCACATCCGGCACCTGCCGGTGGTGGACAAAACCGGCAGGCTGGTGGGCATCATCGCCGAAGATGACCTGCTCAAGGCTGAGCCTTCGACTGCAACCAGCCTCAGTGTGTGGGAGATCCACTCGTTGCTGAACAAGGTCAGGGTGAAATCGGTGATGGTGCGCGATGTGATCACCACCACCGAGGACACGCCCATTGAGGAGGCGGCCCAGTTGATGTTGGAGCACAAGATCGGCTCTCTGCCGGTGATGCGCGGCGATCAACTGGTCGGGATCATCACCGAAAGCGACATGTTCCGCACTTTCATGGAGCTGTTCGCCGCCCGGCAGAAGGGCCTGCGCGTCACGGTGGAGGTGCCCGATCGGGAAGGGGAGCTGGCCAAGGTTGCTCAGGCCATTGCCGACCAGGGAGGGTACATTGCCTCCTGTGGCACGTTCATGGCCGCCGACCCGACCAAATGGGGGATTGTCTTCAAGGTGCGGAATGTGGATCGGGAGGTGTTGACGGCCGCTCTATCCAGGATCGAGGACCAGAAGATTGTGGACGTGCGGGAGGTATAGCCGCATATAGCCAGCAGATTTGGAACTATTTCCAGTAAAAAGACCACTCCTCACTCGGCGGGCTGAGCGGGACAAAGACCTCCTGACCCTCGGCGTTCGTCTCCCTGCGGGCCAGGCGCACACTCCAATAGTAGACCCGGCCGGTGGACAGGTCGGCCAGGGGATAGAGCGCGGGGTCCACAACCCAGGAGGTGCTCTGGAGGCACACCTGCCGGTTTTCCTCTACGCCCTGATGGGTATAGCGCACCACGACCAGGAAGCACTCGTTCGGTCTCAGCGTATGCCCGCTGTTCCAGACCAGCTTGACGATGCTTTTCTCCCCACTGAACGGTGCGCCATCGGCCGGCTCCTGCAATGTCGGCGGCGCCAGGGTGGGCACCGGGGTTGGCGTATCGGTGGGGGTTGTCCGTGGCCTGGGAGTCCAGGTGGGCCATACCGGCGTAGGGGTGAGGGTCGGCGTCGCGG
>DAOTYI010000118.1:0-7616 GCA_034434895.1 Anaerolineae bacterium
TGGGCCTGGCCCCCTACCACGACTTTGAGGATCAGATCCCGGCCGACCTCAAGAAGGAGGTCGAGGAGATTCAGAAGGGGATCATCGCCGGCACGATCAAGACCGGCTGGCCGGTCCCATAGCCGGACGGTCCAGGGTGCGATTCTACGGGCGGTGCTGGGCGCAGGCTCAGCACCGCCTGTCTTGGAGACATTCGTCATCGGTCGGTCACAGACCCCCGGCGAGCGGAGAAATCCGGCGTGATAGAAGGAGTGATCATGGCCCCCATTCTGGAGGTGCGGAACGTTACCAAACGCTTCCCCGGCGTGCTGGCCAACGATCGGATCAGCTTTCACCTGAATCCTGGGGAAATTCTGGCTTTTCTGGGAGAAAACGGCGCAGGCAAGACCACGCTGATGAACATCCTCTATGGCCTCTACGCCCCGGACGAGGGGGAGATTTGGGTCCGTGGTGCTCCGGCCGTCATCCACGAACCCAAGGATGCCATCGAGCTGGGTATCGGCATGGTCCACCAGCACTTCCAACTGGTGCCGGTGTTCACCGTGGCCGAGAACATTGTGATGGGCACCGAGTCGGTCCGCTTTCCCTTCTCGTGGAAGACGCTGGGCCTGGCCGCCGGCGCGGCGGCGGCGCTCTTTTTTGTGGGCGGCCTGCTGAACCAGGGAGCCCTGGCCGGTGATCTCCCCCCGGTGATCAGTTCGCTGCTGGTCGGCCTGGCCGGTGGCGCGGCCGTCGCCGCTTTGTATGGCCTGGTCAACCTGTTGGGCTACCTGACCCGTTTCAGATTCCGTGTCTATTTCCCGGTCGTAGCGGCGGCGAGCGCCGTTTTATTCGTGGCGCTGGCCCTGTTTGCCCACGCGTCGGAGCGGATCCCCCTGCTGATCGCCCTGGCCCTGCTCTTTGCCGCGGCCTCCTATCCGGCGCTGAAGGTGATCAGCACTGCCCTCGACCGGCACACGGCCGCCAGACGGATCCGGGCCCTGTCGTCGCAATATGGCCTGGCGGTCGAGCCCGATGCCCTGGTCGGCAACCTGCCGGTCGGCGTCCAGCAGCGGGTGGAAATTCTCAAGACCCTGTATCGCCAGGCCGAGATCCTGATCCTCGACGAACCGACGGCTGTCCTCACCCCCCAGGAGACCGACGAACTGTTCGGGATCATGCGCTCCCTGGTCGCCCAGGGCAAATCAATCATCTTTATCAGCCACAAGCTGAAGGAGGTGATGACCGTTGCCGACCGGATCATTGTCCTGCGCAATGCGCGGGTGGTGGGCGAGACCCGGCCGGCTGAAACGTCGGAGGAGCAACTGGCCGAGATGATGGTCGGCCGCGAGGTGGCACTGGTGGTGGACAAGGGGGTCGCCTCGCCCGGCGAGGTGGTGCTGGAGGTGAGGGGCCTGACGGCGGTTGACCGCCGTCACCAGCCGGCCCTGCGGGGCGTGGACCTGTTCGTGCGTGCCGGTGAAGTATTGGGTGTGGCCGGCGTGCAGGGCAACGGTCAGACCGAGCTGGTGGAGGTGCTGACCGGGCTCCGTCCGGCGACAGGCGGCTCGGTGCGCATCCTGGGTCAGGAGGTGACGAATGCCCCGCCCCGGCGCATCACCGAGCTGGGCGTGGCCCACATCCCCGAAGACCGCCAGCGCGATGGGCTGGTGTTGCCCTTCCCGATCTATGACAATCTGAGGCTGTGTACCTACCAGCAGCCGCCCTTTGCCCGGGGGGTGATCACCAATTTCGAGGAGGTCTATCGCTACGCCGACCGGGTGGTCAGGGAGTTCGATGTGCGCACCCCCAGCATCGCCCTGCCGGTGCAGAACCTGTCGGGTGGCAATCAGCAGAAGGTGATCGTGGCCCGTGAGTTCTCGCGGCCGATCCGGCTGCTGATCGCCGCCCAGCCGACCCGTGGCCTGGATGTCGGCTCGATCGAGTATATCCATCGCCGCCTGGTGCAAAAGCGGGACGAGGGCTGCGCGGTGCTCCTGGTCTCGGCTGAGTTGGATGAGATCATGGCCCTGTCGGACCGGATCGCGGTTATGTATGGCGGGCGGATCGTCGGCACGGTGGACGCCGACAAGGTGACCCGCGAGGAGTTGGGTCTGTTGATGGCCGGAGCTCAGCTCCAGAGGGGGTCAACGGGACAGGAGGTGGCGGTTGGCTAAGCAAAGGTTGAGTCAACGGATAGCCGCGCTGCCCCTGTGGACCAGGCTGGTCCTGCCGGCAGCTTTGATCATTCTGGCGGTTTTGTTCAGCAGATGGCTGGTGCTGCTCCTGCTGATCGGGTTGGGCCTGTGGCCGCTCACGTTGCTGGTCGGGCTGGGGGTGTTGGCCCTGATCTCGATCCGGCGCGGCGGCTGGCCGTGGCTGAAAGCCTGGCTGGTCGGTCGGCTGCGCGGGCTGGTCGGGCCGGCCCTGGCGGTGGTCACGGCGCTGATCATCGGCGCCGTCGTCATTATGGTCACCGACTCGGAGGTGTACGCTGCGCTGGGCGAGGGGCGGATCGGCGCGGCGATCAGGGTGGCCCTGGCCGACCTGGGGCAGGCCTATGGCGCGCTCTATGTGGGGGCGTTGGGCAACCCCCTGAATATCCTGGCCGGGATCGGTCAGTGGCTGACCGGTGGGGAGATCCAGCCGCTGATCAGCTCGCTGCGCGGCCCCAGCGATAGCCTGGTCCAGTCGGTGCCCTATATCTTTGCCGGGCTGGCGGTCGCCCTGGGCTTTCGCGCCGGCCTGTTCAACATCGGCGCCGAGGGGCAGATCGGCATCGGCTGGCTGGCAGCGGTCGTCGTTGGGTTCTCCCTGCCCGGCCTGCCGGCGGTCATCCTGTTGCCGTTGGCGATCCTGGTCGGGGCAGCGGCCGCCGGCCTGTGGTCTGCCATCGCCGGGTTCCTCAAAGCCCGGACCGGTGCCCACGAAGTGATCACCACCATCATGCTGAACTATGTCTCCTTCCGCCTCAGCGCCTGGATCCTGTGCGGCCCCCTGGAGGTCACGCAAGGGACCTGTCGCACGCGGGAGATCGTCCCTGCGGCCTACCTGCCCCGGTTTCTGAGCCACCCGGTGACGCTGCACTGGGGATTTTTCCTGGCGTTGCTGGCAGCGGTGGCGATGGGCTGGTACCTGTTTCGGACGACGTGGGGCTTTGAACTGCGGACGGTGGGGGCCAATCCCAACGCGGCCCACTATGGCGGCATCAAGGTCGGCAGGACCTATGTGGTGACCATGTTTCTGAGCGGCTGTCTGGCCGGCCTGGCCGGGGCGAGCCAGGGCCTGGGCATCACCCACAACATCGCACTGGGCTTCCAGTCCGGCTACGGCTTTGACTCGATCGCCCTGGCGCTGCTGGGCAAGAGTCACCCTGCCGGCGTCGTGGCGGCCAGCATCCTGTTCGGCGTGCTGCGCGCCGGGGCCAGCCGCATGCAGTCGGTCGCCGGCATCCCCACCGAGATCGTGCAGATCGTCCAGTCCATGGTCATCATCTTTATCGCCGCACCGGCGATCATCCAGACCCTCTACCGTCTGCGCCAGGCCAGACGGGAAGAGGCGGAAATCGTGTTCTCGCGGGAGGCAGGGGCGTAAGAGATGGCAGCACAAGCACAGACGGTGAGCCTTTCGAAAGGGTTTAGCCTGAGCCGGCGCGATGTGATGATCTCGGCAGGAATGCTGATCCTGGGAGCCATCATCGTGCTGTTGGGGCGGTTTGGCGATTCCCCGGCGGATCGATCGACCTTCACCGACCAGACCCTGGGGACCCTCTTTTCCCTGCCCTCCCAGGCCACGTTGTATACGGTCGGCATCATCTGCTTCTTTGTGGCCGGGTTACGGCTGTACCGGGGCCTCGGTTCGGTGCGCACCTTCCTGGTCTGGGGGGTGGTGTTCCTGGCAGCCTTTTCTTTTCTGGTATGGATTACCAGCGGCACGAGCCTGAATCTGCCGGGGATGATCCAGGCCACCCTGACGGCAGCCACACCGCTGACGTTGGGCGCCATGTCCGGCATCTTTTGTGAGCGGTCGGGCATCATCAACATCGCCATCGAAGGGATGATGCTGGCCGGGGCTTTGACGGCGGTGGCCTTTGCTTCCATCTTTCATAGCCTGTGGATCGGGTTACTGGCAGCCAGCCTGACCGGCGGGTTGATGGCCATCTTGCATGCCGTGCTGTCAATCAGGTACAAAGTGGATCAGATCATCTCCGGCACGGTGATCAATATCCTGGCCTCCGGCGCGACCCGCTTTCTGAATATCCGCCTCCTGGAGCCGGCCGGCCTGAGCACGCCGGGCCACTTTGCCCAGATCAGCATCCCGGTGCTGAGCAAGATCCCGATCATCGGCCCTATCCTGTTCACCAACGATCCGACGGTGTTCATCATGCTCATCCTGCTGCTGGTGGTGAACTATGTCCTCTTTGCCACGCCGTGGGGCCTGCGGATGCGGGCCTGCGGCGAGCATCCGCGCGCGGCCGACACGGTGGGGGTGCATGTGAACCGGATGCGCTATGTCAGCGTCATCATCGGCGGGCTGATCGCCGGCATCGGCGGGGCTTACTTTTCGCTGGGCCAGGTGGGGACGTTCGAGGACAATATGACCGGCGGGCAGGGCTTTGTGGCCCTGGCGGCCATGATCTTTGGCGGCTGGAATCCGATCGGCGCCTTTCTGGCTGCCCTGCTCTTTGGGTTTGCCGATGCGTTGCAGGTCAAGATGCAGATCCTGCAGCCGGTGCTCCCCTTCCTCAACGTGCCGATCCCACCCGAGTTCCTGCAAACGGTGCCCTACGTGCTGACCATCGTCGTCCTGGCCGGGGTCGTGGGCCGGGCAATCCCGCCGGCAGCGGAAGGCAAGCCGTATGAGAAGCAATGATCTGTCCGGGCTGGCCCAGGCCATAGCCAGCCCGGATGCTCTCCGCGCCTATCTGGAGCAGCACTATGGCCGGCCGGAAGCGGCCGCCCTGTCACCCTGGCAGCGGGTCGAGACCGCGCTGGCCCATCGCCAGCCGGACCGCGTGCCCTTTGACTTTTGGGCGGTGCCGGAGGTGTGGGAACGGCTGCGCACGGCGCTGGACACCGACGACGAGGCGGTGTTGCGCCTGCTGGGAGTGGATTGCCGCATGGTCACCACCCGCTACGTGGGGTCCAGGGCCCGCACCCTGCCCGACGGCACTTATATTGATGCCTGGGGCACTCACCGCCGGCTGGTGCACCACCCCTTCGGCACCTATGGCGAATATGCCAGCCACCCCCTGGCCGACGCCCAAACCGTCGCCGACGTGCTGGCCTGGGATTGGCCCAGCCCTGACGACTGGGATGTGTCGGAGGTGCGGGCGCAATGCGAGCGGTTGAACGCGGAGGTGCGCTATCATCTGCGCTACGAGGTGGGCGGCATTTTCGAGTGGTCGTGGGCGCTGCGGGGCTTCGAGCGCTTTCTGCTCGACCTGGTGGAAAAACCGGAGATCGCCTGCGCCATTATGGACCGCTTCACTGACATTTACATCGAAAACACCCGGCGGGTAATCGAAGCAGCCGGCGGCCTGCTGGACATGGTCTACACCTATGACGATGTGGGCATCCAGAGCGGGCCGCTCCTGTCGCCCAGGATGTGGCGCACCTACATCCTGCCCCGGCACCAGCGGCTCAACGCGGCCATCCGCGCAGCCCGCTACCCGGTCAAGATCATGTACCATTCCTGTGGGGCTGTCTATCCTTTTATCGCCGCCTTTGTGGATGAGATGGGCATTGACGTGCTCAATCCCCTTCAACCCCGGGCGGCGGGCATGGATCTGCGCCGCATCAAGGCCGAGTTCGGCGACCGGCTGTCGTTCCACGGCGCGATTGACATCCAACACACCCTGCCGCACGGCACCCCGGCCGAGGTCCAGGCCGAGGTGCAGGAACGATGCGAAATCCTGGGGCGGGGAGGAGGCTACATCTGCGCCTCAGCCCACTATCTCCAGGCCGACACGCCGCTGGAGAATATTGTGGCAATGTACACAACGCAGCGAGAACTGGACCTGGAGGGAACCAGATGATCCAAAGTATCCTGAGAACGATTTTGGCGGTAGCCTTGTTGCTCCTGCTGATCCTGGTGGTGGCCCTGGCACTCGGCCTGGCCGGTGCCCTGGGGATCGTAGCCGTGGGCTGGGTCGTCACCCGTGCCTTCTCCGATCTGTCCCTCTTTGAAGCGAGCCTCATTGCCCTCATCGCCGAGACCGGCTTGCTCCTCGTGGCCTATCGCCTCTTGACCATTTCCTTCAACCCGGTTGTGAAGGTCGGAGTGGAAGAGGAAGAGGGAGAGGAGGAGGAAGAGTTCGAGCCGCCCATCGTCCCCTGGCGACGCAGCAGGCCGACCGATCCGGCCCGTTCTGCTGACCGGGACAGAAAGCAGCGGGGCTACCCCAAACGCCGGTAGCGACATGGGCCGGGGTGAGCGATCATGGCGCCGGGGTGACGATCTGGAACTCGACACCCAAAGTCCGGCCGGCCTTTATCTGGGCCATGCGGCTGGTGACCTTGGCCCCCCGGATCCACACCTCCACCAGATACCTGCCCGGCTTTAACGACGCCGAGAAAGCCCCGTTCGCATCGGTCACCTGGCGGTAGACGGTGTTGGTCTTCTCATAGATGTCCAGGGTGGTTACTTCCTGGGCTTTTTTCAGTTCAAACACCCTGATCTCCGCGCCGACCACCGGCTTCCCATCCTCCACCTGGATGACCGTTCCGCTCAGCGTCCCCGACCCGCCGCTACAACCGGACAGGCTCAGGGCCAAAGCGGCCAATACGATCCCAAGGCTGTAGACTGAGATCCAACGTTTCAACACTCTCCTCCTCACTGCCCGGTTTCAATCAAGACAAAGGCGATCTCGCCCGGTTTGACCGTCACCGGCCGGACATACGATCTCTCTCCAAACTTGACCTTGACTAGATAATCGCCGGCGGGCACATAGCCCAGGGCAAAGTTCTCACCCAGCTGGTCGTCGGGGTTCACTTCCCGGCTGGCATAGGTCTGGGTCTGTCGCCACCATTTGTTCGGCTCAGCAGCACGGAAAAAGGTGACAGGGGTCTCGGCCAGTGGCCGGCGTTGCGCGTCCAGCAGCAGGCCGGCAATGACCCCCTGGCCCGGCTCAGGCTGCAACCACAAGACCGGGTTGCGGGTGCAGTTGTACTCGTTCCGACCCAGGCGGACCTCCAGGTGCAGGTGGTTGCCCACGGCCACGCCGGTCATGCCCACCAGACCCAACACCTCGCCCGGTTCGACGTGCTGCCCTGCCGCCACCGTCACCTGCGACATGTGGCCGTAGAGGAGATAGACCGGCTGGCCCTGAAACCGCTGGTCCAGCTCCAGGACCACCAGATTGCCGTAGAAATCTGGTTTCAGGCCATAGGTCGTCTCCAGATCATTGCCGGCAACGATGACTGTCCCGGCGGCCGAGGCCAGGATCGGCGTGCCGGCCGGGTTCATGTAATCCACGCCGTGGTGCAGGTGATAGCGCCCGCTGCCGGTGGCGCCGTAGGGGAAGTAGGTGCCCGGGTAGCGGTCGCCGCCGCTATCCGGGCCGATGGGGGGCAGCAGCCACAGGTGGCTCGAAGCCGGCGCCGGGGTGGGGCTGCCAGGAAGTGGGGCTGTCTCTT
>DAOTYI010000119.1:0-1548 GCA_034434895.1 Anaerolineae bacterium
GGGATCAGGACCAGGTCAGAGTGGACCTGGCGCTGGATTCGCCTTTCCGCCTTGAGCCGCCATCGCCAACGGAAATCGGGGTGATGGTCAACAGTTATCGTGATCTCGTGGTGGATAAACTGCTGACATACTATGGGCGCGCGGAACCGCGTGATGCCGTAGACCTCTACTTTATCTTGCAACAGGAGCCGTTGGACCCGTTGTTGCTCCTGGCGGCTCGCAAAGATCCCGGATTTGACCTGTACTGGTTCGCTGTGGCCTTGAACCGGGCAGTGGCATTCCCCGACGAGGAAGAACGCTGGCCGGTCAAGATGGTGGTTCCTTTTAACGCGCTGGATCTGAAGCAGAAGTTTCAGGATTGGGTATTGACCCTGATGTCCAGAATCACAGCAAGGTAACCATGCTGACCCCTGGCACCATTTTGCAGAACCGCTACCGCATTGTCTCTCTCCTGGGCCAGGGCGGGACGGGAGCGGTCTATCGTGCCTGGGACCTGCGCCTCAACATCTCCGTCGCCGTCAAGGAGATGGTCCCCCAGTCCGGCATTGACCCCCAGACCCTGGCCCAACTCCGCCAGCAGTTCTACCAGGAAGCCCAGGTCCTGGCCCGCCTGAACCACCCCAACCTGGCCCGGGCGACCGACTACTTTGAAGAGGGCGGCAACACCTACCTGGTGATGGACTTTGTTCAGGGGCAGAGTCTGGCCGACCTGATCGCCGCGCGGGGGCCGCTGCCGGAGGCCCAGGTGCTGGACTGGGCCTGCCAGTTGCTGGACGCTCTGGCCTGCTGCCACACCCAGGGCGTCGTCCATCGGGACATCAAGCCCCAGAACATCATCATCACCCCCTCCCCCGCACCAGAGGCTGCTGAAAAAGCCCTGGTTTGCACCGCAGAGACGCCGAGACTTTATGATTCCTCTGCGTTCTCTGCGTCTCTGCGGTGAGAGGGGAATTTTTTAAGCACCCTCCTGAGGTTGAATTCCTCTACCCAATATCCGATCGACAGGGAGAACAGCTATGATCGGTCAAGTTTTGAAAGGCATCTATCGCATCTATGACCAGGTAGGCGCAGGAGGGTTCGCCACCGTCTATCTGGGCCGCAACCTGACGAACAACACCGTGGTAGCCATCAAGGTCTTGAAGCAGGAATACACGGCAGAACCCCGGTTTGTCGAGCGCTTCCGACGCGAGGCGGAGATGGCTCACCGGCTCCAACACCCCAACATCGTGCGCATGTTGGACTATGGGGTTGAAGGGGGGACCCATTTCCTGGTCATGGAGTATGTCGAGGGCAAAACCCTGTCTGATATCATTGCCGCGCGAGGGGCGCTGCCCATCCAGGAAGCGGTAGGCATTGCCGACCAGATAGCCCAGGCGTTGGATGCAGCCTGGCGGGCCGGCATCGTCCACCGCGACATCAAACCCCACAACATTATGGTCACGCCCGACGGTCAGGTCAAAGTCATGGACTTTGGCATCGCCCGCATGTCCGCCATGGTCAGCCTGACCCAGAGCGGCATGTTCATGGGCACTCCCCGCTACCTGTCGC
>DAOTYI010000120.1:0-4594 GCA_034434895.1 Anaerolineae bacterium
CTGTCGGCGCCGGGATAGACAAAGTCCACCACCCCATGTTTGCCGGGATTCACCCCGGTGATAAAAGAGTTCCACGACGAGGAGCTGATGGGCGGCAGCGTGGTCCGCAGCCGGCCCCATGCCCCCTCCTCCATCAACCGCCGCAGATGGGGCAGTTCGCCGGCCTGGATCCAGGGGCCAAGCAGGTCGAACGTGGCCCCGTCGAGACCAATGATCAGCACTCTCAAGTCTACCTCGTTTATCTACCCGGCAGTCAGGGATTCTGTCTGTTTGAGGTGAATAATAATCCGTCGCTCACCATCGAGGACTATGCCATTATTCCGAATGGTGATACCCGTAACAGCGGTCGTCGGCAACGCCAGAACAGCTTCTCCATCTATCATTTCGCCAGCAAGCTCCAAAGGATAAAGCCGTTTTTCCTCGTCAAGCCGTGCCAGGAGATCAAAGAATGTCTCGACCGATACCTCTTCAAAGTCACGTTCGATGAACCTATCCATCATTATTTCGAACTCTTTTTGATCCATGCTATCTATAGTCTTCTCTCTCATTTTACTCCCTCTTGAGTCTTTGCAAAGCCCTGACTCGATCCTTCCACACTTTGTAATCAAGGACCACAAACCGTCCTTCCACCAGGTCGATCTGCACCGCCGAAGGGAAGAATTGGGCCGCCTGCCGAATGTCAGCGACCAACACATCACCATTCAGGTCTTTCCAGACGGCGGGCCGCATGAGCACAGCGCATACCCAGGCTTTACGGCTGGTGTCGAAAAGCCTGGTGATATAGAAATCATGGGGCAAAGCACTGGTTCGGGATGCGTGTAAAAAATAAGTAGAAGTTTTGATATCACCCTGCCATCCTTCGATTATCAGGTCGCAAATAGCCAGACGCTCAGTCGGATCAAGGATGTTGTGTGCGGTGTAGAGAATGCCTGCCGCGTCCAGGTCGCGGAAGATACTGACCTCAAAGATATACCCTTTGGCAAAGGAATCCCACCAGTAGTATGCATAAGCCAGCAGATACTTACTGCCAGTTTCTTGGGGATCGTACCAACCATTTGCAGCCAGGTCAGTCAGGATCTGTCGGGCTATCTGAGCTTTCAGAGGGATGCCTTCGTGCAACGGATGGGCCATGGCTAAGAGTTGCTCAAGGAACTGTGTCGCATACCGACCTTCGATGGCATGCCGATAGATCTCCTCAAAAGTCCAGACGCGATTCCCCCTGACAAGTCGAGCTTTTCGCAAAAGGTCAAAGGCCTCCAGGAGTATCCGCCAGCCATCGTTGTCGAGCGCGCGATAGTCTTGCAAGTAGGCGTGCACAGTCATTTTGTGCAGTAAAGTGAAATCGGGTGGCAAGTCAATGGCCATACTGTTCTATTTATCCCAAATACCCCAGGCCTCGCAGCCGCTCCATGATCTCCTTTTCCCCCTCCTGGGTGTAATCCACCACTTCGGTCGGGGCCAGGGTGGCCGCCGGTGCGCTGAAATGGAGGGGAAAGGCCTCCAGATAGCCGCCAGCAAAAGCCTCGGCCAACATCCGGCCATCCATGTCGGTGGGGACCGGCAGGCCCATGGTGTGCAGCACCGTCGGCGCGATGTCCTGGATGACCGCCCCTTCAAGCTGAGCGCCCGGGCGCACTCCCGGCCCGTTCAGGATCAGCAGCCCATAGTCGCGGTGCATCCCCGAATAGCGATAGACCGTCGCCACGGTCCGGCGGTGGCCAAAGTCGGCCAGGCCGAAAAAGATGTCGGACGGTTCCCTGGGCCGCAGGATCAGGTCGGGAGCGCGCTCCAGGTAGGGACCGGTATAGATCTCTTCCCGGCGCAACACCTGGCCGATGAGCAGCCGGCCGGTGCGCGGATCGCGGAACTCGTAGGCCAGACGCTCGATCTCATCGCGCACCGCTTCGTACTCGGCCCCCGGTGCGACAATGCCCTGCGGCTCACGCCCTTTGAGATTGATATAGATGGACCCCAGGTGTCGGCCAAAGGAGTAGGCCCGTGACCGGCTCCAGTCCACATCCAGGAAGGAGAGAAAGGCCAGCTTGAGCAGGTGGTCCACAAAGTAGCCGGCTACATACTCCGCCTGGCGGGCCAGGCCTACCCGATCCAGAAGGCGGTGGACATTGCGCAGGGTAAAGCCGCGCCAGAACATCCACTCCTTGAGCCGGGTCCAGGGGTCCCGCTTCAGGCACAACATGCCGATATCCAGCAGCCAGTTGTTCAGGACGATAAAGTTGTTGGCCCGGCCCATGCCATGATCCGACAGGATGATGACCAGCGTCTCCTCATCGGCGTACTCCAACAGCCGACCGATGCTCTCGTCCACCTGGTGAAAGTAATCACGGACCACCCACTCCCTGTCCTCCCGGTCGGTCCGCCACGGATGGTCAGGGTCCAGGTAGTGCCACAACTGGTGCAGGACCCGGTCGGTGTCGAAAAAGACAACCATAAACAGGTCCCAGGGCCGGGTGCGGGCCAGATACAGAGCGGTGCGCGTCCGCATCTCCAGCAGGTCGTAGGTGGCCTTCAGGAAGCTCTCCTTGCGGTTTTCGGCAAAGGTCTCGGTGGGATAGATGCGATAGTTGCCGATCTCCCGTTCCAGTTCTCCGGCCAGATCGGGGGGATAGATATAGTCGGTAGCCTTGTAGGGCGTCATCCAGCCGCTGACCATAAAGCCGTTGACCGGCTCCACCGGGTAGGACATGGGGATGTTGAGCACCCCCACCCGATAGCCGGCATCGCTCAAATAGCGCCAGATCGTCGTCCCGCCGCGCAGCGAGGCGTTCACCGGCGGAAAGCTATAGGTCCCCTCACGGCGGTACAAAAAGTCATAGATGCCGGTTTTGCCCGGATTCATCCCTGTCACAAAGGAAGACCAGGAGGGTCCCGAAGTCGGCGGGATGGTGGAACGAAGCTGCCCCACGGCGCCGCCGTCCATCAGCCGCCGCAGATTGGGCAGGTATCCGCCCCCGGCCCAACGCTGGATCAGGTCAAGGGGCACCCCATCCAGACCGATGATCATGATTTTTCGGGCTTTGTGCATGAGATCACTTTCCAGGTTCCAGGTCCCGCAGGGCTTGCAGGGCCACAGAGTTCTCCGGGTCCAGTTCCAGGACCCGGCGGTAGGTTTCGATCGCCTGGGCCGTCTGTCCGTCGGCCCGATATGCCGCCGCCAGGCCCAGACGGTAGGCCACATTCTGCGGTGCCAGGGCGACCGCCTGTTCATACTCCGCGATCGCTTCGTCCAGGCGCCCCTGCTGCCTGAAGATGCCGCCCAGTTCGGCGTGCGGCCCAGGCTGGTCGGCCGCCAGCTCGATGGCATGGCGCAACGCCTGCCCGGCCTCGTCCAGGCGGTTCAGGCGGCGCAAGGCCCGGCCCTGGGAAAACCAGGCCCAGAACTGACCAGGCTGGAGCCTGACGGCGTGTTGGGCCAGGTCCAACATCGCCGCATAGTCTTCCCGGGCATAGGCCAGGTCCGCCAGCCGCAGATAGGGCCAGGGGTTGCCGGGGAGCAGATCGGCCGCCCGCCGCAGTTCGGCCTCGGCCTCCTGGTTGTGCCCTCCGGCCTTGAAGAGATACCAGCCGTAGTCGAGATGATATTGCCCCTCATCGGGCACCAGGGCGACCGCCTGGGCCAGCGCGGCGCCGGCCTCTGCCCAGCGACCGGCCTCGGCCAGGAGCCTGCCCCGCCGGGCGTGCGCCGAAGCGGCCAGCCGGCTGTCGGAAGTCAGAGCCACGGCCTGGCTATAGGCCTCCAGCGCTCGCTCCGCTTCCCCTTGCGCCCGGTACAGTTCCCCCAGGCCATACCAGGCTGTCGCCGCCTGCGGGTCAAGGGTCAGCGCCCGCCGGTAAAAGACTTCGGCTTCAGCCCAATTCCTGTCCCGCTGCTGCCGGTCGCCGGCCTGGACGAAAGAGGCTGCCGATTGCCCGGCCCCGCGCCACAGGCGGACCAACGCCGCCTGGCGGCCCGCCTCATCGTCGCCACAGGGCTGGCCGGCGATCCCCTTCAACTCGGAAGCGGACACCCGTTCACAGGCAGAGGCCAGTTGCCAGTGGCCCAGCGGGTTCCTGGGGCGCAGCGCAAGGTAACGAGCCAGCGCCTCGGCCATGGCCGGCCGATCCCCTTGGCGCTCGTGGAGTACAGCCAGAAGGCGATAGGCCTGAGCATTGCCGGGAAACAGGCGCAATGCCCGTTGCAATGCCTGGCCGGCAGCCTGGTCCCCTGCCGGGCTGTTCAGATCGAGATGTCGCCCGGCCTGCTCCACAAAGCAGGCGCTGGCCGTCCAGGGGAAGAGGAAAAGGCCGAGGGCCAGCAGAATCAGGCCAACCGCCAGATACCCCCTCCACCGGCGCCCATGTCGGCGGGGCAGCAGTTCCGATTCAGCCTGCATCGCCCCTGGTCTCATCCCCGGCCACTGTCCGCCGCCTGTCTGCCAGTTCCAGGAGCAGGGCCACTGCCAGGCCGACCGCCAATCCCAGCCCGGCTCCCAGGACGGTGTTCACCAGCTTGCGGGGGCCCACCGGTTTCGACGGCACGGCAGCCCGGCTGGCCAGCCGCCCTGCCCCGCCCGGCGATTCGGAGGCGATGCGGGCT
>DAOTYI010000121.1:0-35091 GCA_034434895.1 Anaerolineae bacterium
GGTGCGCCCCGGGGGCGAGGGGCCGGTCTCCCTGGGAGCCCATCCCCGCCTGGAGCCGCTGGCGACGCTGCTGAGACGGGCCGGCTTTGAAGTAGAGGTCGTTCCGGCGGCGGACGAGCTGCTGTGGAGCAAGCTGGTCATCAATGCGGCCATCAATCCGCTCACCGCCCTGCTGCGCGTGCCCAACGGCGAGCTGCTGAACCGTCCCGCGGCGCGGGCGCTGATGGCGGCGGCGGCGAGCGAGGCGGCGGCGGTGGCGGCTGCCCTGGGCCTGCGCCTGACCTTCACCGACCCGGTTGCCGCAGCGGAGGCGGTGGCCCGCCGCACGGCCGTCAACCACTCCTCCATGCTTCAGGATGTGCTGCGCGGTGCCCCGACTGAGATTGATGCCATCTGCGGGGCTATCGTCCAGGCTGGCGAACGGTGCGGCCTGCCTGCCCCGGTGAACCGGACATTGTGGTTATTGGTCAAAGCGGCCGTGGAAAGGGAACGGCAGGGGCCGACCGGTGGCGGGTTGTGAGCGTGCTTGAGAACTTAAGGGGGAGGATCAAACATGCAGGTTGTGACGACGTTGACCGAATTGCGCGCCGCACGGGCCTTGTTGCCCGAACCGGTGGGCTTTGTACCGACGATGGGCTATCTGCACGAAGGGCACCTGTCGCTGGTGCGCCGGGCGCGGGCTGAATGCGCCAGCGTGGTGGTCAGCATCTTTGTCAACCCCACCCAGTTCGGCCCCGGCGAGGACCTGGCCACCTACCCCCGCGATCTGCCCCGCGATCTCGGCCTGCTGGAGAAGGAGGCGGTCGAATTGGTATGGACCCCCACCCCCGAAGGGATGTATCCGCCCGGTTTCCAGACCTGGGTCACGGTGGAGGAGGTCGCCAGACCGCTGGAGGGGGCTCAACGCCCTGGCCACTTTCGCGGCGTGGCCACGGTGGTGGCCAAGCTGTTCAACGGCGTGCAGCCCCAGCGGGCCTACTTTGGACAAAAAGATGCCCAGCAGGCCGTCGTGATCCGCCAGATGGTCCGCGACCTGGACTTCCCGATCGAGATCATCGTCTGCCCCACCGTCCGGGAGGCGGATGGCCTGGCCATGTCCAGCCGCAACAGCTATCTCGCCCCCCAGGAGCGGCAGGCGGCCACAGTGCTATACCGCGCCTTGAGCGCGGCCCACGCCGCCTTTGAGGCCGGGGAGCGGGATGCTGAACGGCTGCGCCGTATGGTGGCCGAGATCATCGCCGCCGAGCCGCTGGCCCGCCTGCAATATGTCTCCTGTGCCCATCCTGAGACGCTTCAGGAGCTGGAGACCATCGCCGACACCGCGCTCCTTTCACTGGCCGCCTTTGTCGGTCGGACCCGGCTCATTGACAACCTGGTCCTTTCCTGAGAGCCGGTCTGAAAACCACTAAGGACACAAAGAATTTCTGTATATTCCTTCTCATTCCTTTGTCCTGTGTGCCTTCGTGGTAGACTTTTCAGATAGGCTCTGAGACAGGGATGGTCCATCAGGTATAGCGTTTGACCTCGAAACGGAACATCTGCACCGGCTCGTCCGGGTCGGTGATGCCTGCCTTGTGGTAGCGGGTCCAGTAGACCTGCTTTTCGACAGTATCGATCCCCTCCAGGTCAGGCAGCAGCAACCCCCGTTTCCAGGGATGCTTGAGCGACTGGACGATCAGGCCATAGCGTTTGGGGTCCAGTTCATCCAGGCTGTTCACCGGCTCCGGTTCGCCCAGCACATCCACTTTGACCTCCAGGTCGGCCAGTTCACTGCGGCGGACCGGCGGAAAACGAGGATCGCGGGTGGCAGCGGAGATGGCGTTCTGGATCACCTCTTCGGCCACCGTATTGCAGGTGGGTTGGATGGTACCGATGCAGCCGCGTAGTTGTCCGTGGCGGTGGAGAGTGACAAAAGCTCCGGCGCGATGGCGCATTTCGGGGGTCAACTCTTCAGGAGGTCGGATCGTTTTGCCCTCGCCGATGTAGGCTTCAATGGTCTGTCGAGCCAGCTCTACCAGGGGATGCGATCGGGTCATGGTTTCTCCTCCCCGTGTTCATACTTTATAGGGCCACAGTCCCACTTGCAATCTCCAATAAGATGTGGTAAAATACCATTGCCGGCCATGAGCGGCGATACCCATTTCAGATCACGAAGGAGGAAAAGAACGATGCCTGCAAAGAGTCTATCACCTGAAGAGCGCGCCCAACGGGGAAAGAGATTGCTGTTGTATGGGATCGTTACCCTGGTCCTGGTGACCATTATCTCCGTCTTTGTCAGCACCTGGGTGATCACAGCCCCCCTCGGTTCGGAATTCACCGGCCTGCCGATCCGACTCACCCTGATCGTCGGCATCATCGCCGTGATCGCCAGTGTGATCGTCTGGTTCGTGTACACCAAGGTTATTCTCAAAGAATAGCCTGGGTGCACGGTTTTTTCTCTGTTCCTTGGCAACACCTCATCGCCGGTTTCTCCTGCCTGAGAGACCGGCCGATTGCTGTTCTCTGCAAGGGGTGTAGAGGAACGGGGCGGCGTCAGTCCCCCTGACGCCGCCCTCTTTAGATTTTGCCCAGCACCTGCCGGGCAATCACCAGCCGCTGGATCTCGCTGGTGCCCTCGCCGATGGCACACAGCCGCTGGTCGCGGTAGATCCGCTCCACTGGGTACTCGCGGCTGTAGCCGTAGCCGCCGTGGATCTGCAGCGCCTTGAAGGCTGCCCGCTCGGCCACCTCGGAGGCGTACAGTTTGGCCATGGCTGCCTCTTTGGTGAAAGGCTTGCCGGCATCCTTCAGGGCGGCGGCGCGATAGACCATCAGTCGGGCAGCGTCAATCTCGGTGGCCATGTCGGCGATCATCCACTGGATGGCCTGGAAACTGGCGATCGGCTGCCCGAACTGAACCCGCTGTTTGGCGTAGCGCACCGCTTCGTCAAAGGCGGCCTGCGCCAGACCCAAGGCCATGGCGCCGATGCTGATCCGCCCCCCATCCAGGGTGATCAACATCTGTCGGAACCCTTCCCCCTCCCTGCCCAACAGGTTGGCGGCCGGCACCCGGCAATTTTCGAACGACAGGGCCGAGGTCACCGAGCCTTTGAGGCCCATCTTGGGCTCGTTCTTGCCGGGGATAAAGCCAGGGGTGCCTTTCTCGACCAGGAAGCAGGAGATGCCCCGCGTCCCGGCGGAGGGGTCGGTTTTGGCCGTGCAGGTCACCACGTCGGCGATGGCCCCGGAGGTGATCCACATCTTGCTGCCGTTGAGCAGATAAAAATCGCCGTCACGGACGGCGGTGGTGCGGGTGGCACCGGCATCGGAGCCGGCTTCCGGCTCGGTCAGGCCAAAGGCGGCCAGCCCCCGGCCGCTGCACAGGTGGGGCAACCATTTTTGCTTCTGCTCCTCTGTGCCAAAATAATAGATCGGCGCACAGCCCAGCGACACGTGGGCGGCGTAGATCAGGGCCGTGGAGCCGCAGGCACGGGCGATCTCCTCCACGGCGATGATATAGCTGAGATAATCGCCGCCGCCCCCCCCATACTTTTCCGGGTAGGGCAGGCCCAACAGCCCCAGTTCGGCCATTTTGCGGATGTTTTCAGCAGGAAACTCTTCGTTCTTGTCTACCTGGGCTGCGCGGGGGGCAATTTCGTTCCGCGCCAGATCGCGCACCAGGTCGCGGACCATTCGTTGCTCGTCGTTGAGTTCCAGGTCCATGAGTTGCTCCTCCTCGTTGAGAATGCTTATCGCTCCTCCATCTCGCCGACCAGATGGGGTTCACCCCATACCGCCCAGGCCCACTGGTGGTTGCCCAGCCCATCGGTCACAAATTGGATGCGGGCCACATCGCCCGCCAGGACGGGCAGGACCAGTTCGTGAGCCTTCCAGGCACGGGCATGCCGGGTCTCGCTCCAGATTTTCCAGTCGTTGACAAAGATGCGAAAGGCGACGACATTGCCCTCGGCCAGGTGAGAGCCATCCCGGATGCCGGTGGCGAAGCGCAACCGCAGGTTGCGCACCTCCGTCGGCACCGGCACCTGGTATTCGACGATGGCCGCCCCCTGGACAGGCGGATGTTGCCACAGGGCCATGCGCCGCTCGCCATCGCAGGTGGCCTCGCCGACCGTGACCTCCATGCCGGCCAGGTCGTGGTCGGCGCTGACGATGGCCCGGCGGAAATGCTCCACAAAATCAAAAGTCCAGGGATGGCTCATGGCTTCTTCAGCCGGGGGACCCTGTTTCCATTTCAGATACTCGACAAAACGGGCCAGTTCGGTCAGGCTCTCCGGCGTGAGCGACTCGATTTCGCTGACAATCTCTTCCAAGGTTTCCATCCTTGATTCCTCCACCAACCCCATCGCGGCGCTCATTGTATCACAACTTGGGTCAGAGAACAAGGACGCCGGAGGTGATGACAGGGTCAGACCTGGGCCTCTTTCAGATCACGGGTTGCCCCAGACCACACAGCGGTCGGCACCCAGGCCCTGGCCACAGCGTGCAACGCTTCCATCTCGGCACGGGTCAGGAGCGGCACCCCTTCCAGGGCATAAGGACGGCCCAGGCGGCGGTATTTCGGTCCGCCCAGGTTGGTGTAGGCCAGCAACTCCCACCGCTGCACGGCCGGCAGTTCGGCGGCGATGAACTCGCCCAGGGCCGCGATGTTGGCGGCGTCGGCGGTATAGCCGGGAATGAGGGGGGTGCGGATCCACAGCGGGACCCCGGCACCGGCGATCCGCCGGGCATTGGCCAGGATAGCGGCGTTGTCGGCGCCGGTGGCTGCCTGATGACGCCTGCCATCATAGATCTTCAGGTCGTAGAGCACCAGGTCCACCCACGGCAACACCATCTCGTACCGTTCCCAGGGTACTGCCCCGCAGGTATCCAACGCCACATGCACTCCTGCTTCCCGGCACAGGCGGCACAACCTGGCCACAAAAGCGGCCTGCATTGTCGGCTCTCCGCCGGACAGGGTCACTCCGCCGCCGGAGGTCTCGTAAAAGATGGCATCCCGCTGCACCTCGGCCAGCAACGCCTCCGCCGTCCACGCCTGGCCGATCACCTCCAGAGCGGCAGCCGGACAGGCCTGGGCGCAGGCCCCGCACAGGGTGCAGCGCTGGCGGTCAATCTCCATCCCCTGTGGCGTCAGCTCCAGGGCATCTTCCGGGCAGGCGCGCAGGCAATCCCGTGCGCCGATGCATCGTCCGTCGTACCATACCAGTTCCGGCCGGGGGGAGAGCCCTTCCGGGTTGTGACACCAGGCGCAGCGCAGGGGACAGCCTTTGAAAAAGAGGGTGGTGCGGATGCCAGGGCCATCGCGGGTGCTGAAGCGCTGGAGATTAAAGAGGATTCCTTCTGTGCTCATAGGCCCTTTACTGCTCCGCCAGGACGATGAGGTGGTCTTGGGCAGAGAAGGCAACCCGCTCCGACTTGTTGGGGTTGAGCCGTACGCCGTATGTCTGGGCCGGGTTGTGCATGGCTGCATGGAGCCGATAGCCGACCGCTACCTCGCCCCGCTGCCGGGCGGCTTCCACAACGGTGTAGAAATTGAGGGGGCGGCCCAGCTCCACGTATTGCCCGGCAGGCTTGAGATACAACTCCGAACCCTCGGCGTTGAACAGGTCTTCGAATACGGCGCTCAGTTCCCGATTCTCGGCCAGTTGCGACAACATCAGGCTGACCAGCCGGTCGCTGATGATAAAGTCGTCGGCCCGGGTCACCTCGGCCAGGTCGCGGTTGCGCATATCCAGCATTTCGCTCACAACAGAAAAGGGGTGTCCTGCCCGGTCAGCGATATCGCGCAGGTGGAGCAGGGTTACCAACGTGCGGGCGTCGGCCTGCTGCGGGTCGAGGAGGTCGGCGTAGCTCAGGATCAGGAGATGCTGGTAAGCCAGGATATCCAGATTGTCCAGCACGCGGCGGCTGCTTGTGTCGCCAGGAAGAAAGGTGACCGCCAGGTTTTGCAACCGCTCCTCTTTCAGGAGCGCGGCGAGAGCATCTCCGGCCTGACCGTCGTCGGCGACAACGGTCGCCTGGGAACCGGGGGCTACATAGTGATCCAATTCACGAATGAGGGTCGGAGCACGCCGGTTCCAACCCAGGATCAGGATCCGTTCCGGTCCCTGGGCCTGAGTCTGCGGTCTGGAATGGCGGATGGCATCGGCCTCAATGCCATAGTCGCCCAGGCCCGACAGTCGGACCGTGTCATCATCTTCAGAGATGGCGATCACCTGGTCGCCAGGCTCGATGCGAGTGTCCATTGGTGGGTTGAGCTGCACCCGACCATCCCGAAAGCGCAGGCCGATGAGCGCCGAGTCCTCGTAGGCCAGCAACGCCTGGCCGAACGTCTGACCGACCAGCGCCGGCTCTTCCTGGAAATAGATCTCGTCGCCGCTGAAATTGAGCAGCTCCTCGTAAACCACCGACAGGCCACACTGGCGACAGGTCTGGGCGGCGATGCGGGCGGTGAGGTCACCGGCCAGCACCAGTTGCACCTCCTCACGGCCGACCAGGCGCGCTGCCTCCAGATTGCGTGGATCGCGGAGTGGGGCCACGATATGGTAGGGTTCGGGGCGGCGGTGCGGGTTGTTGGTCAGGGCCAGGAGGACCTTGAGGGTGTAGGCGTCGGGGTCGGCGCTTTCCGGCGGGAGGACAAGGATCGAACTGGCTGCATGGGGGTTCACGATCTCCAGATCGGCCAGGTCAATCGGGTTGCCTGTCCGGCAGACGATGCGGGTGTGGCCGGTTCGGGCCACCTTGTCGCGGATCTCATCCTCCATCTCCACCTTGTCCTTCTCGGCCAGGATGGCGATGCAGGCGCGGGGTTGATTGGACTTGGCGATCAGCAGCTCCGAGAGGAGGGACAGGATCATGGGCGACCAACCGAGGATGACCGTATGTCCCGTCTCGGCGACGAAGGAGCGGCCCTTGCGCAAGAGGTCGAGCCGAGCTTCGATGCCGGTAGTCAGTACCCCGATGAGCATACTGACCACAAAGATCCCGCCCATTGTCACCACCAGCATGGCCAGCAGGAAGGGCCAGCTACCGGTATCCCCGCCCATCGTGCCGGGATCCAGAGTGCGCAACAGGCTCGCCCAGGCGATCTCGGCAAAGCCTCTCTTCTCCGGGTCCACGCCGCTCACAAAGACAAACAGAGCCACCGCCAGGATCAGGATCGCCGACAGCAGGCATAGCCAGCCGATAAGGGCAATCGGCCCCCTGGACATGGCGTTGTCAAACTGATAGCGCACACGATCAAGGAGTGCGATCCTCTTCATGATAACCCTCCTGGCCACCTGACAGTGTTGTGGGGGTACCCTGGCCCTGCTCCCTCCTTAGAGCCGGTCTGAAAAGCTTACCACAAAGGGACACAAAGGAAACAAATGAAAGCCGCATGGTGCCCGTGGTGTCCTTTGTGTCCTGGTGGTTTTCAGACAGGCTCTCAGTGGGTCAGGATCTGGCTCAGGAACAGGCGGGTCCGTTCCTCACGGGGGTGGGCAAAAAACTCGGCCGGGGGGGCCTGCTCCACAATCTGCCCGTCATCGAAAAAGACGATCCGGTCGCTCACCTCTTTGGCAAAGCCCATCTCGTGGGTGACGACGATCATGGTCATGCCCGAACGGGCCAGCTCGCGCATCACATCCAGCACCTCTTTGATCATCTCCGGGTCCAGCGCCGAGGTCGGCTCGTCGAACAGCATGATCTTGGGTTCCATGGCCAGAGCACGGGCAATGGCTACCCGCTGTTGTTGCCCGCCGGAAAGCTGGCCCGGGTATTTGTGGGCCTGCTCCGGGATGCCGACACGGGCCAGCAGCTTGTAGGCAATCTCTTCGGCGCGGGCTTTGGGCCACTTGCGCACCCAGATAGGGGCCAGGGTGATATTTTGCAACACCGTCAGGTGGGGAAAGAGGTTGAACGACTGGAAGACCATGCCGATCTCGCTGCGGATGGCGGCGATGTTGCGCACATCGTGGGTCAGCTCGATGCCATCTACGATAATGTCGCCGCGCTGGTGCTCCTCCAGGCGGTTGATGGTGCGGATAAAGGTGGACTTGCCGGAGCCGGAAGGCCCGCAGATCACGACCACCTCCCCTCTTTTGACGGTCAGGTTAATCCCCCGCAGCACATGAAAGTCGCCGAACCATTTGTGTACATCGCGGCAGATGATGATGTCATCGCCCACCTCCAGCCGTTCCTCACCCATCGCCTCTCCCTCCGATTACACAGATTCTACCGCTCGCCCACGCCCAAGGCTGCCTCCAACCGCAGGCTGGCGTAGGACATGGCGTAGCTGAAGATGAAATAGATGATGGCCACAAAGACATAGACCTCCTGCTGCCGACCCAACCAGGCCGGCTGGGCCAGGACCGCTTTGCCGATGTACAACAGCTCAAACAGGCCGGCGATGCCGACCAGGGAGGTGTCTTTGAACAGGCTGATGAACTGGCCCACTGTGGCCGGGATCACCAGGCGCAGGGCCTGCGGCAGCACGATCAGGAAGGTGACCTGCAGGCCACTCATGCCCAACGCTCTGGCGGCCTCGACCTGCCCCTGGGGGATGGCCTGCAGGCCACCGCGCACATTTTCGGCATTGTAGGCTGCGCTGAAAATGATGATGCCGGCCATCACGCGCCATAAACGGTCAATATGGATTTTTTCAGGTATGAAAAGCGGGAAAATGATTGAGGCCATGAACAGGACGGTGACCAGCGGCACACCGCGCACCACTTCGATACAGGTCACACAGAAGACGCGGATAACCGGCAGGGAGCTTTGCCGGCCCAGCGCCAGCAGGATGCCCAACGGCATCGAGGCCACAATGCCCACCACCGACAGGAGGAAGGTCAGCAGCAACCCGCCCCACAGGTTGGTATTGATCGGCGGCAACGGCTTCAGGCCCGGCACGCCGCGCAACAGGAAAAAGATGGCCGGCAGCGATAACAACCAGCCCGGCAGCAGCCAGCGGCGCCAGCGGATGCCAGGTAGCCTGCGGGCCAGCCCCCAGCCCCCCACGATCAGAGCCACGTTGCCGGCCAGCCACAGCCGCACCGACAGGTCAAAAGGCACGAGGGCCAACATCGCCATTCCCGCTGCGGCGGCCACGGCAAAGGTGCGCAACACCCCGCCCCATGCCCCCCAGCTCAGGCCCAGCAACAGCGAGACGATCAGGACACAGGCCCCCACCCGCCATATCTGGTCGGGCGGGAACTGACCAACCATGAACAACCGCAGGTTTTCGGTCACCACCCCCCACCGCGCCTCGGTCACGGCCCAGCGGATCAACCCCCTGAGAGCGAGGGTCGTCAGCCAGAGTGACCCAAGGGTCAGCAGGGCGTTGGCCCATGAACTGAACAGGTTACGGCGCAGCCAGCCCCACACGCCGAGGGTACGCGGTGGCTTGAGCGGTCCGGCGATCGTCGTCATGTCGGCTTACCTCTGGATAAATTGCACACGCCGGTTGTAGATATTCATGACCAGCGATGTGATCAGGCTCATCGCCAGATAGCTGCCCATGATCAGGACCAGCACCGGCAGCGGCCTGCCGGTCTGGTTATAGATGGTGCCACCCACACTGTACAGGTCGGGATAGCCGATGGCCACCGCCAGGCTTGAGTTTTTGGTCAGATTGAGATACTGACTGATGAGCGGCGGGATGATGACCCGCATCGCCTGAGGAAAGATGACCAGCTGCAGGGTTTGCAGGTGGGTCAGGCCCAGGGCGCGGGCTGCCTCCTGTTGGCCTTTGTGCACCGCCAGGATGCCGCCGCGCACCACCTCGGCGATAAAGGCGCCGGTATAGGTCACCAGCCCCACCAGCAGCGCAGCAAACTCGGGGCTGAGGATGCGGCCCCCGACAAAGTTGAACCGCTGCAACACCGGGTCTTGCTTCACCAACGGGCTTTGCCCTGTCGCCAGCCAGACCGCCAGCCAGCCCACAGCTGCTATCACCCCCAGCGTGGCTACCGCCATGAGGAATGGGTAGCTGAGCGGACCGGATCGGATCTCCAGGCGGCGGAGGAGGAGATAGACCCCCACCGCCAGCAGCAATCCTCCCAGCAGTGCCCAGGACCAGGGCCGGTAGCTGGCAGTGGGAAAAAGCCAGCCCATCGCCACCCCCCGGTTGCTGACATAGATCGGGCCGGGCAGCTTCAAGCTCTCCTGGATGGATGGCCCCTGGACCATCCCGACGAAATACCAGAAAAAGAGCTGAACCAGCAAGGGAGTGTTGCGCATGACCTCGATATAGACCTGAGTGATGCGGTTCACCAACCAGTTCGAGGACAGGCGGGCCACGCCGACGACAACACCCAGGACCGTGGCCAGCACAATGCCCCAGGCCGACACGGTCAGCGTGTTGACCACACCGACCCAGAAGGCACGGCCGTAACTATCGGAAGGCTTGTAGGGAATCCCTTCGCCGATGTCAAAACCGGCTTCCAGCTTGAGAAATCCAAAGCCGCCGCTCAGACCACGCCTGGTCAGGGCCGTGGTCAGGTTGTGGTAAAGAAAAGCAGACACGGCCACGACGAGCAACAAAAAGGCCAGTTGGGCCAGGATACGCAACACCCGCACATCACGCCACAAAGGGATGGCCCGGTGCGGGGAGCGGACGGTCAGGTCTCTATTCATGGTCGCAAATGGCCTCGACGGGATCGGGTCGGTCAAAGACCTGGCAGGTCTTTTGAAAGTCAGACCTGCCAGGTCCAGACCGTTATGGATCAGTTTTCCTGTTCGGGACAGGGATCAACGCGGCCGAACACAGATTCTGGAAATTCAGGAGCAGGCCCTTAGCGATACGGCGGGGCATAGAGCAGACCGCCTTTGGTCCACAGCTCGTTCGGGCCACGATCCATGTTGAAAGGCGTCCCCGGCCCCAGGTTGCGGTTAAAGATCTCGCCATAGTTGCCGACCTGCTTGATGACCGGGATCACCCAATCGTTGGCCAGGCCCAACTGCTGACCCAGGTCGCCCTCAATCCCCAACAGACGGCGGATGACCGGGTCCTGGCTGTCTTTGAATGTGTCCACATTCTGCGAGTTAATGCCCGATTCTTCGGCCTGAATGGTGGCAAAGACGGTCCACTTGACGACGTTGAACCACTGATCGTCGCCCAACGGCACCGCCGGCCCCAGCGGTTCCTTGGACATGACCACATCCATGATCATGTGGTCGTCCGGATTCTTGAGCACAGTGCGGCGGGCGGCCAGCTGCGACCGGTCGCTGGTGATCGCGTCGCAGCGTCCCTCGTCGTAGGCAGCATAGGCGGCATCAATGTCCTCGAACACCACCGGGGTGAATTCAATATTGCGGGCACGCATCTGGTCGGTCAGGTTCAGTTCGGTGGTGGTGCCGGTCTGGACACAGATGCTGGCTCCGGCCAGATCCTCCAGCTTGGTGGCGTTGAGCGACTTGCGGACCATCATCCCCTGGCCATCGTAAAAGGTGGTGGGAGCGAATAGCCCCCAGGTGGCATCCCGGCTGCTGGTCCAGGTGGTGTTGCGGATCAGAACGTCAATCTCGCCACTTTGCAGGGCGACGGACCGCTCTTTGGTAGACAGGGGCCGGAACTCGACCTTGGTGGCATCGCCCAGGACAGCGGCAGCCACAGCACGGCAATAGTCGGCGTCAAAGCCGGTCATCTGGCCGGTGGCCTGGTCCAGGTTGCTAAAGCCGGGCAGGCTGCCATTGGTGCCACAGATCAGCTTGCCCCGATTTTTGACGACCTGGAGACGGCCTCCCGCCCCTGCCGCCCCGGCCGGCGGGCAGGGGGTGCATTGCGGGCATTCGGGGCAGGTCGGGCACTCACCCGCCGGTGGACAGGGGGTGCAGGGGGGACACTCCTGGGTCGGTCCACAGGCGGCCAGCACCAGGGCCAGCAGCAACAACACACCTGACAATGCGGACAGAGTTTTTCGCTTCACAGTTTCCTCCTCCTTGCTACAAAATAGAATGGTTGCTCAACGGTCGTCTTTTTGCCGATCATCACCCCCTTTCGCTTGAGAGCCAGTCTGAAAACCACCAAGGACACAAAGAATTTCTGGCAACGCTATTATACCACAACCTGGCAATTCGGGCAACTTTTCCTCCTCCACCCCAGGTCCCTGTCAAAGCCGCTGATTGTCATGTTTCCGCTCGCCGGCGATCTGGGACCGCCGGCCAGGTCCAT
Source organism: Anaerolineae bacterium (assembly GCA_034434895.1). Classification (GTDB taxonomy): domain Bacteria; phylum Chloroflexota; class Anaerolineae; order JAAYZQ01; family JAAYZQ01; genus DAOTXL01. The sequence continues at coordinate 12,149 of DAOTYI010000121.1, forward strand.
CTGGAAGGACCGCCAGGTCTGCATGGGCGGAGCGCCGCTCTGCCCTGACCGGCGGATGGGCAGCGGGACACAGCCGGCCCACCTGTCAGGCCGGACAGGTGCATCCCCCTCTACAGCTTGAGTAGATCGGCCAGGTGTGGTAAAATGGGAACTGCCGCCCGGCGTCAGGGCCCAGGTAGCCCGATGGCCGGCCAATCGGAGCCGTTCGAGGGAGGCAGGATGAACCAGCAGGGGCAAGAAAAGTTGATAGGGGTCGATCGGGTGCGCCTGGAGATGCTGAGCCTGTTGCGGGAACCGGCGCCTGTCCACCACTGGGTTTCGGCCGGCCAGCCCAGAACCTGGCGCCCCCCTACCGATGTCTATGAGACGGACGACCAGGTGGTGGTGAAGGTTGAGATCGCAGGCATGCAGGAGGAGGATTTTTCCATCGCCCTGGAGTCGAAAAGGCTGATCATCCGGGGCATCCGGCACGACCCGGCAGCCAAACTGGCCTATCAACAGATGGAGATTTTGTACGGCTACTTTGAAACCGATGCCTATCTCCCCGGGGCGATTGATCCAGAACGGATTGAAGCGATCTATCAGGACGGCTTCCTGAGCATCTTTCTGTCCAAGGCCAGACCCCGCCACGTGCCCGTGACAGGCGGCGAGGAATGCCCCTGACCGGACCGGGCTGGAAAAGCCTGACCGGCGGGATTGGGCGCAGCAGACTCGCCGATCCGCTGCATCTGAAAAGGTGGAGGCATGACACTCACGGAAGGTGCTGAGTTTTGGCGTGCTCTGCGGTGTAGGACAGGCTTCAGCCTGTCCTGCAGGATTGAATTTTTAAGCGCCCTCTGCCAGGGTGTGGGAGAGAGGTCCAATCGAGCATGATCGAGGAATAGCGGAGAAGAGAATGGCAGAAGTCGAGCAGTCAGACACACAACGCAAAGAGGGGATTTCCTTTCCCAGGGAACTGGCCATCCTTCCCCTGCGCGGGGTGGTTGTGTACCCGGTCACTTTTCAGGCATTGAGCGTGGGGCAACCCCGCTCCATCCGGCTGGTAGATGACGCGACGGTGGGCAAACAGTTGATCGGCCTGGTGACCGCCCGCAGCCCTGAGGTCGAAGAGCCGGGACCGGGAGATGTGTATGACATCGGCGTGGTGGCCACCATCCACCGCATGATCAAGGCCCCCGATGGCACCATCCGTCTGCTGGTGCAGGGGTTGGAGCGCATCCGCATCGAAGAGTGGGTCGGCCGGGAACCCTATCTGCGGGCGCGGGTCAGTGCCCTGCCGGATGTGGTGGAAGAGGGGATCGAGGTCGAGGCTCTGATGCGCAACGCCGTAGACCTGCTGCGCCGTCTGGTGTCGCTGGTGTCACAGTTGCCCGATGAGCTGCTGATGGCCGCCCTCAACCTGGATGATCCACGCCAGCTGGTCTACTTTATCGCCACCAATATCCGCATGGAGATCGCCGACGCCCAGGCCATCCTGGAGATTGATAGCGTCCGTGAGAAGCTGCTCAAACTGACGACCATCATGACCAAGGAACTGGAAGTCCTGGAACTGGGGCGCAAGATCCAGTCCGAGGCCCAGTCCGAGATGGAAAAGATGCAGCGCGAGTATTTCTTGCGCGAACAGCTCAAGGCGATCAAGAAGGAGCTGGGGGAACAGGATGAGCAGGCGGTCGAGATCGAAGAGTACCGGCAAAAGATCGCCGCCGCCGGCATGCCGGAAGAGGCGGAGAAGGAGGCCCGACGCGAGCTGAGCCGCATGGAAAAGATGCCCCCTCAGGCGGCCGAGTATTCGGTCATCAAGACCTATCTGGACTGGCTGACCGAGATGCCCTGGCAGGTGGCGACCGAGGACCAGTTGGACATCGGCCATGCCCGCCAGGTGCTGGATGAGGACCACTATGACCTGGAGGAGATCAAGGAGCGCATCCTGGAATATCTGGCAGTGCGCAAGCTCCGGCTGGAGCGCAAAGAGGAGCGGGAGCAGGAGGAAGTGCAGGACCAGATCCGCAGCGAGCGGGAAGGGGTGATCCTGTGCTTTGTCGGCCCGCCCGGCACAGGCAAGACCAGCCTGGGACGCTCGATCGCCCGGGCGCTGGGCCGCAAGTTCCTGCGCATGAGCCTGGGGGGCATGCGCGACGAGGCTGAGATCCGGGGCCACCGGCGGACCTACATCGGCGCCATGCCGGGGCGGATCATCCAGGGCATCAGACGGGTCGGCACCCGAAATCCGGTGTTCATGCTGGATGAGATTGACAAGGTCGGCATCGACTGGCGAGGGGATCCCTCCTCGGCCCTGCTAGAGGTGCTGGACCCGGAGCAGAACCGTGACTTCCGGGACCATTATCTGGACGTGCCGTTTGACCTGAGCCAGGTGATGTTCATCACCACGGCCAACCAGCTGGCCCCCATTCCCGAACCGCTGCGCGACCGGATGGAGATCCTGGAACTGGACGGCTACACCGAGGAGGAAAAGGTGCGCATCGCCCAGCAGTACCTGCTCCCCCGCCAGCTCCGGGAGAATTCGTTGCGCCCCGGCGAATTGACCTTCGACGACGAGGCGTTGCGGGCCATCATCCGCGACTATACCCGCGAGGCCGGCGTGCGCAACCTGGAACGGCAGATCGGCACGGTCTGTCGCAAAGTAGCCACCAGGGTGGCGGAAGCCTCCGGCCCGGAGAAGGGAGAGGGGACTGCCCTGACGGTCCACATCACAGCCAATGATCTGGTGGAGTACCTGGGCAAACCCCGTTTCTATTTCGAAGGGGCCGACCGGTGCGAGATGCCTGGCGTGGCCACCGGCCTGGTGGTGACGCCGGTCGGTGGCGACATCACCTTCATCGAAGCCACGCGGATGAAGGGCAGCAAGCAGTTGATCCTGACCGGCAAACTGGGCGAGGTGATGAAAGAGTCGGCTCAGGCGGCCGTCAGCTATGTGCGCTCCAAGGCGGCAGAGCTGGGCATTGACGAGAGCCTCTTTGCCGAAAGCGACCTGCACATCCACGTGCCGGCCGGGGCGGTGCCCAAAGATGGCCCCTCGGCCGGAGTGACCATCGCCACCGCCCTGGTGTCGCTGCTGACCGGGCGCAAGGTCCGGGCCGATGTGGCCATGACCGGGGAGATCACCTTGCGCGGCCAGGTGCTGCCGGTGGGTGGCATCAAGCAGAAGGTGCTGGCTGCGGCACGGGCCGGGATCAATTCTGTGATCCTGCCCCGGCGCAACGAGCCAGACCTGGAGGACATCCCCGACGAGATCCGCAGCCAGATGAACTTTATCCTGGCCGAGCAGGTGGACGAGGTCTTTGCCGCTGCCTTGCGCGATGGCACCACCGCCTAAATGAGCAGGGCAACGGCTCGCAGTTGCCCTACCGTGGTTATCAGGGAGTTGACGTGACAAAAAAGAAAAGCGACAAGATGCAGTGGTACAAAATGGATTTGCACCTTCATACCCCCGCTTCGGCCGACTGGCAGGAGCCGGGGGTCAGTTATCTGGACCTGCTGCATCGGGCCGAGGCGCAGGGATTGGACATTATTGCCATCACCGACCATAATACGGTCGCCGGCTGCGCCGCTGTGCAGGCGGAGGTCCAGCAGCTTGATCTGCTGCAACGATTGGGGCGTATTCAGCCCGATGAGCAACACCGATTGGAGGAATATCGCCGCCTGGGGAACAAGATGCTGGTCTTGCCCGGTTTTGAATTTACGGCCACCCTGGGACTTCACATCCTGGCCATTTTCCCGCCCGAAACCAGCATCCGCACGCTGGAACATCTGCTGCTGGAATTGAATGTGCCGGCCGACAAGCTGGATGAAGGGGCCACCGAGGTCGGGGCGACCACCGATGTGTTGACCGCCTATCAGGTGCTCGATCAGGCCGGTGGACTGGTCATTGCCGCGCATGCCAACACCAGCCATGGGGTGGCGCTGCGCGGGCTTGATTTCGGCGGGCAGACACGCATCGCCTATACCCAGGATGTCCATCTCCATGCCCTGGAGGTCACCGACCTGGAGAAGCGGGGCCAACGGACAACCGCCTCGTTCTTCAGCGGCCGCAAGCCGGAGTACCCCCGCCGCATGCACTGCATCCAGGGGTCCGATGCCCACCGCCTGACCCGTCACCCCAAGGACGCAACCCGCCTGGGATGGGGCGACCGGGTGACCGAGATTTTGCTCCCCGAACCGACCTTTGAGGCGATCAAAGCGGTATTTCTGGGAGAAGACTTTGCCCGCACCCGGCCCTACCGCCCGACCAAAGCCCCCTTTGACCATGTCCAGGCCGCCCGCGAAGAAGGCCCCAGCATCGTCCAGGCGTTCCACGAGAGTATGAGCCGGCAGGGAGGGCGGCTGCACGCCATCCTGCGCGACATCGTGGCCATGGCCAATACCAACGGCGGCACCATCTATGTGGGCGTCAAGGCCGATCCCAAGACGCCACCGGTGGGGATTGCCGACCCGGAGGAGGCCACGGCGATGCTCAAAGGGGAGATCCAGCGCAAGATCACCCCGCCGTTGGAGGTGGCCATTACCACGGTCGAAACCCAGGGCCGGACGGTGCTCCAGCTCAGCGTGCCGGCGGGCAAGGATGTGCCCTATGCCATAGATGGCACTTATATCTATCTGCGCCAGGAGGCCGAGACCAACATTGCCATGCGGGACGAAATCCTGGCCCTGGTCAGACGGGCATTGTTGGCCGAACCGCCCCCCAGCCCTGGGGAGGCGCCGCCCGCCACCGCTGCCCCGCCGACCGGCGTGGAGCCACCGGGAACCGGGGTGCAGATCATCGCGACGGTCGAGCGCAAAGGGACCCTCTATCACACCGTCAAAGACCTGCGCAACGGCAACATCGTCCAGAATGTCACCCGTTCCTCGGCCCGCAAACTGTGGCAGTATGCCATCACCGAACATGAAACCAGACCGGTCCAGGAGGAACAGGTCCAGTGGCAGGGTGACCTGGGGCTGTGGAAATCGTCCAGGCGGGCCGGCAAGGTCCGCTACGATCTGGTGCAGCGGATGCCGGGGGGGGAACTTCATGTCTACTATGGCGTGACCGAAGATGGGATTGATGGACCCTGGCGCGTCTTTTTGCAGGAATGAGCGATAACCGCAGCGTATGGAGGCGATGGAGTGACAGGAACTGTACCTGGAGATGGCAAGGGAACCGCCCCGATAGAACAATTTATCCCTGAGCCCCGTTCTATCGAGGACACCGAATTGACGATGAGCTACCTGGCCGACCTGACCCTGAAGCTCGTCTATTACAAGAGCGATATGAGCAGCCTGGAGATCGCCTCCGCCCTGTGCCTGCCTTTCGTCGGGGTCATGCAGCAGGTGTTGGAGTTCCTGAAACGGGAGGAATATGTCGAGATTTCAGGGTCGAAGGGGTTTGGCGAACGGGGCTACCAGTGGGTCATCACCGGCAAGGGGAGCGAACGGGCCGTGCAGGCCCTGGAACGGGACCAGTATGTCGGCCCGGCGCCGGTGCCCCTGTCACGGTATAACGAGATGGTGCTCAAGCAGACCATGGGCAACCTGAAAGTCCGCGCCGACGATGTTCAAAAAGCGCTGGCCCACCTGGTGCTGCCGGCAGAATTGATCAACCGCATCGGGCCGGCGGTCAATTCGGGCCGTTCGCTGTTCCTCTACGGCCCGCCGGGCAACGGCAAGACGGTGATCGCCAAGAGTATTATCCGTATGCTCAAAGGAACCGTCTACGTCCCCTACGCGGTCATCGTGGACGGGCAGATCATCCGCGTCTTTGACGAGATGAACCACAGACGGATCGAGGAGCCGGCGGCCAACGCCCAGCCCAAGACCGGCACCGGCGGCCTGGGCCGGGTGGACCCGCGTTGGGTTCGCATCCGACGCCCGGAGATCATTGTCGGCGGCGAGCTGGCCATGCAGAGCCTGGACCTGATCTACGATCCGATTTCCAAGACCTACGAAGCCCCCTTTCAGATGAAGGCCAACAACGGCCTGTTTGTCATTGACGACTTTGGACGCCAGGCCATGCGCCCGCAGGACCTGCTCAACCGCTGGATCGTGCCCCTGGAACTGCGCGTTGATTTCTTGACCCTGCAAACCGGCAAAAAGATCGAGGTCCCCTTTGACGAGCTGATCGTCTTTTCCACCAACCTGGACCCCCGTAACCTGGTGGACGATGCCTTCCTGCGCCGCATCCGACACAAGATCAAGATTGACTTCCCGGACGAAAAAACCTACTATCAGATTCTGGCACGGGAATGCGCCGCCCGGAACATCGAGCTGACGCCCGAGGCGTTTGTCTATCTGATGCAGCGGCATTACCTGTCCCGGAACCGGCCGTTGCGCGCCTGCGAACCCCGCGACCTCCTGGAACAGATCACCGATATCGCCACCTACCTGGGCATCCGGCCTGCCCTATCCAAGAAGCTGATTGATGCCGCCTGCGAGACCTACTTTGCCGAACTTTGAGCCATGACCCGGGTTGGAATCCTGACCATCAGCGACCGGGGCTACCGGGGGGAATATCGAGACCTGAGCGGCCCCGTGATCCGCGAGCTGGTGACGGAACGGCTGGGGGCGACCGTCGAGCTGGAGGCCATCGTCCCTGACGAGCAGCCGATCATCGCCGCCACCCTCCTGGCCTGGGCCGACGAGGTGGGCCTGGACCTGATCCTGACCAGCGGCGGCACCGGCTTTGCCCCTCGTGACGTGACCCCCGAGGCCACCCGCCAGGTCGTCGAGCGCGAAGCCCCCGGCCTGGCCGAGGCGATGCGTGCCGCCAGCCTGCGGGTGACCCCCCACGCCATGCTGTCGCGGGCGGTGGCCGGCATCCGGGGTACGACCCTGATCGTCAATCTGCCCGGCAGCCCCAAGGCGGTCCGCGAGAACCTGGAGACGATCCTGCCTGCCCTGCCCCACGCCCTGGAACTGCTGCGCGGCGAAAAGGGCGCCGACCGGCATCCAGATCAGGGAGGTTAGGGACGGTGCGCGCTGACCTGCTCCTCTACAACGCCGCTCAGGTGGTCACCGTGGCTGCGCCCGACGGCCCCAAACGGGGTGCAGCCATGCGTGACCTGGGCCTCATCCCCGACGGCGCAGTGGCCATCAGCGACGGACGGGTCCTGGCCGTCGGCCCATCGGCCGGGTTGCGCCGCCAGGTGCGCGCCACCCACACCCTTGACGCCGGTGGGCGGGTGATCCTGCCCGGTTTTGTGGACCCCCACACCCACCTGGTATGGGCCGGCGACCGCGCCGACGAGTTTGAACGGCGGGTGGGCGGCGCGACCTACATGGAGATCATGGCTGCCGGCGGCGGGATTATGAGCACGGTACGCCGCACCCGCGCCGCCACCGTGGAGGAGTTGCTGGCTCAGACCCGCCCCCGTCTGGAGCGGTTGCTGGCCCACGGCACGACGACGGTGGAGATCAAAACCGGCTACGGCCTCGACACGCAGAACGAACTGAAGCAGCTGGAGGTGATCCGCCGCCTGCAGGCCGGGTTTCCGGGCACTCTGGTGCCCACCTTTCTCGGCGCCCACGCCATCCCGGCTGAGTATCAGGGCCGGGCTGAGGAGTATGTGGACCTGGTGGTCGAGGAGATGCTCCCCGCCGTGGCCGCATTGGAGGCTCCGCCCCGCTTCTGCGATGTTTTCTGTGAAGAAGGAGCGTTCTCACTGGAACAGTCGCGGCGCATCCTGGAAGCGGCCCGGGCGCTGGGCTTCCACCTCAAAATCCACGCCGATGAGTTTCGGCCGCTGGGCGGCACTCGCCTGGCTGTGGAATTGGGCGCCACCTCAGCCGATCACCTGGTCTGCACCCCGCCGGACGAGATCGAACTGCTGGCCCGGTCCGACACCATCGCCGTGGCGCTGCCCGGCACCCCCTTCGGTCTGGGCCAGCACAACTACAGCCCGGCGCGGGCGCTCATCGAGGCCGGTGGGGCCGTGGCCCTGGCCACTGACTGCAACCCCGGCACCTGCTGGTGCGAATCGCTCCAGTTGATCATCGCCCTGGCCTGCCGCTATCTGCGGCTGACCCCGGCCGAAGCCATCAGCGCCGCGACCATCAACGCGGCCCATGCCGTCGGATTGGGAGCGGAGGTGGGCAGCCTGGAGCCGGGCAAACGCGCCGACCTCCTCCTGCTCGATGTGCCATCCTATCAGCAGGTGGGCTACCGCTTCGGGACGAACCTGGTGGCGGGTGTGCTGGTCGGGGGGCGGCCGATCTAGAGGCGATCGGCCCCTCTCTGCTCCCGCTGGACTGCGGATTTTCAGATGGCAAAAAGATCCCCCTTGACAACGGCCCTGATTTGTGCTATAATCTGAAAAGGATGCCGGGAACGATACCGGGATTGTTACCGGAGCGGAGAATGGGCTCCCGGCGTGAGGCACCAATGGGGCGCAACAAAACGGCCCTCACCATCCGAGATGTGGCAAAAGAAGCGGGCGTGTCGGTCTCGACCGTGTCTCGCGTGCTGAACAACAAGGGGGATGTGGCGCCGGAAACCTACGAGCGGGTCCAGAGCGTCATCCAGCAGTTGGGCTACACCTCCAACCTGGCCGCCCGATCGATGCGCAGCCGTCGGACCAACGTCATCGGCCTCATTGTGCCCGACGTGGCAGACCCCTTCTCCATCCAGGTGATGAAAGGGGTTAACCAGGCGATCACCGCGCTCAACTATGACCTGATCATCTATACCAGCGGCAGCATCAAGAAACACTCGGCGGCAGAGCGAGAACGGTACTTTGTCTCCCTGCTCAACGGCAGCATCACCGATGGGGTGATCATTGTCACGCCGGCGGCCACCAGCTTTTCCACCGTCGCCCCTGTGGTGACCGTGGACCCCAACAATGAATGCCCCGAATGTCTGACGATCAGCGCCACAAACCACGCCGGCGCCCTGGCGGCCATGGAGTATCTGTTCGGCCTGGGGCACCGGCGTATCGGTTTTATCAGCGGCCGCCCCGACCTGCAAAGCGCTAACCATCGCCTCCAGGGCTACCTTGATGCGCTGCGCCAGGCCAATCTTCCTCAGGACCCGGCCCTGATCCAGGTTGGCGATTTTTCCCGGGAAACGGGTCGCCTCTGCGCCCGACACCTCCTATCCTTACCCGATCGGCCCACCGCTATCTTTGCCGCCAACGACCAATCGGCGATGGGGGCCATTGAGGCCGCGCAGGAGATGGGGTTGAACGTACCCCAGGACCTGTCGGTGATCGGGTTCGATAACATTCCCGAAGCAGCCTATTTCAATCCGGCCCTGACCACCATTGACCAGTTCATTGACAAGATGGGCTATGTAGCCACTGAAATGTTGATCGGTCTGATTCGGGGAGAAGTTTCGGAGTGCGATCTGTATCAGATGCCCACTCAGCTCGTCATCCGTGATTCCTGCCGGGCGGTGATGAGCAACGACTGAAAGGTGGGCAAGGGCAGGCTGGGAGAAAAGGGATCGGCGAGAAAGACAGGTTCTCTTTTTTTTCACTGCTCGGTATCGTTACCGGCAACGATGCCGGCAATGGAAGGGGGGTGATAAGCGATTCGAGATGAAACAAAAAAGTGCAGGCCTTTTGCTCTTGCCCGACAGAAAAAAGGCCTGCACCCGGATCGGCGTGGGGCGCGGCCCCACGTGGGGCACAGTGTACCAGACCATTTGCTCAAAGTCAAGGAGGAAAGTAAGATGCGCAAGCCAATGTTCGGTTCCATGAGCCTGTTGGTGGTGCTCAGCCTGATCGTCACCGCCTGCGGCGCGACCCCTACCCCCCAGGTGGTGGAGAAACAGGTGCCGGTCGAGGTCACCCGGATCGTGGTCGAGACGCAGGTGATCCAGGGAGCACCGGTTGAAGTCACCAAAATCGTCAGGGAGGAGGTGACCAAAGAGGTCGTGGTGACGGCCACGCCTGTACCGGTGGTCAAGGAGAAAGCACCCGAGGTGCTGGGCCTCCCCCGCGACAAGATGCTGATCGCAGCCCAACTCACCGGGCGGGTCGGAATCCCTGACGACTTTAACGAATGGGTCGGCTGGAAGTGGCGGGATCGGGGCATGCAGCAACTGATGAACGAGCCGCTGTGGTCCATCGATTTCGCCTCCGGTCAGATCATTAACGGCCTGGCCGATGGGGATCCGGTCTACAACCAGGACTTTACTCAGGTGACGATCCCCCTCCGCAAGGGAGTTGCCTGGAGCGATGGCAAGCCGTTCACCGCAGCCGATGTGATCTTTACAGTGGAAACCCTCATGAAGTACGAGGGGTTCAACGCCCATAGCTTCTTCGTGGAGAATGTCGCCCGCGTCTCCGCCCCCGATGACTACACGGTCGTGTTTGAACTGAAACAGCCCAACTCCCGGTTCCATACCACCTTCCTGGACCGCTGGGGCAGCACCTGGATCATGCCCAAGCATATCTTTGAGAAGGTGGAAGATCCCGTCAAGTTTACCTTCAACCCGCCGGTGGGAACCGGACCCTACAAGCTGCACAGTTACGACCCATCCGGCTACTGGACCATCTGGGAGAAGCGGGACGACTGGGACAAGAGTCCGACGGGCATCCTCTTCGGCGAACCCCAACCCCAGTACATCGTCTTTCAGGCCTTTGCCAACGAGGGGGCCAAGATCCTGGCCCAACTGACGCACCAGTTGGACGCCGTGGACCTGTCGGCGGAGGGCCTCAAGGCTGCCCTGGCCCAGGGCAAGACAAACCGTGCCTATCAGCCGAGCTTCCCCTGGGTGGTGAATAATGACCCCTGCCTCACAGGCCTTACCTTCAACACAGCCAAGGCCCCGTACGACAATCCGGAAGTGCGCTGGGCACTTCTGCTGGCCATTGACATCGTGGAGTATGAAGGGCAGGCTGTGGACGGGACCGCGACGCTGAGCCCTGTCCATATCCCATCGCTCGGCCCCTATCCCGACTACTACATCAAACCGATGCAGGACTGGCTGAAGGAGTTCACGCTGGACCTGGGCAATGGCGAAACCTTCAAGCCGTATGACCCTGAAGCTCCTGCCCGTCTGGCCGAGTATGCCAGGTCGCGGGGCTATGTCGTCTCGGACGATCCGGCGTTCATCGCCCAGGCATTCGGGCTCGGCTGGTACAAATACGCCCCTGACGTGGCCGAACAGCTGCTCCTGAAGAACGGCTTCTCCAGGAACGCCGATGGCAGGTGGCTGTTGCCGGATGGCACTCCCTGGAAGATCGAGGTCATCAGCCGCTCCGATATGTCCCACCTGGAGTTCAAGAACGCCTCGGCAGCCGTCCAGCAGTGGAAAAAGTTTGGCATTGATGCTGTGCATGTCCCGTCGGACAACGTTTCGGCGTTGACCCAGAGTGGCGACTTTGACGTCGCAGGCAACTGGCCAGCCCAGGAGCCGTGGGGTGCCGGCGCGGACCTCTACCGGGTGCTGGACTTTTACAACTCAGCCTACGTCAAGCCGGTGGGCACAACGACCAACGGCCACACCTCCCGCTGGTCCTCCCCCGAGATGGATGGCATTATCAAGCGCCTGCGGGAGACCGACCCCACCAATACGGAGCAGGTCATTGCCATCGGCATTGAGGGCTTGAAGACTCTGGTCCAGCACATGCCGGGCATTCCGACCTTCGGGTATATCGGCTTCGTCTCCTGGGATGAGTACTACTGGACCAACTGGCCAGGGGCGGAGAACCCCTACACCCAGCCCTACACCCACTGGGGCCCCTTCAAGTACATGACGCCGTTCCTGAAACCAGGCGGAGGATAGACAGACGATGACGTTGGCCCCCCGGGCGGCAGGTTTGCCCGGGGGGCACCCGGCAGGGGATGGAGAAACAAGGAGAAAACAGCTTTGGCTTTCATAAAACGGTATCTTATTCCACGGCTCATTCAGTATTTTCTGGTCATCTTTTTGGGGATCACGGCGGTATTCATCATCCCCCGCCTGACCCCTTCAGACCCGGTGCAGCGGACGATTGCCCAACTGCGCTCTATGGGTTCCTACCTGGACCCTGCTTCTATGGACGATTTCATCAACGACCTGACCGAGTTGTACGGGCTTCAGGGCTCGATGCTCCAGCAATATGGCGCTTTCTGGCTGCGGCTGTTCCGTGGGGACTTTGGGGTCTCTTTTTTCCAGTTCCCGGCGCCGGTGAGCAAGTTGATCGGGACGGCCCTGCCGTGGACGGCGGGCCTGTTGCTGACGACGACCCTACTCGGCTGGACGCTCGGGAACATTGTCGGCGGGCTGGCCGGCTACTTTGCCCGCAAACGCTGGTCGCGGGTCCTCGACACCGTGGCCATGATCATCCGGCCCCTGCCCTACTATATCCTGGCTTTCGCCCTCCTCCTGCTGTTGGCTTATGTTGTCCACTGGTTTCCGGTTGCCGGCGGGATCGACATCGGGAGAAAGGTGGCCTTCAACTGGCCTTTCATCAGGGATGTGCTGCGGCACGCCTTCCTGCCGGCCCTGTCTCTGACCATCCTCGGCGGGGCGATCTGGTTCCAGACGATGAGGCTGATCGTGCAGAACGTCAACGCCGAGAGTTTCGTCCAATATGCCAAACTTGGAGGGGTCAAAGAAGGTCGGATCGTGTCCCGATATGTGATCCGCAACGCCATGCTGCCCCAGATCACCGGCCTGGCGCTGGCGCTGGGGCAGATCTTTAGCGGCGCGCTGATCACCGAAATTGTCTTTTCCTATCCGGGCCTGGGCATGCTCCTCTATAACGCCATCATCACCGGCGATTATAACCTGATCATGGGGATCACCCTCCTTTCGATTGTGGCCATTACCACGGCGATCCTGATCATTGATCTGCTGTACCCCCTCTTTGATCCGCGAGTCCGATATATGTAGCGCGGAATGTATTCCGCACCTTGAAGGCAGCACAGAATCGTCGCGGTTGTGATACACTCTCGAGCGATATTGTAAGGAGCGGAGACGTGCGCATAGTTCGAGACCTCTTCAGAGATCACAGGTTTACGGTCAGTTTCTGCGTCTTGTGCATTCTGCTCCTGTTAGCCATTCTCTCCCTCTTTTCGCCTTATGATCCTACCCGTTGGGGGGTCGTGCCGAGGGACCTCAAACCATCGAGGACTTATCTGTTGGGGACCAACTCCAAGGGGCAGGACATCTTCTGGCAGGCGACCTTTGCCGTGCGTAATTCACTGATCATCTCCCTGATCGCGGGCCTGGTATCGCGCGTCATTGCCGTTTTAGTGGGCATGGTCGCCGGTTACAAGGGGAAAACCACTGACCGGATCCTGATGTTCATCAGCGACAGCCTGCTGGTCATGCCTCTGTTCCTCATCATCGTCCTGCTGGCGATGTTGGTGCGAGACAGGATGAACCTCGTGACCCTGGGGTTGTTGCTGGCCTTTTTCGGTTGGGCCTGGGATGCACGGGTGATCCGGGCCCAGATCTTGAGCCTGCGAGAACGGGAGTTCACCCAGACCGCCATCCTCTCCGGCACAGGCACATTGGGCCTGGTGCTCAAAGAGTATATGCCCTTTGCCACCCCCCTGGTCTTCTCGACCCTGATCAACAATATGTCCTGGGCAATTGGGATGGAGATGACGCTCGCCATTCTTGGCCTGGTGAACCTGGACATCCCTACCCTGGGGACGACGCTCCAATGGGCGATCAGTTATCAGGCGATGCTGCTCGGCTATTGGTGGTGGATTCTGACGCCCGTCGTCCTCGCTGTTCTGTTGTTCGTGGCCCTGTACTGGCTTTCGGCCAGCATCAGCGAATACCTGGACCCGAGAACGCGGCTCCAACGTGTCGGGGCGCACTGAGGCGATCATGAGTCGGACGATCCTGCGTACTGAACAGCTAAAAGCCTTCTACGTGCTCGACCTTTTCGGGACCCAGAAGGTGATCAAGGCGGTCAACGGGGTTGACCTGGATATCGGTGAGAATGAGGTGTATGGCATTGCCGGCGAGAGCGGCTGTGGCAAGAGCACGCTGCTGAAAGCCCTCGTCGGTGCCATAGAACCTCCCTTGCGGCTGATCGGCGGGCGGGTTTTGTATCAGATGGTCGGCGAGGAGGTTGACATCTCCTCTCTCGACCCGGAGGAGAAGAGACGGTTGCGGTGGGAGTATGTTTCTTATGTGCCGCAGGGTTCGATGAGTGTCCTCAATCCGGTGCTCAAACTGAAAGAAACCTTCCGCGATTTCATCGAGAGCCACGTGAGTGGCAAGACGGGCAAGGAAGCCTTTGAGATCGCCAGGGAGCATATTGTCCGCCTGGGGCTCCCACCCCAAATCTTGAATGCCTACCCCCACCAGTTGTCCGGCGGTATGAGGCAGCGGGTGACCATTGCCCTGGCCGCGTTGCTCAAGCCGCCACTTATGATCGCCGACGAGCCGACGACGGCCCTCGACGTTGTTGTCCAGAGGGGAGTGGTGCAACTTCTCAAGGATATTCAGAGAACTCTGGAAAATACCATCGTCCTGGTCACGCACGACATGGGGGTTCAGGCCAACATTGCCGACCGGATCGGGATCATGTATGCCGGCAAGATCGTCGAAGAAGCACCCACCGGGCAGATTTTTGGTGAACCCCTTCACCCCTATACCTGTTATCTGATCGACTCTCTGCCGCACTTTGGGGACAAGGCAACACGGACCAGCGTGCCCGGCAGCCCCCCTTCCCTTTCCAACCCGCCCGATGGCTGCCCATTCCACCCCAGATGTCCCCAGGCGTTGGATCTCTGTACAGAACAGATGCCGGACCTGAAGTATGTGGATCACAGCCACAAAGTTGCCTGCTGGTTGGTTGGAGATTAGGATGGAAGAGCTTCTCCAAGTCGATCGCCTGACCAAAATCTTCTCCCTGGGGAGCATGATTTCAAGGATCCGGATCACTGCCGCAGACAATGTGTCGTTTTCCATCAGGCCGGCGGAGATCTTTGCCCTGGCGGGTGAAAGCGGCTGTGGAAAAACCACAACGGCCAGAATGATCCTGGGCTTTGAGGAGCCGACCTCAGGGACAATCCTCTACAGAGGCCAGAAAATTGCCAGAAACGAAAAGGTGTGGTTTACCAGGGGCATCCAGGCGATCTTTCAGGATCCCTTTGGCACGTTCAACCCCCTGAGAACGGTTGACCGTTATTTCTTCGAAACACTCCGAAACTATAAACTTGCCGGCAGCACAAAGGAGGCGGTCGGGCTGATCGATCAGAAATTAAGGGCTGTCGGGCTTGCCTATGACGAGTTCTCTGGCAAATATCCCGGCGAATTCTCTGGCGGGCAACTGCAAAGGATTTCCATCGCCAGGGCTCTGTTGACCAATCCAACCCTTCTGATTGCCGATGAACCGGTTTCCATGGTGGACGCTTCCTTGCGGATGTCCATCGTGAACCTGTTTAAACAACTCAAAGAAGAACTGGGCGTGAGCGTATTGTACATCACTCACGATCTGGCTACTGCCTATTATGTGAGCGACCGGATCGCCATCATGTTCAGGGGGCACATGGTTGAAATGGGATCGGTGGAGAAGGTATTGATGGACCCCAAACATCCCTACACCCGACTTCTCCGCGAATCAATCCCCGAAGCTGATCCAACCAGGTGTTGGAGGGGAACGGTCAGGCTCACAGACATTGAACAGGAGGAATATTTGAAGCAGGGCTGCCGCTTTGCTGGCCGCTGCCCGATGGTCATGGACATCTGCAAACAACAGGTTCCGGCCGATCTCAATGTGGACGGAGTGCTGGTCAGGTGTCACCTGTATACATCCCAGGTTGATTCCAGGTAGCTGCCTGTCCTGTCCCCTGCCGCAGGTTAGAAAGCAGCCGGCAGCCGATCCGGTCGGTCGCCGGCTGTGTCCCAACCGGCGGGAGGGCAGGCAACTACAAGTCAAAACAGATTTTGGAGCTTTCTTCGTGAATCAAGATCCGTTGCCGCCTATTGAAGAACGGGTCGCCGACCTGGTTTCCCGGATGACCCTGGAAGAAAAGATCTCGCAGATGGTGTTCGATGCCCCGGCCATCGAGCGACTGGGTATCCCCGCCTACAACTGGTGGAATGAGTGCCTGCATGGTGTAGGCCGGGCCGGCCTGGCCACCGTCTTTCCCCAGGCCATCGGCCTGGCGGCCACCTGGAACTCCGACCTGATGCACCGGGTAGCGATGGCCATTTCCGATGAGGCGCGGGCCAAACACCACCAGGCACTCCGCCTGGGCATTCGCCGCATCTACAGCGGCCTGACCTGCTGGTCGCCGAACATCAACATCTTCCGCGATCCCCGCTGGGGACGGGGGCAGGAGACGTATGGTGAGGATCCTTACCTGACCGCGCAGATGGGGGTGGCCTTTGTCAAAGGGCTGCAAGGGGACAACCCTACCTGTCTGAAGCTGGTTGCCACACCCAAGCACTTTGCCGCGCACAGCGGCCCCGAATCGGAACGCCACCATTTTGACGCCCGCGTCAGCCAGCGAGACCTGCGTGAGACCTACCTGCCTGCCTTCGAGGCCTGTGTCAGGGAAGGGAGAGCGGCTTCGGTCATGGGCGCTTACAACCGCCTCAATGGTGAGCCGTGTTGCGCCAGTCCCACCCTCCTGCAGGAGATCCTCCGCCAGGAGTGGGGCTTTGACGGTTATGTTGTCTCCGACTGCGGGGCCATCTACGACATCCACGAGCACCATCGGGTGGTGGCCACTGCCCAGGAGGCAGCGGCCATGGCCGTAGAAAACGGCTGTGAGCTCAGTTGCGGCTATTCCTACCTGGCCCTGCTGGACGCCGTCAGGCAGGGGCTGATCGCCGAAGAGGCTATTGATCGCGCCGTCAAACGGCTCTTCGCCGCCCGTTTCCGCCTGGGCATGTTCGACCCGCCAGAGCAGGTGCCTTATGCCGGCATCCCCTATCAGGTCGTCAACTCGCCGGAGCACCAGGCACTGGCTTTACGGGCAGCTCGCGAATCGCTCGTGTTGCTCAAGAACGAGGGCGGCCTGCTTCCCCTGTCCAGGGAGCTCAGCGCCATCGCCGTCATCGGCCCCAATGCCGATGACCTGGCAGCACTGTTGGGCAACTACAACGGCACGCCGGCCAGGGCCATCACCCCCCTGGCGGGAATTCGACACAAGGTGTCGGCCACAACCCGCGTCTACTACGCACCAGGCTGTGCCTGGGTGGATGGCGTCGTCCCGCTACAAACCATCCCCTCAAGTTACCTGCGCCCTGCCGATCTGAGCGGGGCAGGTTTGACCGGTGAATACTATGCCAACCCCGATCTCGCCGGCGAACCGGCCTGTCGCCGCCTGGATGCCATCATAGACTTTTGCTGGCCGGATACCTCCCCGCTGACGGGCCGCTGGGGTGATCCCTTCTCCGTGCGTTGGACCGGCATCCTCATCCCGCCGACCAGCGGCCTCTACCGGCTGGGCGTACAGGGGCACAGCGGCTACAGGCTGTACCTGGACGGGGAGCTGTTTGCCGAATCCGACTTTGTCCATCACCCGCTCCTCAAAGGGGGCGAGATCGAACTGGAGGCCGGGCGGCTCTATT
The DNA here is from genome assembly GCA_034434895.1 of Anaerolineae bacterium. Taxonomy (GTDB): domain Bacteria; phylum Chloroflexota; class Anaerolineae; order JAAYZQ01; family JAAYZQ01; genus DAOTXL01. The sequence continues at coordinate 29,613 of DAOTYI010000121.1, forward strand.
CGATCTGCCTGGAGTATGTGAGCCGGGGCCTCGACCCGCAGGTCCAACTCCTGTGGGCCCCCCCCGAGGCAGATCGCACCGCCCAGGCGTTGGAGGTGGCCGGGAAAGCCGAGGTGATCGTCGCCGTGATGGGCCTGTCGCCCCGGCTGGAGGGGGAGGAGATGCCGATCCAGGTCGAAGGCTTTGCCAGCGGCGACCGGACCGACATCACCCTGCCCCGCCCCCAGGAAGAGCTGTTGAAAAAGCTGCACAACCTGGGCAAACCGCTGGTGCTGGTGTTGCTCAACGGTGGCGCCCTGGCCGTCAACTGGGCTGCCGACCACATCCCGGCCATCATTGAAGCCTGGTATCCGGGCCAGGCCGGTGGCCAGGCCCTGGCCGATCTGCTCTTTGGCGACTATAATCCCGCCGGACGGCTGCCGGTCACCTTTTACAAATCGGTGGACGACCTGCCCCCCTTTGACGACTATAATATGGCCGGTCGCACCTACCGTTACTTCCAGGGCGAACCCCTCTTCCCCTTTGGTCACGGTTTGAGCTACACGACCTTCGAGTTCAGGGATTTGCAGATTCAGCCGGCGCAGGTTACAATAGGAGGGCAGGTGGCGGTCAGCGCCCGCGTGACCAACACCGGTCTGCGCGCCGGCGACGAGGTGGTTCAACTCTACGTCCGCTACCCCGACGCGGCCGTGCCCCGCCCCATCCAGGAACTGAAGGGGTTCACACGCCTCCATCTGGCACCGGGCGAGGGCAAGGTGGTGACCTTTACGCTGCACACCCACCAGCTCGGCTGCTACGATGAGATGATGCACTACGCCGTCCATCCAGGGGTGGTCGAAGTGCTGGTAGGCAGGTCGTCGCAAGAGCTACCATTGGTCGGCCGCTTCGAGATTGTCGGACGGCGGACCCAGGTCGCCAGGGTGTTCTTTAGCCAGGTAAAGGTGAAATAAGCCAGGTGCCAGGCGGCGGTCCATCATGCCTGGCACCTGAGAACAGGGGTATCCGTTGGAGGGTGCAGGAAAATGGTGACGCAAACCGAAACCCGTTTCGCCGGCTACGACTGTGTCCGGTTGGAGAACGAGGTGCTGTCTGTGTGGCTGACCCGATCTGTCGGGCCGCGCATCATCGGCCTGGCACTGCAAGGTGGCGATAACCTCTTCGCCGAGGTCCCTGACCTCACCCTCCACTGCCCCGGCGTGGGCGAGTACCGGCTGCGCGGCGGGCATCGGCTGTGGTATGCGCCCGAAGATCCGCGCCGCACCTACCTGCCCGACGACGATCCGCCGACCCTGTGCCAGGTCGAGAACGGCTTGCTCGTGACCCAACCTGTAGAGAGGTTGACCGGCATCCAGAAGTCGCTGACCATCACCCTGCCCGGCCGGGAGGCCCGCGTCGTCGTGGACCACACGCTGCACAACCGGGGCCGGGAGGCGGTCGAGCTGGCGCCGTGGGCCATTACCCAGCTCAGGCCAGGCGGCGTGGCCGTGCTCCCTCAGGCCACAGCACCCGCCGACGAGTATGGCCTGCTGCCCAACCGTCACATCGTGCTCTGGCCCTACACCCGGATCAACTCGCCCCACCTCACCTGGGGCGACCACTATCTGTTTGTCGAGGCGACCATGCAGGCTGGCGCGCTCAAGATCGGGTTCCCGAACCCCATCGGCTGGCTGGGCTACGCCGTGGCCGACACCTTGTTTGTCAAATATGCGGCCTATCAGCCCCAGGCCACCTATTTCGACCGGGGCAGTTCCAGCGAATGCTACTGCAATGCCCGCTTCCTGGAGTTGGAGACCCTGGGACCGCGCCTGGTCCTTGCCCCGGGCGAATCGGTCACACACCGGGAGACGTGGGCGGTCTATGCCGGCATCTCTTTCCAACGGGATGAGGCCGCTGTCCAGGAGCTGGCGGCCACCCTCATTTGCCGCCCATGACCAGAGCCATGACCGCTTTTTGCACGTGCAGGCGGTTCTCGGCCTGATCAAAGACGACGCTGCGCCAGCCGTCCCCCTTTTCCTTATCAATCACCTCGTCGGTGACCTCAAAGCCCCGGTCGCAGGGCAGGCAGTGCATGTAGATGGCATACCGGTCGGCCAGCTCCATGTGCTCCCGGTCGCAGATCCAGCTCTTATTGGCATCAAAGATGGCCTGCGTCGCCCTGGGGTCATCCTGACCCACCGGCGGCTTGAAGATGGGCGTGGCGGCCCAGGCCTTGGGATAGACGACCTGGGCGCCGGTCAGCGCTTCCTCAAAATTGTTGCTGATGCGGAATGACCCCCCGGTCTCAGCGGCATACCTGGCACAGGCATCCAGCACCTCCGGGTCCAGTTCCATCCCTTTGGGGTGCGCCAGGGTGACATCCATGCCCATCTTGGTGGCAGCGATGATGGCACTCTGGGGCACGGCACGCGGCTTATGGATGCTGGGGCTGTAGGCCCAGCTCATCGTGAACCTGACCCCCTTGAAGGTGCCGAACTTTTCCTTGACGGTCATGATGTCGGCCAACGCCTGGCAGGGATGGTACCTGTCACACTCCATGTTGATGACCGGGATGTCGGCCCAATAGGCAAAGTTGCGCATCATCTCGTGCGCTCCGCCGTATACCCAGTCCACCGGGTCGCCGTAACAGCGGATGGCGATGGCATGGCCCATGCGGCTGAGGGTGCGTGCCACGTCCGAGACCCGCTCGGTGCTGTAGGCCACCTCCTTGCCGGGCAACGCCGGGGTGTAGATTTTGCCCGGATCGAGGAAATGGGCATGGCCGCCCAATTGGGTCATGCCCGCCTCGAAGCTGTTGCGGGTGCGCAGGCTCTGGTTGTAGAAAATCATGAACAGCGTCTTGCCCCGCAGCAGGTGGTCGTGGGCCTCGCCCAGCGCGAAACGGCGCTTCAGGTCCAAAGCTACGTCCAGGATGGTTTCGATCTCCTCGCGGCTATAGTCCAGCAGCGTCAGAAAATCCCGTCCCCGGAAATTGTCGGTTTTCATCGTTCCTCTTCTCCTTTCATGATTCTAACCGGCTATGAGCCGGCAATCGGCTACTGCCTGCCCAGCAATTCGACTGCCAGCCGGGCATAAACCCGCGCTGCGTCCACCACATCGTTCAGGCGGACCTGTTCCTGGGGGGTGTGGGCATACCGTTCCTCGCCCGGCCCAAAGCCCACGGTCGGGATGTTGGCCACGCCGGCGGTGTAGGTCCCGTCGGTCGAGAAATCCCAGCGCCCCAGGCGAGGCCGGTAGCCGAGGGCCTCGCGCACGCTGCGCACCAACGCCTGCACCAGAGGATGGTCTTCAGGGATCATCCAGGCGGGAAAGACCAACCGGGCCTGACAGTCGTAGCCGGTGTAGCTTGTCGCCTGGTAGTCGGTGATCTGCACCTGAGCGTCCACCTCCTCGGTGTTGATGATATTCTGCACCTCGGCCAACGCTTTCCGCTCCGTTTCCCCCAGGGTCAGACGGCGGTCAATGTAAAAGGTACAACAATCGGGGATGGCGTTGCGGCTGGCCGCCTGGCTGGAGATCTCGGTCACGGCCAGGGTGCCCTGGCCTAGAAACGGATCGCGGGCCAGGCGGGGGGCCAGCAATTCCAGGCCAAAGATGAGCCGCGCCGCATGGTGAATGGCGTTGCTGCCCAGAGCCGGCGACGAGGCGTGAGCGGCCTTGCCCCGCACCTGGACCTGCATCTCCAGCCGGCCACGGTGCCCCAGGCGCACCTGCAGGTCACTCGGCTCACCCAGCAGCACATAATCGGGGCGGAGGCCCCCCTCCTCCACCAGCATCCGCACGGCCAGCCCCTCGCACGGCTCCTCCTGCACCACGCCGGCCACATACAGATCGCCGGCCAGTTCCACGCCGGCATCCAGCAGGGCTTTGGCGGCGTAGATCATGGCTGCCAGGCCCCCCTTCATATCGCAGGCTCCCCGCCCGTAGAGCACGCCATTCTCGATCACGCCCTCGTAGGGCGGATAGGGCCAGCAGGCCAGGTCGCCAACGTCCACGGTGTCCAGGTGGCCCTCCAGGAGCAACCTGGGGCCCTGCCCCGATCCGATCCGCCCGATGACGTTGCCCATCCGGTCGGTCCATACCTGGGCAAAACCGACACGCCGCATCTCCTCAGCCAGGCGTACTGCCGCTGCCTCTTCCTGGGTGGACAGACTGGGAATACGGACCAGGTCTTGCAGGAACCTGGCCATCGCCTCGGCCAGGCTCGCCGGAAAGCGGATGTTCACCTCTGGCCTCCAACCTGAACTGTGCCCGGCCGGAGCCGGTCGGACATTGCCCCTCGAACCCCGATCCGACATACACGTCAAGTGAAGCGACTCAAGTCGCACCTCAGCGGCCTGCGGCCAGGTGTCCACCGGCGTGGACGCCTATGCCCCGATCCGGTCGGGGTGACGGGCAGGCGTGTGCTATTGTACGTCAAGGCGCGGGCGGTGTCAAACGCTACAGGCTGCCAGACATCAATCCGGTCACAGAACGCCTGAGCTGGCGTGACGCCGCGCCGCTGTTGTGCTTTGCCAGAAGTGAAGAGCAATGGTATACTGAACGCCGTTTGTCCAGAGTGGAGGCAAGGTGTCGGTTCTCAGTATCCTGTATCTCATCGCCGCCGTGGCGTTGGCCCTCTACGGAGCCAATGCCCTGTTGTTGACGGCCCTCTACCTGCGTCGCCGTTCAGAGCGCCCGACCTGCCCACCGGAGCCGGAAGAGTGGCCGCCGGTCACCGTGCAACTGCCGTTGTACAACGAGATCTATGTGGTGCGACGGCTGATTGACGCCGTCGCCCGCCTGGACTATCCCCGCCACCGGCTTCAGATCCAGATCCTGGACGACTCTACCGACGCGACGACCCGGCTGGCCCGGGCGCGCGTTGCCTGTCACCGGGCACGGGGCCTGGAGATCGAGCTGCTGCACCGGCAGGAGCGGCAGGGCTTCAAGGCCGGCGCCCTGGCCCACGGCCTGGAGACGGCGCGGGGGGAGCTGATCGCCATCTTTGATGCCGACTTTGTCCCACCGCCTGACTTTTTGAAACGGACGGTGCCCTACCTGGTCGCCGACCCTGGCCTTGCTTTTGTGCAGACGCGGTGGGGCTATCTGAACCCCGATTATTCGCCGCTGACCCGTGCCCAAACCATCGCCCTTGACGGCCACTTTGTGGTGGAGCACCTGGGCCGCAACCGCAACGGCCTGCTGATGAACTTTAACGGCACGGCCGGCGTGTGGCGGCGGGAGGCCATCATGGCGGCAGGAGGGTGGCAGCCCGATACCCTGACCGAAGATGTGGACCTCAGTTTCCGCGCCCAACTGGCCGGCTGGCGGGCCCTCTACCTGCCCGAAGTCGAGTGTCCGGCCGAGCTGCCGCCGCAGATCGCCGCCTTTCAGCAGCAGCAGGCGCGTTGGGCCACCGGCGCAGCCCAGTGCCTGATCAAGCTGGCGGGGGCGCTGCTGCGAGGGGAATACCGCCCCTCACCCCTACCCTCTCCCCCCA
>DAOTYI010000122.1:0-19408 GCA_034434895.1 Anaerolineae bacterium
GCCCTCGGCTACCCCAAACGCTCGCCCGCCCCCACATCCATCAGCACCAGGCCGGAGATCATCTTGGGGTAAAAGTCGGTAGACTTTTGCGGCATCTTTTCCCCCCGGCTGGAGCAGGCTTTTACCTCGGCGATGCGTGTCGGATTGAGGATAAAGACGCACAGCGCCTGACCGGCATCTACCCCGGCCAGCGCCTGGTCCAGGTTGCGGAAATAGTCCAGGTACTCTTTGGCTTCGACCTGCTGCCTGGTAATGCCCATCACCCGCTCGATGAGCAGCTCGTGGAGGATGCTCACATCCAGCCGCCGCCACTCCGGGGCGCGGTCGGGCACGAGTCGGTCCATGATGGTCGGGTCCTTGAGCCGCAGCAGGAAGTAGCGGCCGTCGTAAAAGCCGATGCGCCGGTCGTCGGCTGTGGCCTGGGCCAGGGCTGCCTCCAGCGCGGCCCGGTCGGCCAGCGGCGTCACCTCAAAGTAAGCGGCTGCGCCCTCCAGGATCTCGGCCGGCGTCCTGGCCGTGTAGCTGTGGATCTGGCGGTGGGTGGGCAGGATGATCAGGCCGGGGTCGTCCATGCTGACAAAGCTGATCAGGGCATAGTGAAAGGCGGCGTTGGCCGGGGCATCGGGGTATTTCTGCCTCATCTCGGCCCGGTAGTTGAGTGCCGTCTCGTAGCGATGATGCCCGTCGGCGATGATCAGGCCGGTTTTGGGGGCCATCTCAGCCGTCACCGCAGCCAGCACCTGCGGGTCACTCACCACCCACAGCCGTTGCTGCACATCCTGCTCAAACAGCTCCCGCACGTTGACATCGGGCGGACGATGGGCAATCGCCGCGTCGAACAGGGCATTGATCCGATTGTCGGGATCGGGGTAGAGCATAAAGATCAGCTCAAAGTTGAACGCCGTGGCGCGCAACAGGTTCAGACGGTCCACCTTGGGACCCGCCAGGGTCCGCTCGTGGGGCAGGACGATCCCCTCGCTGAATTCGGCCAACTGCAAGGCGGCGATGAACGCCTTGCGGGTCAGCTCACGGCCGTCAGGCAGGGTGAAGGTCTGGTGGTAGACGTAGAAGGCAGGTGCCAGGTCGCGCAGCAGATAGCCAGCGTCCAGCCAACTGCCATAGTAGTCGCGGGCGCGGGTGTAGACATTCTGCTCCGCCGTGTCATCCTCATACTCCTGGCCCCGGATCAGGCGCACGATGTTATACGGGTGCAGGTCGTAGTAGCGGGCCTGCAGATCGGGGCCGATGCGGTCGTAAGGCTGGCTGACGACCCGACTCAGGTCACCGACCTTGTGCGGGTTGTAGCGGATGCCACGAAAGGGCGCGATTGTGGCCATGGATCTCCTCCTGGTTTGTAAGGCAACTGCTCGCAGTTGCCCTACAAATGCTGGCGGTAAAAGTCAATCAGAATCTCGGCCACCTCGGCGCCGACACGGCCCTGTCCTTCGACCGTGCTGGCCCCGATGTGCGGCGAGCCGATGACCAGATTGAAGCCGTTTTTGTCCTTCAGGCTGAAGAGCCGGGCGTTGCCGGGGTTTACCTTCTCATCGGCAAAGACATCCAGCGCCGCACCGGCCACCTTGCCGCTCACCAGGGCATCGTACAGGGCATCCTCGTCGAGCGTGCCCCCCCGGCCGCAGTTGACGATATAGACCCCCTGCTTCATTTTGGCAAACGCTTCGGCGTTGAGGAGGTTGGTCGTCTCGGCTGTTTTGGGCACGTGGAGCGAGATGTAATCGCTTTCGCGCAGCAGTTCATCCAGGCTGACCTGCCGGGCAAAGGGCACCTCGGTGGGGGTGCGCCGGTAAAAGATAACCTTCATCCCCAGCGCAGCGGCCCGGCGGGCCACCGCCTGACCGATGTTGCCCAGGCCGATCAGTCCCAGCGTCTTGCCGGCAATTTCGGTGCCTTCCAGCTCCTTCTTCTTCCACTCGCCGGCGGCCATGCTGGCCGAAGCCTGGGGGATCTTGCGGGCCAGGGCCAGCAGGTAGCCGATGGTCAGCTCGGCCACCGAATCGGAGCTGGCCTTGGGGGTGTTGCGCACCACGATCCCCTTGCTTTCGGCGTACCTGACATCAATGTTGTCCAACCCCACCCCACCGCGCACGATGATCTTGAGATTGGGTGCGGCATCAATCACCTCTTTGGTGACCCGGGTGCGGCTGCGGACCACCATGCCGTCATATTGAGCCGCGTCACGCACCAGTTCCTCCGGGGTGATGGTCGGCCGGTTGTCCACCTCAATGCCCGCCGCTCGCATGGCCTCCAGGGCCGAAGCTTCGGTTTTGTCGCAAATCAGTACTTTCATGGTCGTCTCACTCTTTTTTGAACATTAGAGATTGGGTATTAGAGATTGGATATTAGAGATTGGATATTAGAGGCCGAGGATGTCGTTAATCTGCCCCAGCAGCCACTGGATGTCCGCCACCTGGTGGTCGCCCATGTGGCCGATGCGGAAGCACTTTTCCTTGAGGTCGCCGTAGCCGTTGGAGATCATGGCCCCGCGCTTGCCCAACTCTTTGTTCAGGTCGGCGACGCTGATGCCCCGTGTGTTGGCGATATTGGTCACCGTGTTGGACAGATAGCGTTCGTCGCCATAGAGGCCAAAGTGCTGGCGCGCCCAGGCACGGACGATCTGGGCCATTTCCAGGTGCCGCGCGAAACGGTTCTCCAACCCTTCGGCCAGGATGTCATCCATCTGCCGGTTGAGAGCCTGGATGAGGCTGATGGCCGGGGTGGCCGGGGTCTGGTTGGCGTCATATTTCTTGTCCATCTCTTTGTAGGCAAAATAGTTGCCTGGATGGGGCACCTGCAAGGCCCGCTCCCGCGCCCGGTCGCTGACAGCGCATACGGTCAGACCGGGCGGCAGGGCAAAGCACTTTTGCACCCCGGCCAGGCAGACATCCAGCCCCCAGGCATCGAATTCGATCTTGACGCCGGCCATGCTGCTCACAGCATCTACCAGGATCAACACGTCGGGGTATTTGGCGTGGATCAGTTCGGCGATTTCGCGGATCGGGTTCATGATCCCGGTCGAGGTCTCGTTGTGGCACAGGGTGATGGCATCATAATCCCCTTTGGACAGCGCCTCGTCCACCAGCTCCGGGGTGATGGCCTGGCCCATCGGCACCTCCAGCTTGTCACAGGGGATGCCGTTGTCCACCGTCATCTGGTGCCAGCGTTTGGAGAAAGCGCCGCACACTGTGTTTAGCACTCGCTTGAGTGACGCCTGACGCACCGAACCTTCCATAACCCCGGAGGAGGATGAAGTAAACAGATAGACCCGCTGGTTCGTGTAGAGCAGCTTTTGGAGTTTGGGGGTAACCTCGGCTTGCAGGTCCGAATATTCCTTGGCTCGATGGCCGATCATGCCCACGGCCTGGGCCTGCAGGATTTCGTCCCGCACATGGGTGGGACCTGGGATAAACAGTTTTTTGTACATGCTTTACCTCCTCGTAAAGATTTTATAGGGTGAATCAGTTCCGGCTGGACCGGGCGACGGGTGTGCGCCCAACGATGCGAGGCTGATCTGGCAAGAAATGGCAGAGAATGCGGCGGTGCCTCATCGTTGAGTGCCCTGACGCTTATTGTACCAACATTCTCTCAAACAGGCAACCTGGCAGCCGGTTCTAGCTTGACGCGCGGCCTGTTGTCTGGTATGATCCGCACGGGGAACAACGCCTGACGGAGGGAGAGGCTATGTCTGAGCTCACCACAGTCTGCACCTGGTTCACCCAACCAGGCCCGGCCAACACGGCCCGCACCCTGGAACTGGCCCGCGCCCGCGCCGAAGCGTTGGATATCCACACGGTGTTGGTGGCAAGCACCAGCGGCGCCACCGGCCTCCAGGCCGCGCAGATGCTCCGCGGATTGGAGGTCATTGTCGTCACCCATTCGGCCGGCTTTCGCGCGCCCGGCACCCAGGAGCTGACGGTCGAGAACCGGGCGGCCATCGAAGCCGCCGGGGCGACGATCCTGACCTGTACCCACGCTTTTGGCGGGGTGGGGCGGGCAGTGCGCAAAAAGTTGGGCACCTACGAATTGGAAGAGATCATCGCCTTCACCCTGCGCACCTTCAGCGAAGGGATCAAGGTCGCCGCCGAGATCTGCCTGATGGCCGCCGACGCCGGCCTGGTGCGCTGTGATGAGCCGGTCATTGCCATCGCCGGGACGGGGCGCGGTGCCGATACGGCGGTGGTGCTCAGGCCGGCCAACGCCCAGGCCTTTTTCGACCTGCGCTTCCTGGAGATTATCTGTATGCCCTCAGCGGGGCACCCGTGACAACAGAGGATGGGGGAGCGCGGGTTGTGACCCCCATCGCACAGGAGGGGAGCTATGACCACACAAAAACGCCTTGACGATTGCCTGTCCATCCGCGACGGGCACCTGTTTATCGAAGAGCGGGATACGGTGGAGCTGGTCCACGAGTTCGGCTCCCCGCTCTTTGTCCTGTCGGAAGACCAGATCCGGCGCAACGTCCGCCGCTTCCAGCGGGCCTTCCAGGCCGGCTGGCCCGACGGTCCGGTCAAGGTCCTGCCGGCAGCCAAGGCCAACTGGATCCCGGCCGTGCAACGCATCCTGGCCAGCGAGGGGTGTGGCTGCGACATCTACTCGGCGGGTGAGCTCTCTGTGGCGTTGGGAGCCGGATTCCCCCACGAGCTGATCTCGGTCAACGGCGTGCCCAAAGGCCGCGATCACATCTACCGCTGCGTGCGCGAGGGGGTGCGCCTGACCATTGACAGCGTCGAGGAGCTGGAGGTCATCGAGGCCGCAGCGAACGAGCTGGGTGTCACCGCCAAAGTGCGGCTGCGGCTCAAGCCGGCCGTCTCCGGCTTTATCCAGCACACCGACTTTGTAGCCGAGGGGCTGGTGCCGACCGACATTGCCGCCCTGGTCTACAAGGGGGGACTGGCCTTTGACGATGCGGTGGCCCTGGGGCGGCGCATCCTGGCGATGAAGAATGTGGAGCTGGTCGGCATCCACCAGCACCACGGCCGGCACCACCGCTCAACCCGCTACTGGGAGGCGCAGATGGAAGCCTTTGCCCGCGATGTGGGGCGTCTCTGCCAGGCGCTGGACGGCTACCGGCCCCAGGAGATTGACATCGGTGGCGGTTTTGCCATCCCCCGCGACCCCTTCAACGCCGCGACCGACTATAGCGAGCCGCTGCAACTGGGGGCGCTCTATGCCCTGTCCAAAGCGATGAGCCTGCTGGGCGCCGAGGCCCGCTACAAGGTCATGGCCCGGCTGATTGACACCATTGAGGCCCGGCCCAATCAGACCCCGGCGCCGGGCATCGAGGAGTATGCTGAGGCCTGCACCCGTACCCTGCGGCGCGAATTGCCCAAACAGGGGATCGAGACCCGGGGCCTGATGCTTCAATTAGAGCCGGGGCGGGCCATCCATGGCAATGCCGGCATCCACCTGACCACAGTGTGCAACCTCAAGCGCCTGGAAAGGCCCATCCGCTGGAAGCTGATCATCGTGGACACCACCGAATTCTGGTTCACCGGCGGTCGCTACGAGCATCACCTGCACGACTATCTGTTCGCCAACAAGGCCGATGCGCCGCTGACCGACAGGGCGGACATCATCGGTCGCAGTTGCTATGGCGACCGCCTCCTGCCCACCGTGCCGGTGCCCCAGGTCGAGGTAGGGGACCTGCTGGCCCTGCTGGACACGGGAGCCTACCAGGAGGTCTCGATGAGCAATTTCAACGCCATCCCCCGCCCGGCGACGGTGCTGGTGACGGGCGACCGGGCGGCGGTGGTGCGGCGGCGGGAGACAGAGGAGGATCTGTTCCGCCGGGATGTGATGCCGGAGCATCTGCGCCTGTAGGGCAACTGCGAGCAGTTGCCCTACAGCAAGCAGTTGCCCTACAGAAGGAGGGAGGACGATGGAGATCATAGTGTTGGGTGGCGCCGGCGATATGGGCAGCCGGGCCGTGGAGGACCTGGCCCTGGCCGAGGGGGTGCGCCGGGTGACCATCGCCGACCGGAATGTAGCTGCCGCCCGACAGATCGCTGCCAGGCTGGCCGGCCAGGGGGCAGAGGTGGATGTCCGGGCGGTAGATGCGACCAACCATCAGGAGCTGGTGGAGGCGATGCGTGGCTATGATGTGGCCGCCTCGGCCCTGGGACCTTTCCACCTGTTCGAGACCAGGCTGATCCGGGCTGCCCTCGAAGCGGGCGTGCCCTATGCCAGCCTGTGCGACGAGTGGGAGGCAGCCGGCATGGCCATTGATCACTTTCACGGGCCGGCCCGCGAAAAGGGGATCACGGTCATCACCGGCCTGGGTACCAGCCCCGGCGTGTCCAACCTCGGCATTCGCTACTACGCCGACCAGATGGACCGGGTGCGGCGGGCGGATGTGTCGGTCTTTCAGCCGTTGAAGGCCGGCGGCGGCCAGGCGGTGGTGCACCACATGCTGCACATCATCACCGGGCAGGTGGTGGCCTGGCGCGGCGGAAAACGGGTGATGCTGCCGGCGTGCAGCGAGGAGCGGGTGGTGGAATTCCCCCGTTTTGGCCCGATCCGGGTGTGGAACATGGGCCACAGCGAGCCGGAAACGCTGCCCCGCTTCCTGCCAGGCCTGGAAGAGGTCAACTTTTTCATGGGCTTTGGGCGCGGATCGGGCTGGTTCATCCGCCCGGCGCGGTGGGGCCTGCTCGGCAGCCGGCGGGTCAGGAGCGGGGTGGCCCGTCTGGTCGGCCTGCTGGAGCGGATGTCAGCCGGCGAGGAGCCGGAAGAGGGGGCGGTGCGCCTGGATGTGTGGGGGCAGGTGGCCGGCCAGGAGGTGCATGCGCTGGCCTGCGGCGTCGGGCAGATGCGGCAGGCAACGGGGCTGTCGCTGTCCATCGGCACGCTGATGCTGGCCCGGCGGGAGCTGCGCATCCAGGAGGGGGGAGTCTATGCTCCGGAAGCCTGCCTGGACCCGCGCACCTTCCTGAGCCGCCTGCGGGCCAAGGGGATCGCCGCCTATGCCGACCTAGCCATGACGCAGGTGGTGATCTAAAGGGGGCAACCGAGGAGGAGGGACATGCTTCACTCACACCCTGTGGAGGAGGTGGCGGTGCGGCTGCATCCGCAGGATGATGTGGCCATCGCCAAAACAGAGCTGAGGGAGGGCCTCCTCCTGACCGTGGAGGAGGCCCCAGGCCCACAGGAACTGGTGGTGTGCGAGCCGATCCCTGTCGGCCACAAAGTGGCGTTGCGGCCCCTCGCTCCCGGCGAGCCGGTGCGCCGCTACGGGCAGATCATCGGCTTTGCCGGCCGGCCGATCCGGCCCGGCGAGTGGGTTCACACCCACAACCTGAGCCTGCAAGAGCTGGACCGCGATCCGGCTTTCGGCGCCGATGTGCGGCCGGTGGAGGTTGTGCCGGACCGGCAACGCCGCACCTTTCTGGGCTACCGGCGGGCCGACGGGCGGGTGGGGACGCGCAACTATCTGGCCGTGATCTCGACCGTCAACTGTTCGGCACACGCCGCCCGCGAGATCGCCCGTCACTTTACGGCAGAGCGGCTGGCCCCTTTCCCGCATGTGGACGGCGTGCTGGCCCTGACCCACTGCCTGGGTTGTCCCATTCAGTACCCGCTGCTGCAACGGACGCTGGCCGGCATGGCCCGCCATCCCAATGTGGGTGGCTACCTGCTTGTCGGATTGGGCTGCGAGACCAATCAGGTGGCGGCGCTAAAGGCCGGCTTTGGCCTGACCGGCCCGGGGCTGGTCATCCAGGAGTTGGGCGGGCTACGTCGGACGGTGCAGGCCGGCATCGCCGCCGTGGAGGAGATGTTGCCGGCGGTCAATGCGGCGGTGCGCACGGCGCAGCCGCTTTCGGAGCTGATGCTGGCCCTGCAGTGTGGCGGCAGCGATGCCTGGTCGGGTGTGACGGCCAACCCGGTGGTGGGGCTGGTGGCCGACCAGGTGGTGCAACAGGGGGGCACTGTGGTCCTGGCCGAGACGCCCGAAATCTATGGGGCGGAGCACCTGCTCACCCGGCGGGCTGTCAGCCCGGAGGTCGGCCACAGGCTGCTGGCAATGGTGGACTGGTGGCGGGAATATGCCCGGCGGATGGGGGTGGACATGGACGACAACCGCAGCGTGGGCAACCAGGCAGGCGGTCTGACGACCATTTATGAGAAATCGCTGGGGGCGGTGGCCAAGGCAGGCAGTACGCCGCTGATCGCTGTATATGACTATGCCGAGCCGGTGACGGCGCGAGGCTTTGTCTTTATGAATTCGCCGGGCTATGACCCGGTGGCAGTGACGGGCCAGGTGGCCGGTGGCTGCAACCTGGTGCTGTTCACCACCGGGCGGGGGTCGGTGCTGGGCTTCAAACCGGCCCCCTGCATCAAAGTCGGCAGCCATTCGGCTCTGTATGAGCGGATGGCCGATGAGATAGACCTGGATGCCGGGCAGGTGCTGGCCGGCGTGGAGATGGCCCAGGTGGCCGCCAGACTGCTGGACCTGGTCGTGGCCGTGGCTTCGGGGCAGCCAACCAGGAGTGAGGCGCAGGGTGTGGGGGAGGCCGAGTTCTGCCCGTGGAATGTTGAGGGGGTGCTGTAAGCGCCTATCCGAAACACTGTAGGGCAGGCTTTCCAGCCTGCCTGGACAGCCTCTCCAGGCTGTCCTACCCCTTTTTCGGATAGGCTGTAAAGAGCCGGCAGCGGCGGTTTGTGTGGGGGGTCAGGCAAAGTTTTTGACTTTCGTTGTGTCCGTTGCATGGCCCGCCTCGCCACTCAACCGCCGCGCCGTTGGTCAGGCCGTTCAGCATTGTCGAGGTATGGTATCAGCAGGAGCGGGCAGATGACGCTGGCGTATGCGTGTGGCAAGGTGATCCTGTTCGGCGAACACGCGGTCGTCTATGGCCGGCCGGCCATCGCCGTGCCGGTGACCGAAGTGCAGGCTCAGGCTTATATCGAACCCGGGCCGGCGGGACAGGGAGTGGTGGTTGTCGCCCCGGACCTGGATCGCCGCGTGATCGTGCGTGAAGCGCCGCCGGATGAGCCGTTGGCCCACATCGTGCGCGGGACGCTGCGAGCCATCGGCCGGGGTTCCGATCCAGACCTGACCATCACCATCACCTCCACCATCCCCATCGCCCGGGGGTTGGGCAGCGGCACCGCCGTTTCTACAGCCATCGTCCGGGCTCTGGCCAGGCACCTGGGCCACTGGTTCCCCTCCCAGGCCATCTCCGACCTGGTCTATCAGACGGAGGTGCTCTACCATGGCACCCCCTCCGGCATTGACAATACGGTGATCGCCTTTGAGAAGCCGGTCTACTTTGTCAAAGGGGTGACGCGGGAGATCTTTTGGGTGGGGCGGCCTTTCCGGCTGGCGGTGGCCGATACCGGCCTCGCCAGCCCAACCTGGGAAGTGGTGGGCGACCTGCGCCGCCGTTACCAGGCCGATCCGACCCGCTATGAACCGCTCCTGGACCGAGTGGGGGAGATCGCCCTGGCCGCCCGTTCGGCCATTGTGCAGGGTCAGGAGGCAGAACTGGGCCGGCTGATGGACGAGAACCACGCCCTGCTCCAGGAACTGGGGGTCAGTTGCCCTGAATTGGACCGCCTGGTGGCAGCCGCCCGTCAGGGGGGTGCTTTGGGGGCCAAGCTCTCCGGGGCAGGGAGGGGCGGCCATATGATCGCCCTGGTCACGGAGGAGACACAGGGGCGGGTGGACATGTTGTTGCGCCTGGCCGGCGCGGTCCGGGTCCTGATCACGGAAATCCGCTGAGTCGGATGCCAGAGGTGGGGGGGACCGCCCCCAGGCATCAAGCGACTCAAGTCGCACCTCAGGGGCCTGCGGCCAGGCATCCACCGGCGTGGATGCCGCCGTCCGCCTGCGCGGACGGCCAGGGGCAGAGCGCCGCTCTGCCCCTACCGGTGCGATTTCCAATCGCCCGCGCCTTAACTTGATGCCAATGGGGGGGACCGCCCCTATTCCCGGAAGAACTCGACCACCTCTTTCGCCTCTTCGGCCTCCATCACTTCCACAAAGCTGATGCGCGTCCAGGGGAAGATGAAGGCCGCGGCCCCCTCGGTCACATAATGCAGCGGTCGGCCATCGCGGCGACGCGGATTGGTGAGGATCAGGGCCTGATCCTTGGGGTCGGGCATCCTCTCGATCTCGGCCAGAATTGGATCCTCATTGAGCACATGGATGACCACTTCCAGAGACATACCGCTTGCTCCTCAATCTCTACCGAAGCCAGGCCCTGGTCAGGGGCCGGGCTGTTGAACACAGGCTCACTTCAGGTGGACCGATAGGATCATCTTGCCAAGCTGGATCCGGTCGCCATCCTTGAGGGGATAGGGCAACTCCGGGACCAGGCGGATGGCATTCAAGAAGGTGCCGTTCAGGCTGTTTAGGTCCTCGATGAACACCTGCCCCGCCCGGCGGGAGATGCGGGCATGTCGGCGCGAGATCCCTTTTTCGATGCCCCCTTCTGCTGTCAGGTCCACATCAGGGAAAATGGCCCGGCTGGCATCGAGGCGCCCCAACACCACCTCTTTCGACAGGGGAAGCTCTATGGTCCCCCCATCCTCAATGGACAACACCAGGGTGAGAAATCCACCCTTGTCCGTCCGGCTTCGCTCCGCCTCTGCCTTTATTTGATCGGTCAGTGGATCGGTGGCCTGTGCCCGGCTCGGTGCCAGGTAAGAGCCACACTCCTCGCAGAAAAGGGTGCCTTCGGGATAGACATGATTGCAGAAGGGGCATTTAATCACGATGCACCTCTTTGGGCAAAATAGAAAGCCCCCGCGTGCCATACTGGATCTTTTTCCGCCCCTCCGATGACAGGGTGCCGGTATGGGCCAGGCGGCCAGCCTCCAGCAGTGCAGCCCGGGCCAGCTCGGTCTCGCCCAGGTTGAGCAGGCGGGTGGCCAGGGTCTTGAGCCGGTCCACGGCCGCCTCGATCTGTCCGACCTCGATCTCGGCCATGGCCCGTTCCTGCATTTTGAAAATCACCAGTTTGCCCATGGCCGTGACAATGTCGGCCGGGACCGAGTCCCGCCGATCCAGATCGGAGCTGAAGGTCAGTGTCAGTTCCTGGCGGGCACGCACCGGCTGGGAGCCCACGGTCGGCACCTGGGCCTCCACAGCCACCTGCAACAGCCGGTGGCTGCCCGGACCATAACTACCGATCAGCAGCTCCAACATGACCGCCTGGGGGCGATGTCTCTCCAATGAGCCTAACAGGACCCTGTCATCGGTAAACTGCAACTGACTGATCTGGGGTGAAACCAGGAATGCCTCCTTGAGCGACACCCGCTCGCCCAGATGGACAGACAGGCTGACGCTGTGGGCAAAGGTACTCCCCAAGGCCTGGAGCCGCTCATGGAACACCTGGGCGATCCTGGCGCTTGAGTCTATGTAGAAAGACCCGCCCGGCGAGCCGCTCAGCGTGGCTACCTGGTCCAGCAGCTTCTCATTCCAGTCGGAACCGATGCCCATCGTCGTGATGGGGATCTGTTTTTGGCCGGCATATCTGGCCAGCTCAAGGCAGCCGGCCTCGTCACCATAGGTCTGGCCGTCGGTCAGCAGGATGAGATGGCTGATCTGTCCGCCGGGCGCCCCGGTATGCCAGCGCTCCACCTCTTCCAGGCCCAGTTTCAGGCCTTGCAGGATCTCTGTCCCCCCGCCCGCCCGGATGCTGTTGATGGCCGAGCGGGCGGCGGCCTTGTCCACCCCCCGTCGCCCAGGCAGGATCAGGCTGGCATGGTCGCTGAAGGCCACCAGCGAGAGAACATCCTCCGGCCCCATCTGCTCCAGAATGTACTGGGCTGCCTCCTTGGCCTGTTGCAGCCGGGCTCCTTTCATGGAGGTGCTGTGGTCCAGGATCAGGCCCAGGTTGAGGGGCAGCCGCCGGCTTTCGACCTGTTCGGAGGCCGAGAGTTCGATCAGGAGGTACAGGAGCTGGGGTTCGCCCAGGCAGGGCAAGATCCGCTGGCTGGGGGTGAGGCGCACGATCAGGGGCGGCGGCCGATCCCAGCCCTGTTGGCGTCGCCAATGGTCATAAACCTCCCGTTGCTGGGGGTCAATCAGAACTTCGTAGGCTTCCTGGACTTCACGAAATCGCTCGACCGCCTGCTCCTCGCTGCTGGTGTCGGGGTGGAAGCGGCGGGCCAGTTGGCGGTAGGCCTGCTTAATCGCCTGCTCGTTGGCATGGGGAGGGATGCCCAGGATGGCATAGTAATCGTGCCTGAACTCCATGGATGCACCTGTTTTCAGGGGCCATGCGCCCCGGTGACGCGCGGCATCTGTCGGGCCGGCAGCGGCCAGCCTCTGGCAGCCAGGATGACAGAGATGTTGTCCTCCCCGCCGTTTCGGTTGGCCTCGGCAACCAGGTTCTGACAGGCGATGTCGGGGGTGGGGGCCGCTTCAATGATATCTACCATCCTGGCTTCAGATACCTTGCCCCACAGGCCATCGCAACAAAGTAGCAGATACTGTCCGTTCTCCAGGTCGTGATAGAGGATGTCCGGTTCGATCCGGGGGCCCTGTCCCAGGGCTTTGTACAGGATGTTCCGCTGCAAGGTCACTTCCTCCGGGCTGGCCTGGCCCATCTCCACCAGCCGGGCCGCAATCGAGTGGTCACGGGTCAGGCAGCGAAGGCTCCCTCGCTGGCCCAGATAGACGCGGCTGTCGCCCACATGGGCAATATGCACCCCGTCGCCCAGCACCAGGGCCAGGGTCAGGGTTGTGCCTGCCTCCGGCAGGCGGCGGCTTACAGCCTGATGTGCCAGACGGATGCCATCCTCCAGGAGGTCGTTGATCGGCGCTGGCCCGGCTGCATCTTCCTCCTCCAGCATGGGCAGACAGAGGTGACGGATCACGTGACCAGCCACAAGCCGCACAGCAAAGGCGCTGGCCTGCTCGCCCCGGGCATGCCCCCCCATGCCGTCGGCAATGACAAACAGGCCCACCGGCAGGGGCGGTTTTCCCTGTTGCGCCATCGTAAACTGGCAGGCCAGGCTGGCGTCCTCATTGTGGTCCCGGACACGTCCCGGATCGGAGGCCAGCCCGATCAGCAAACCACCAGGGGCGGGCTGTTGACCCTTCTCATCCGGGGCGCTCGCCGCGGGAGCCTCCACGGGCGGCTGACCCTTTTCTCGCTTGAAAAGCTGGTGCAGAGCGACGAGTGCTCGATTCGGATTCATGAATCCTTTTCCTTCCTGCCATCATGTGGGCAAGGCATACACACGGTGATCCAGGGAGCCGACATAGACAATCCCATCCACCACAATCGGCGAGGAGGGCACCGGACCGCCGGTCACGTAACGCCACAGGCCACGCCCCTGCTGGGCCTCCACTGCGTGGATGGCGCCATCGTTCGACCCGACATAGACCACCCCATTGGCCACTGTCGGCGAGGAGGTGACGGCGCCGCCGGCATCATATTTCCAACGCTGTCGGCCACTGCCCGCATCTACCGCGTATAAACATCCATCCACCGAGCCAACGTACACCCGATCCCCCTCGACAGCCGGCGAGGAGAGGACATACCCGCCGGTGCGAAAGCGCCACACCGGCCAGCCGGAGCGCGCATTCAGTCCATAGAGGTGTCCATCGGCGGAACCGATGTAGAGCAGATTATCTTCTATCGCCGGCGAGGAGGTGACACGGCGGTGGGTGCAGTACTTCCATTTGACCTCACCGCTCCGCATGTCCAGCGCATAGATATAGCCGTCGTCAGAGCCAAAGTAGACCATCTCGTTGGCAATGCAGGGAGTGGATCGGATCGGCCCTGCCGACTGGAACTTCCAGACCACCCGCCCCGACTGGACGTTGACCGCATACAGGCAGGCGTCGTCTGAGCCAAAGAAGACGTGGCCCAATTCCACCCGTGGCGAGGAGCGAACACAGCCGGCTGTGGCGCAACTCCAGGCCTTGCGTCCACTCCGCCGCGAGATGGCATACAGCGCCCCATCCTCCGAGCCGATCAGCACCATCTCCTCGTAGATACAGGGGGTCGAGGCAATCCCGCCATCGGTGGGAAATTTCCACAGAAACGATCCGTCACGGGCATCCAGGGCATACAGGTTGTTATCATAACAACCGATATACAACACACCGTCGGCGATGCGTGGTGAGGAGCGCACCTCGTCTTCACAGGTGAAGGTCCATTTGGGAGTCACCTCCTGGGGCATGAGGGAGGTAGCCCCGGCCAGACCCACCGTACCCAGGCCGGTTGTCACCGGGCGCCGCCGTGGCAGGGCGTTCCCCAAGGCCTGAGCCATCTCGACCGCCGAAGCGAACCGATCCTGGACATCGTAGGCCAGGGCCTTCATGATCACCGCCTCAACCTCGGGGGTGACGCCGGGATTGAACAGGCGGATCGGACGCTCGTGGAAGGTAAAGGGGGGTTCCAGGCGTGGGTCACGCGCCGTGAGCAGGTGATGCATGGTGGCTCCCAGGGCGTACAGATCGCCCCGTGGCTCAGCCACGCCCCGGTACTGTTCCGGCGGGGAGTATCCCTCGGTGCCGATCATCGTCCCCCGCTGGCCGTGTTCGAACACCTTGGCGATGCCAAAGTCAATCACCATGATGCGGCCGTCGTGACGCAGCATCAGATTCCCCGGTTTCATGTCGCGGAAGATGACCGGGGGTTTCTGGCTGTGCAGATAGGCCAGGACATCACAGACCTGGAGCGCCCAGTCCACGACCTCCTCCTGGCCATACGGCTGGCGGCGCTCCTCCAACAGGTCATCGAGGGCCTGGCCCTCGATAAACTCCAGGATCAGGTAGCTGCGGTTCCCTTCGGAGAAATAGTCAAAGATCTTGGGGATGGACGGGTGAGAAAGGCTGGCCAGGATATTGGCCTCACGCTCAAAGTTTTGGATGCCGAGACGGCGCAGACGCGGGTCGGGCGCGACGTTGCTCATCTCCTTAACGGCAACGATCTTGGTCACCGCGCTGAAGCGCAGGTCACGCGCCCGGTAGACGGCCCCCATTCCCCCTACACCCTGCACCGCCAGGATCTCATACCGTCCCTGGAGGATGGTGTGAGGGGGCAGGGTTCCCTCCGGTTGGGTGGCGGTTGGCCGCTCTTCGATTGTAATCCTGCGGGTGTCTAGCTGACTCACACTCTGCCGCTCTCCGGGAGTTCACTCCACCATTCAGGTGCCTGGCCCTTTGTCACACAGGCCTTGACCTGGGCAACAGGCCCACACGGAACTTTGGCCAGGGTCAACTTATTATACAAAAGATGGAGAATTCTTGCAACTATCACGGTAGCGTCAGGCAACCAGACCGCCAGCTCAAGTTCCCCATCGGCGGGGGTCACAGACCCCCGCCGAGCGATGGAATTCTTGCAACTGTCATAGTAGCGTCAGGCAACCAGACCGCCAGCTCAAGTTGCAAAACTGCCGCCTGGCTGCTATACTGAAGGTGATCAATCGGCCTTTTGACCGAAGAGTTGTTCTTAAGGAGGAACGATGGAATGCCCAATCTGCCAGGGAAGTGGTCAGACAGAAGAGGTCCACCGCATCCTCTGTGTGGCCTGCAACGGTCAGGGCCAGAGCGATGGCCAGGTTTGTAGCCGTTGCCAGGGGAGTGGGGAAATCACCGTGATTGAACAGGCTCCCTGTGAGCTGTGTCAGGGGACCGGCCAGATTGAGTAGCTCGACCATGCTCAATGAACGCAATCGAACATGGCCGAGGTAGCCTGCGGCCCCGGCCCTGAAGAGGAGTATGCCTGGTGAGCGACAAAGCATTTCAAGACTATTACCCTGACCGCTGGAGCCTGTGTTACGGCTGTGGCCGGCTCAACGAGCATGGGTTGCACATCAAAAGCTACTGGGATGGCGATGAGGCGGTCTGTACCTTTACGCCCCGGCCCTACCACACGGCCATCCCCGGTTACGTGTACGGCGGCCTGATCGCCTCGCTGATTGACTGCCACTCCACCGGCACGGCTGCCGCTGCGGCCTATCGCGCCCAGGGGCGGGAGATGGACACCGACCCGCCGCTGCGGTTCGTCACCGCCTCGCTGCACGTGGATTACCTGCGTCCCACGCCGATTGAGGGGCCGCTGGAACTGCGCTCGCAGGTCAAAGAGATCAAAGGCCGCAAGGTGGTGGTCAGCACCACCCTGTCGGTCCAGGGACAGGTCTGCGCCCGGGGTGAGGTCGTGGCCGTCCAGATCCCGGAGCAGTTGTGGACCTGAACACAGCCCGCCTGGGAAGGGGGATGAGAACCGTCGGGCGGCGGGGATTGCTGTGGGGGATCGGCGCGATCCTCACCCTGTTATCTGCCCTTCTGGTCGTGAGGGCGCAGGTGCCTCCTGGCCACAAGCCAGGCATGACCCCTCAGGAGCGGCTGGCACGGCCACCGTTGTCCGACCCCCCGACTCAGGTGGAGTTGGGCCATGTCGAGTACTGGATGTCTTGCATGGTCTGTCACGGCGACCGGGGCCAGGGATTGACCGAAGAATGGCGCAGTGTGTTGGATCCAGAGGACATGAACTGCTGGCAGTCCAAATGCCATGCCCCCAACCACCCGCCCGAAGGGTTTGAAATCCCCCAACAGGCACCGCTGGTCATCGGCCCAGGGGCGTTGACCGGCTACAAGACGGCAGCCGACCTGTTCGCCTATCTGCGCGTCTACATGCCCTGGTCCTTCCCTGGCCTGTTTGAGGATGAGGTGTATTGGAACCTCACCGCCTATCTGGCCGACGCCAACGGCGTTGACCTGCCTCCAGAGCCGCTGGGGCCGGAGAACGGCGACCGGGTGCTCCTGATCCCCCAACTTGTTCAGAGCCACCACACCGCGATCAGGGTGGAACGGAGTGTGGCCGCCGTGGTTGTCGGCCTGCTGCTTATCGCTGCGATCCTGCACCGGTCGGTTCGGGCCTTATGACCGATGGCCGTTCAGAGGGAGGAGATGACAGAGAACCCGGACCCCGCCCCAGCCAGGCTGCCTGTAGCCGGCAAAGCAGTCAGAGTGGTCCTGCTGGTGTTATGCCTCCTGCCCTGGCCGACTGCCCTGATAGCCGGGGAAGGGACGGCGGACAGGATGGACCTTTCCCCTCCCCGGCCGACCCAGATGCCTGGGCAGGACCGGCTGGCCGTGCCGGTCCTGCCGGAGTCGCCCACCCAGGTTGATACCGGCCGCTATCTGTACTATTTCCACTGTATGCCCTGTCACGGCGACCGGGGACAGGGATTGACCGACGAGTGGCGGCAGGTCTGGGATGAGGAGCACCGCAACTGTTGGGGGCGCGGCTGCCATGCCGGCAGGTCCGAGATGGATGCCTTCTTTCTTCCCCGGTCTGTGCCGCCGCTGATCGGCCTCGGCTCGTTCAAGACCGCCGATGATCTGTTCACCTTTCTGCGGGAGACACAGCCACCGCAACGGCCTGGGACCCTCTCCGACCCGGACTATTGGGCGCTGACAGCCTTTTTGCTGTACGAAAACGGACGTCTGCCGGCAGGCGCCCAGGTTGGCCCCCAGGCAGCCGGCCATTCTGGGTGGACCGGCCTCGTGGTCCTGGCCATATTGCTCTTTCTGTCGGCCACGCTCCTGATTTTGTGGCTGGTGAAGAGAAGGGGAGCCCATGAAAGACAGAGCGGTTGACCGTCGCAGATTCCTGACCTGGCTGGCCCGGGGGTCTATCGCCACGGCTGTCCTCGCCGCTACCGGTCAGGTGGTCCGTTTTCTCTCCTATCAACCTCCCAGCTCGGCCTCGGAGGTCCTTCCTGTCGGCCAGCCGGCCAGTTTTTCCCCCGGCCTGGTGGTATATGTGGCCGAGGCGCGGGTCTATGTCGGGTACGATGAAGGCGGTTTGTACGCCCTGGACGCCGTTTGCACCCACCTGGGCTGTCTGGTAGAGCTGGCGGAACAAGGGGGATTCCGCTGCCCTTGCCATGACAGCCGCTTTGACGCTCAGGGCCGGCCGGAAACGGGGCCGGCTACCAGACCGTTGCGCTACCTGCGCCTCTGGCTGGACCGGGAAAAGGGGCAGCTCATGGTCGATCGGGCTACAACGGTAGAGCCAACGGCTCGCCTGACTTTTTGAGGTCTCGCTCTATTGTCACCGGCCATGCCCAGACGCCGTCCCAACTTTTTCTATCACCTGCATCCGCCGACCATTCCTGACCGCGAGGCCCGGTTTTCCTACACCTTTGGCCTGGGCGGCATCTCGTTGCTGCTGTTCCTCGTCCTGGGCCTGACCGGCATCCTCGAAATGTTCCTCTATGTGCCCACCCCAGAGGAGGCTCACCTGTCCATCCGCCAGATCACCTACCTGGCCCCTTTTGGCTGGCTGGTGCGCAACATCCACTTCTGGGCCGGGCAACTCATGGTGGGGACGGTCGTCCTGCACATGGCCCGCGTCGTCCTCAGCGGCGGCTACAAGGCCCGTCGTCTGAACTGGCTCATCGGCATCATGTTGCTCTTCTTGACCCTGATGCTCGACTTTAGCGGCTATGTGCTGCGTTGGGACCAGGACACCGCCTGGGCACTGCTGGTGGGCACCAACCTGATCAGGGAGATCCCCTGGTTGGGGGCTTCTCTGTATCGGCTGCTGGTGGGGGGAGAGCAGATCGGCGCGGCAGCTTTGCTCCGCTTTTATACCTGGCACGTCCTGGGCCTGGCGTTGGTCGCCACGGCCTTTGTGACCTGGCACCTCTTTCGCGTCCGTCGTGATGGGGGCATTTCCCACATCGCCCCGGTGCCGCGTGTGGATCGAGAACAGTTGGTGCACAGCGAGCTGATCGCCATGCTGCTCACCCTGGCCTGCCTGGTTGGGTTGAGCCTGGTCATCAGCGCACCCCTTGGCCCGCCTCCCGATCCCGGCGCTCTCGTCGCCGAACCCCGCGCCCCCTGGTTCTTTCTCTGGATCCAGGAGCTGTTGCGCATCGCCCCCCCGTTTCTGGCCGGGGTCCTGACGCCGCTGCTGATCTTGTTGCTGTTGGCCCTGCTGCCCTACACCCTTGACCGCAGCCAGGAGGGCCTTGCTCGCTGGTTCAACCGGCCAGGACGCGCCGCCCAGATCGTCTTTGTGGTGATCCTCGTCGGGGTCGTCGCCTTGATCGTGCGCGGCGCGTTGCGCTGAGCGGCCCGCTGCAAGCCGCCGGCGACATGGGCCCCAGGAGGCTCAGGTTTTTTTATGATTCCTGTGGGGATGGTTCAATTTTCTGGGGAAATTGGTTTACACTTTTGTTAAAAGTCCGCCTGGCTCTCACCCCTCCCCCTGCCCCCTCCCCTCTCCCGCTCGCCTGCGGCGGCGGGCGAGGGGAGGGGTGGGAAGCTGCAAGGCCAGGGGCGAGGGCCTGGTGTCCTGTGTCCTTACCAGTGGCTTATACGCCGGTCCCGCCCAGAAACCAGAGCAGCCAGTCCCGCGAATAGTCGCCCAGGTAGGCGAAGGCCAGGGTCTTGATGGTCTTGCCGATGGTGCAGAAG
>DAOTYI010000123.1:0-7481 GCA_034434895.1 Anaerolineae bacterium
GGCCAACAGGAGGGGGGTGTCATCCACCCGTTCTGTAATGATAGTCAGTTTCTCAACCATACCGTGATGATACTCCATTTCTCAAAACTCGCCAAAATTTGAGCGAACGATGGGATTATACTGCAAAGTGCCGAAAAAGGCAAATCTGGCGTTATGGGGCCGAGGGGGGATTGACGGCATACGGCCCTACAGATTTGCAGGGATGAGGAAAAGCGGGTATAATTTGGCGTCGTGAATCTGATCGGCGAGGGATTGGAATGCCAAAACGGACGTGGCAGCCCAAAGTGCGACACCGCAAGCGTGTGCACGGTTTTCGGGCGCGGATGAAGACCAGAGGCGGGCGAACCGTCCTCAAAGCCAGGCGGCTCAAGGGCCGCTACCGGCTGACTGTATGAGGAGACCGACGCCGGCCCTGCGGCACGTCAGCCCTGGGCCGGCAGTGCCATGGATAGACGGTATCGGTTGCGAGCCAGTGCGGATTTTGAACGCGTCCGTCGTGAGGGACGGACCTGGCCCCACCCGTTGTTGATCCTCTCAGCGTTGCCCAATGGACGAACACACAGCCGGTTTGGCTTCGCCGTCGGGCGGCGGATCGGCAAGGCGGTAATACGCAACCGGCTCAAGCGTCGCATGCGCGAGGCGGTGCGGCTGAGAATCCGGAATGGCGGGGTGGCAGAAGGATGGGACGTGATCCTGATCGCCCGACGGGCGATGCTCAACGCTTCGTACCGGCAGGTGGACGAAGCGATCGGGCTGTTGCTGCGTCGGGCCGGCCTGTTGAGTGAGGCAGAGTGAAATACCTGTTGCTGGGACTGATCCGACTGTATCAGCTAACCCTTGCCAGAATCCTCCCTCCTTCTTGCAGGTTCTATCCATCCTGTTCGCATTATGGCTACGAAGCTATCGCCAGGTATGGGGCGATCAAGGGGGGCTGGCTGACCGTCAGGCGGCTGGCCCGCTGTCATCCCTGGAACCCCGGTGGCTATGACCCCGTCCCATAGTGGGGGGTGTATCTTTCGAGGAGGCGTTGATTTGACCAGACGGCGAGGCATAGTGGGGGCAGCCATCAGCCTGCTCCTGGTGAGTATGATCCTGTCGGCCTGTGGCACGGTGCCGGTGGCCGAAACCTGGCCCGGTCTGACGGTGGCCGACGGCACGGTCTATGTCATCAGCGGCAACCCGCAGCAGGTCTACCTGCTGGACGCCGAAAATGGCACCCAAAAGGGCACCTTTATCCCTGCCGGAGAGCATCGGGGGATCGTCTATTGGAGTCCGGTGGCGGTGGGCGGCGGGCGAGCCTTTGTCGGCTTCTCAGAACCCCAGGCCCGGATCTATGGCCTGTATGCCTTCGACCCGGTCACCCGGGTGGAGCAGTGGCACATCGGCGTCCAGGACCTGATCCTGGCGGCCCCGGTTTACGCCGATGGCGTGGTCTATTTTGGCACCTCGGATGGGCAGGTGCACGCTGTGGACGCAGAAACCGGGGCGGAAAGACCTGGCTGGCCGTTCCAGGCCAGGGAGGCGGTCTGGGCTTCTCCCCTGGTGGCCGATGGGCGGGTGTATGTCCCCTCCATGGACCATTCTCTCTACTGCCTGGAGGCGGCCACCGGCCAGAAAGTATGGGAGTTCAAGGCGCAAGGTTCCCTTGCCGCCCAGCCGATCCTGGCTGACGGCATCCTGTATGTCGGGGCGTTCGACGGCCGGCTGTATGCCATCCATGCCGACTCTGGCCAGGCGGTGGAGGGGTTTGACTTTAAGGCAGGCAACTGGATCTGGTCGGAGGCGTTGCTGGCCGATGGCCGGTTGTACGTGACCTCGCTGGATGGCAGGCTCTACGCCCTGGAGCCGACCAGTGGGGAGGTGCTGCCACCCTATCCCTACGACAGCAAAGAGGCCAGCGGCCAACGGGATCTGTTGCGGGCCGCTCCTGTCCAGGCCGGGGACCGGATCATCGTGGCGACCCGTTCCGGCCGGGTCATCGCCGTGACCGACGGGATCGGGCAGACCTGGTGGCCGAGCGGGATCCCCCAGGCCGAGATCCTGACCACGCCGGTCGTTTCAGGGAACAGGCTCTACATCGTGCTGATGAACGGCCAGGTGCAGACGCTCAACGCGGAAAATGGTGTCCAGGGGTGGTTCTTCTCCCCGCCGGCGAGTAGATAAATGGGTGACAACTATCACGTGATGCCCGACACAGAATAAGAGGAGGAGTCGTTGTTAGGAATTGGGGATCTCTGGACCGTGTTTATCCTGCGGCCCATGCTTAACACGTTGCTATGGCTCTACAGCGTGCTGGGTGGTCAGTTCTGGCTGGCCATTATCTTTTTCACCCTCATCATCCGGGGGCTGATGACGCCGCTGATGTTGCCTCAGCAACGCTCGGCCAAAAAGATGCAGGAGCTACAACCCCGACTGCAAGAGCTGCAAAAGAAATATGCCCAGGATCGGGAGAGGCTGGCCCAGGAGCAGATGAAGCTCTACCGGGAGGCTGGGGTGAATCCCCTGGGGGGCTGCCTGCCGATGTTGATCCAGTTTCCAATCTGGATCGGGCTGTATCAGTCCATCATTCAGGCGCTTGGCCACCAGCCCCTGCAACTGCTCAACCTGTCGCAGAACATCTATACCTTCATGGACAAGATCTGGCTGGCCGTCCCCCTGAATCGCTTTTTCCTGGGCATGGACCTGAGCCTGACGCCGCAGCAACTGGGCGGGCTGACCTACCTGCTGCCCATCCTGGTAGCCTTTACCTCCTGGTGGCAGGCCAAGATGACCACCCCGACCAGCGCGGGCGACGGTCAGGCCGCTCAGATGAATCAGAGCATGACGCTGATGATGCCGCTGATGTTCGGCTTTTTTAGCCTCAGCTTTTCTACCGGACTGTCGTTCTATTTCATCATCTCCAATCTCATCGGCATCGTCACTCAGGGTTTTATCTCCGGTTGGGAAGGGCTGAAATTCTGGCAGGGGATGAGCCTGAGCGGGCTGCTTGGGGGTGGAACCCGGCCTGCTCCGTCTCAGCAGGCGGCCAGCAGACAGACCGCATCCACGCCGGCTGTGAGCCAGAAGGGGACACAAAGTGGAACCACGACAGGAAGAAAGAAGAAGCGTCGTCGCAAGCGGTAAAACGGTCGAAGAGGCGATCGCCAACGGCCTGATGATGCTGGGGGTCCGCCGCGACCAGGTGGATGTGGAGATCATCACCGAGGGCAGCCGAGGGGTCTTTGGCTTTGGGGCCGAGAACGCCCGGGTGCGGCTCCTGGTCCGGCTTCCCCCCGCACCTCCGCCCAAACCGCCGACCCCGGCCATGACGCCACCGCCGGTCCGGGAAAAGGAGCCGGCGCCGCAACCGGTGCCGGCTGCCGCCAAACCGGCGCCACAACCGGTGCCGGCCGCAGACAGGCTGACCCCTGAGCAGGTGGGGCGCGAACTGCTGAGCGATCTGTTGCGGCTGATGGGCATTCAGGCCTCGGTAGAATCCACGCTGGGCTATGAACTGGCGGACGAGGGCTGTACGCCACCTCATGTGCTGAATATCACCGGTGACGATCTGGGGATCCTGATCGGGCGGCGGGGGGAGACCCTGAGTGCATTGCAATATCTGGTCCGGCTGATGGTCAGCCACCGCCTCAAACAGTGGACCGACCTGGTGGTGGATGTAGAAAACTACCGGGTGCGCCGCCGCCGGGCGTTGGAAAGCCTGGCCGAGCGGGTGGCCGAGCAGGTAGCCCATACAGGTCGGACCCAGGCGCTGGAACCGATGCCTGCCTCCGAACGCCGGATCATCCATGTGGCCCTGCGCAAACATCCCAGGGTGACCACTCAGAGTGTGGGCGAAGGGGAAAAGAGAAAGGTCACGATCATCCCCCGGCGATAGGGTTTCTGTCCAGCAAGTTCTGCGTCATGCTGCTGCGATCCGAACGGAGCGCTCCATTCGCACATTGGGATAGGAAAAACATCCCTGATGGGACACGGATAAACACGGATTTTACCTTCGATCATCCGTGTTCATCCGTGAAATCCGTGTCATCCGTGTCCTATAAAATTCTGCCCGTGTGAAAAGTGTCAACCAATTTTTGCTGATCCTTGAACCATCGATAAAGATGGAATTGGCGTCGAAGGAATGGACGAAGAGCAATTACAGTCAGGCAGTAGTGACAAGTTTTGGAGGCTCATTGCAGAACGACGCGCGCAAAAGACAATGACTCGCGCCCAATTGGAGCAGAGTATCAAAAGTGCAGGCTGAAGATAACAACCGAAACACACGCACCCCGACAACGGCACGCGCGGCAGAGAGCATTGTATCTTCACATCGGAGCGTGGCGTTGCAGGGCGCTTCAGCGCCCTTCAACAGGCTGGCAGGGGCAGAGGGTGAAACGAAGCCGGGTTGTCTTGCTCTTGTGGCTGGTCATGGCCGCAGGTGCCATCGGGACAGGCCGTGATCTGCTCTATAACCTGTGGTACCTCCTGACTGCACTCCTGATCTCCTCGTACCTGTGGGCTTGGTCCGGCATCCGTTGGGTGGAGGTCCGGCGCTTCCTCCGCGCCAGCCGTTCCCAGGTGGGCAAAATCGCAGAAGAGCGGTTGGTGGTCCAGAATCGCGGCCTTCTCCCCAAGCTGTGGCTGGAGGTCCGGGATCATTCGACTCTGCCAGACCATCCTGTCAGCCGGGTGATCGGCTCGCTGGGCGGGCGCAGGTCCCATAGCTGGACGGTCAAAAGCCGTTGCCTGCAACGGGGGCGCTTTACACTCGGCCCGCTGACGCTGGCCAGTGGGGATCCGTTCGGCCTGTTCAAGACCACCCGCCGGTTGGAGGAGCCACGGGAAACGACCTTCATCGTCTACCCGGCGATTGTCGAGGTGCCGACCTTTGCCCCCCTCATCGGCTATCTGCCAGGGGGGGATACCATCCGCCGCCGGACGCCCTATGTGACTACCAACGTGGCCGGGATACGCGACTATATGCCGGGCGATAGCTTCAACCGCATCCACTGGCCGTCCACGGCGCGGACCGGACGGCTGATGTCAAAAGAGTTTGAGCTGGATCCCACAGCCGATATCTGGTTGCTTCTGGACCTGGAACGGGGTGCCCAGGCCGAACTGAGTTGGGTCAGGCCACGGGGGGTGGACCAGGTATGTCTGCCCTGGGAGCTTCCCGGCCCCGATCTGATTCTGCCGCCCTCCACTGTCGAGTATGGTGTGACCATCGCCGCCTCGCTGGCCAGGCACTTTATCGCCCGTGACCGGGCAGTGGGCTTCCTGGCCTATTCCCATCGCCGGGAACTGATCCCGGCCGACCGGGGGGAGCGGCAATTGACCAAGATCCTGGAGACCCTGGCCGTCATCCGGGCCGATGGGCATATCCCGCTGGCCGAGGTCATCGCCGCCGAGGCCGTTCATCTGCGGCGGAATACGACCCTGATCGCCATCACCCCCACCGACCAGAGTTCCTGGATCGCCGCTGCCCGGGCGGCCCGGCAACGAGGCCTCAACCTGGTGGCTGTGCTGATCGATCCCCAGACCTTTGGGCATTCACACAGCAACGCGGGGCACTCCTCCGAGCTATCCATCAGCGGCATCCCAACCTACCTGGTCCGGCAGGGGGATGATCTGGCCCAGGCCTTGGCCAGGCCCTACGCTCAGGCGATTGCCCCGGTGGGACGCTACCGCTAACGCCGACAGAGGGGATGTTCAGTCTGGACGATACGATCGCTGCCATTTCCACCCCCATCGGTGAGGGCGGGATCGGCATCGTGCGCATGAGCGGCCCGCAGGCGCTCCCTATCCTGCGCCGGCTTTTTGTGCCCGGTTCCCAGACCTGCCCCTGGCCCCTCCCTCCTCGGATGCTCCACTACGGCCATATCATCGAGCCGGATACCGGTGAGAGGGTAGACGAAGTCCTGGCGGTCTATCTGCCTGCGCCGGCCACCTACACCCGGCAGGATGTGGTCGAGATTGACGGCCATGGTGGGATCGTCGCCCTGCGGCGCATCCTGGCCCTTTGTTTGCGGCAGGGGGCGCGGCTGGCGGAACCGGGTGAGTTTACGGCGCGGGCTTTTCTTCATGGCCGCCTGGACCTGGCTCAGGCGGAGGCAGTCCTGGACATCGTCCGGGCCAGGACCGAGCGGTCGTTGCAGGCGGCGGTAGGTCAACTGGCCGGCCACCTGTCGGAGCAGGTCGGTGGTGTGCGGACCAGGCTGGTCGAGACGCTGGCTTATCTGGAAGCCAGCCTTGATTTTGCCGAGGACGAGATCCCGGAGCGCGACATCGGACCGGAGCTGGAACAGGCCGGCGCGGCTCTGGCGCGCCTGGTGGCCGATGCTGAGCGGGGGATCCTCTACCGGCAGGGGGTGCGGGTGGCCATCGTGGGCCGGCCCAACGTGGGCAAATCGTCGCTGCTGAACCGGCTGCTGCGCACCAGCCGGGCTATCGTCACCGACATCCCCGGTACCACCCGCGACACGCTGGAGGAGACCCTCAATTTGCAGGGCGTGCCGGTGGTCCTGGTGGACACGGCGGGCATTGCCGCCCAACCGGTGGACCCGATCGAGCGGTTGGGCATCGAGCGGAGCCGCGCCGCCCTGGCCCAGGCCGACCTGGCCCTGCTGGTGGTAGATGCTGCCCAGCCACTCACCGATGCCGACCGGGCCATCGCCGCTCTGGTGGGTGACAGGCCGGCCCTCGTCGTCCTGAACAAGATGGACCTGCTGGATCATGCCCCCAAGCCACCATCCAGAATCGAGCAGATATTCGATACTCGACGTTGGCCCCTTGTCCCCGTTTCGGCGCTGACCGGCGAGGGGATGGAGCGGCTGGAGGAGGCTATTGTCGAGGCGATTTTCTCCGGCCAGGTGACGGCCTCCGAAATGCCACTGGTGACCAATCCCCGTCACAAAGAGGCCTTGAACCGGGCATTGGACCATGTGAAGGCGGCCCAGGCAGCCGTGCAGAGTGGCCTGTCGGCCGATCTGGTGGCGATTGACGTGGCCGCCGCCGTCCATACGCTGGGGGAGATCACCGGGCAGACGGCCAGCGACGATCTGATCGAGACTATCTTTAGCCATTTTTGTGTGGGAAAGTAGGAGCTATGAAGGAAGCAGGAAGCAGGAGGCAAGGGGCAAGGGGCAAGTTGCTCATGGGCTGGTGTCTGCTCCTGATCCTCACCGACCTGGCCGGATGTGCGGCGAACCCGACCCCGACAGGCATCGCCGCCCTCTCGCCCACCGTCGCCAGCCCCACTGCCAGCCCGATACCAACCCTGACTGCACTGCCCACCGTCCCTGCGGCAGCCACATCCGGCCCGACAAAAAGAGCGATGACGGCCACCACGGCCCCGGCGGTCCCGGCCACGCCCTCGGTTACGGCCAGCCGCACCCCCACGCCCTCACCGACCGCCACGGCCACCCTCACGCCCAGCCCATCGGCGACGGCCACGCAGACCCACACTCCCCGGCCGCCTGCCCCGACCATCACCCCCACGCAGA
>DAOTYI010000124.1:0-1767 GCA_034434895.1 Anaerolineae bacterium
CAAACGCAACTTTCCTGACCTCACCCCATCCCCCCAACCCCGGAAGGGGGCCAGGGGGTAGGGGTGAGGTCAAACGCAACTTTCCTGACCTCATCCCATCCCCCCAACCCCGGAAGGGGGCCAGGGGGTAGGGGTGAGGTCAAACGCAACTTTCCTGACCTCACCCCATCCCCCCAACCCCGGAAGGGGGCCAGGGGGCAGGGAAGAGGTCAAATCGAACATGGCCGAGCTTAATACCCAATCTCTAATACCCAACCTCCGCCTGGGCCAAAACCGCCGCCATGGCCAGCGACAGGTAGCGCGTTTCGGCGCTGTCGGCCCGGGAGTTGATGATGACCGGCACCCGGCCGCCGACCACCAGGCCGGCCATGCGGGCGTGGGCAAAGTAGAGCAGCCCTTTGGCCACGATGTTGCCGGCCTCGACATTGGGCACGATCAGGATGTCGGCCCGGCCGGCGATGGGGGAATCGCTCTCTTCCAGGGCGGCGGCGCGGGGGTCAATGGCCAGTTCCAGGCCCAGCGGCCCATCTACAATTGCCCCCTCCACCCAGCCCTGTTCGGCCATTTTCGACAGGGCCAGGGCGTCAAGGCTGGCCGGGATTTTGGGATGGACCACATCGCTGGCGGCCAGGATGGCGACCCTGGGCCGGGCCAGGCCGAAGAGGTGGGCCACGGCCACGGCGTTGTTGATGATCTCCAGCTTTTGATAGACATCGGGATAGACCACCACCCCCGAATCGCTGAGGTAGATCAGGCGCTCCATCCCCGGCAGTTCATAGACGGCGACATGGCTCAGCAGCCGCCGCCCGCGGATGCCCACCTCGCGGTTGAGGGCCAGGCTCAGCAGGTCGGCGGTCTTGATCTGGCCTTTGACCACCACCTGGGCCTGGCCGTTGCGTGCCAGGCCGATCACCTGCCGGGCGGCCAGCCGGAGGTCCGGCTCGTGGATGAGGGTCGCGCCGCTCAGGTCTGCACCGACCTGGGCGGCATAGGCCTCGATGGCCGGCCAGTCGCCCACCAGCGTGGCCTGCACGATCCCCTCCTGCTGCGCCCGGTCCACCGCCTTGAGCACTTCCGGGTCGTGGGCGGCAGCCACGGCCACCCGCACCGGGCCGACCTGCCGCGCCGCCCGCACCATCTCATCCAGGGTTGTGATCGGTGTCCTCACCCCGCTGCCCATTGACGATTGACGATTGACGACCGGTTCCTGAATTATAACACTCCCCTGAGCGGGATGCAAGTGGCGGCCTGTCCTTTTTCCGCCCGCCGGTCGGGGCGAACAGGGCAGACCTCACCCCAGCCCCCAACCCCCTTCCGGGGCCAGGGGGTAGGGGCATATGCGTCAACTTGAGGCGCGGGCGATTGGAAATCGCACCGGGTAGCCGAAGGCATTGCCTTCGGCTACCCGGCCATCCGCCTGCGCGGGCAGAGTAGGACAACTGCGAGCAGTTGTCCTGCAATCTTTCCTGCCGGAGCGGGGAAAGCCTTGAAAGCCCAGAAGTACTACTTGACAGGGCGGAACAGGTGTGGTATAATGGAAATGTCTCTGTACACCCGATCACCCCTGTTCATCTCAGATTACCGGGCAGAGTTTGAGCAGGCCAGACACGTTCATCAGGCCGGGAAGGTTTGAAGGGGCGCGGTGGGGCCATCTCTGATCTCCCCACCGGTTCCCCAACAGGAGGCAACAGGAGGCGCCTATGGAGCATGTCCGACCCGGTGATTCCATGCGATAACAGGCCGTTTCTGGCGAGAATCCAATTTTGA
>DAOTYI010000125.1:0-6801 GCA_034434895.1 Anaerolineae bacterium
CCAGCGTTCTGGCCCACCTGCCGGCCGACTATCCGCCCGAACCCTCCCGCGCCGCCATCGAGGAGATGATCCGCCTGGGGTTGCTGGTGCCGGCCGGGGCTCAACCGCACCTGCCACCCGAAACCCCCACCACCCTCAACGCCTGGCTGCATGTCACCAATGCCTGCAATCTGGATTGCGCTTACTGCTATGTCGCCCGGTCGGGCGAGGCCATGACCCCGGAGGTGGGCCGCCGGGCGGTGGACATTGTGCTGCGCGTTGCCGTCCGCCATGGCTTTACGGCCCTGCGCCTCAAATATGCCGGCGGCGAGCCGAGCCTCAACTTCCCGCTTGTTGCCGAGCTACATCGCTACGCCCGTGCTCAGGCCGGGCAGTTGGGTTTGGAACTGGAAGGCGTGCTCCTTTCCAACGGCGTGGACCTGGGCGACCGGCTGCTGGCTACCCTGCTGGCCCAAAACATCGGCCTGGCCGTCTCGCTGGACGGGCTGGACGGGAGCCACGACGCCCAGCGCCCCCGTGCCGACGGAAGCGGCACGGCGCGCCCGGTGCAACGTACCCTGGAGCGCGCTCAGGCATTGGGCCTGTGCCCGGATGTCACGGTGACCGTCACCGACCGCAATCTGGACAGCCTGGCCGAGACCGTCGCCTGGCTGCTGGAGCACGACCTGCCCTTTGCCCTCAACTTCTATCGTGAGCACGGGCGCAGCGCCGGACGACGCGACCTGGCCCTGCGGGACGGGCGGCTGATCGAGGGGGTGCGCCGTGCCTTTGCCGTGATCGAAGCCAATCCGCCACGCTACAGCCTGCTCAACTGCCTGCTCGACCGGGTGCAGATGGCCGCGCCCCACCATTACCCCTGCGCTGCCGCCCACAACTACCTGGTGGTGGACCATCGGGGTCGCGTTGCCCAGTGCCAGATGGCGCTGAATCACCCTGTCAGCACCCTCTGGGCCGAGGATCCACTGGCCGATATACAAAACGCCCCTGACGGTATCCCCGGCCTGTCGGTGGAGGAAAAGGAAGGTTGCGCCGGGTGCGAGTGGCGCTACTGGTGCGCCGGCGGCTGTCCGCTCCAGGCTTATCGGGCTACCGGCCGTTACGATACCCGCTCGCCGTTGTGCGCCGTCTACCGCGCCCTCATGCCCGACCTGCTCCGGCTGGAGGGATTGCGCCTGCTCCAGTCAGGCAGGTAGAACAGCTGAACACCGCCTGATCCGCAAAAATCTGTCCCATCCATGCCCAATGGGGTGGATGGCCATACGCATCAAGTGAAGCGACCAGGTCGCACCTCAGGGGCCTGCGGCCAGGCATCCACCTGCGTGGATGCCTCCGTCCGCGCAGGCGGACAGCCGGGTAGCCGAAGGCATTGCCTTCGGCTACCCGGTGCGATTTCCAATCGCCCGCGCCTTGACTTGATGCCAAGAGGGGTGGATGCCAGGATGGAGTGAGAGCGACGGGGTTCTCCGACAGGCTGCCAGGGGGTGCAAACCAGGACTTTTCCAGCAGCTTTCTAGATGTACAGATCCCGGCGGGCGTAGGTCAGGTATGCGCCCGCCATGCCGACCAATACGATCGCGGCCGACAGGCAGACGAATGTCATGTCAAGCCTCGATTCGTGCAACAACCTGGCAGCCTCGAAATATCGAAAGGGCGAAAAGTATTTGAGGAACTCCAGCTTTTTGTGCATCCCGGAGATAATGGACAGGAAATAGCTTCCCAGCAACAGGGCGATGGCCACCGAACCGGCCAGTTTGTACCGTTTCATGGCGCAGCCCAGAAAAAGGCCGAGGGCCAGAAAGATCATCTGGATGATCAATAAGGCCAGCGTGCCCAGGTTCAGAAAACGATAGAATCCGCTGTCCGGCTGATAGGACCGGGCACTGACGAGCGTCACCCCCCAGGTAATGAGCAGCAGGCCCAGGCAATGGACCAACGCTGCCAGCGCCTTGGCCGTGATCAATTTGCTGCGCGCCACCGGCAGAGTCAGAGCAAACTCGACCGTCTTGTCACGCTCCTCTTTGGAGATGATCTCGCTGCCCCACATGGCCGCTGCCACGGACAGGATGAGCGCAAAATAGGTGAACATGACCCCGTAAAAGCCGTTCAGCGTGGTCAGATTGAAGGCACGCAGGTTAAAGGCATCCATCCAGACCTTGGGCATACTATCCAGAACAGCCAGCATTTCGGGGTTGTTGGCATAAGCAGAAAATTTGGAAAACCCGATGACGGTGAACAGGACAACAATCGTCCCCCAGATGAGCAGCGATCGAAGGTTTGCTTGGACCTCTCGCTTGAAAATGTTCACCGCTTCCCCTCCTCATGCTACCGCCGGGATGTCGCGGCGGAGGTACAGCCAGTAACTGGCCACGACCGAGATCACAATAGCCGCCACGCTGATCATCACCAGCGGCAGATCGTAGGCCCCGTGCTGGACGACATAGTGCGGGTTGAAATGCTTGAACGGGGTGAGCAGTTCAAATTTGCTCTCGCCGAGCATGTCGCCAAAGGCACTCAGCACATACAGGCCCAACCCCAGTGCCAGGGCATAGGGCGTCACACTGCGCACCCGCCTGACCAGCAAAGAGATCACCAATCCGACGGTCAGGAAGAACAACTGAAAGACAATCAGGCCCAACAGGAGCAGAACCAGGATATCGGTCTCGAAGGTTTTGTCCCCTTTGAAGGCGGTGAGGCAGCCAAAGGTGCTGATCCAGACCACAGCCTGGGTGATGGCCATGCTGGTCAGCGCGGCCACCAGCTTGCTGGTCATGATCTGATGCCGTGCCACCGGCCTGGTCAGCAGAAAATCGGCCGTCCATTCGCGCTCTTCGATGGAGACCAGCCCGACGCCGTAGTTGGCTGCCTGGATGGCCAGCATGATTTGCACATACAGGTAGACGAAACTGAAATAGCCCAATAGGGTCGAAAGGTCCACGCCACTCAGGCCAAAGGCGTTGAGCAACTCTTTCGGGAACCTGGCCATCATTTTGCTCAAAAGCTCTGCATCGCGGGCAAAAGAGGGATAGATCGAAAAGTAGAGCAACATGATGGCCACGATGGCCACCGACCAGGTGATCACCGAGCGCAGGTGCATGCCGAACTCTTGTTTGAAAATGTTTGTGCTCATGGCCAGCCCTTCCTACTCGTAGTAGTGCATAAAGATCTCTTCCAGGGTTGGCTCTTCGATCGTCACATCGGAGACCGTGATCTCGCCGATCCGGCGCATAACGGCGTTGATGTCGCCCTTGAAGAAAAAGCGGACCACGCCATTGTGATGCTCCAGGCCGGTGACGCCGGGGAGGTCAAAATAGGCAGGGTCCAGTCGGTCGGCAACCACCCGGACCTTCTTGTAGTTGTTCTGTTGCAGAGTGTGGATGTCGGCGATTTCGATGATGCGGCCCTCCTTGATGATCCCTACCCGGTTGCACAGGCGCTGCACCTCGCTCAAGATGTGCGACGAGAAAAAGACTGTCACCCCGCGTTGGTTCTCCTGCTGGATGAGTTGGAAGAATTTGCGCTGCATGAGCGGGTCCAGGCCGGCCGTCGGCTCGTCGAGGAACAGGAGTCTGGGCTGGTGCAGCAGCCCCTGGACGATACCCACCTTCTTTTTATTGCCGTAGGACAGGTCCTCGATCCGACGGTGCAGGTCCAGCTCCATCAGCCCGGCCAGTTCGTGCAGACGCCGGGTGCAGTCCCGGTTGTAAAAACTGGCCGAGTAGCTCAGCAGGTCAATGACCTTCATCCGCTCATAGTAAAAGACATCGGAGGGCAAATAGCCGATCTCCTGCCGGAGCTCCGGCCCGTACCTGATGGCATCCTTGCCAAAGATGGTGGCAGTGCCACTGGTCGGATAGATCAGCGACAGGAACAGCCGGATCGTGGTGGATTTGCCTGCCCCATTCGGCCCGATGAAGCCAAAGATCTCCCCCTCTTCCACCTGGAACGAGACATCCAGGATCCCACGGGCTTTGCCGTAATACTTGGTCAAATGGCTGGCTTCGATGACACTCATGGCGATACCTCTGCAAAGGTTGAAGCAGGAGCAGTATAGCAGGGAAACCGTTTCCGCGCAAACCGGCCTTCCGCCCTATACCCGCAGCCGGGCGTCCAGGGCTGTGTGCCGTTCTACGACCCGGTTGTTGCGCACGGCTATGGCGATGGCCCGGCGGCTGCCCACCAGCACGACCAGCTCCCTGGCCCGTGTCACCGCTGTATAGAGCAGGTTGCGTTGCAGCATCAGGTAGTGCTGGGTCAGCACCGGCACGACCACAGCCCGGAACTCGCTGCCCTGGCTCTTATGGACGCTGATGGCGTAGGCATGGACCAGCTCGTCCAGCTCGGAGAAATCGTACTCGACCTGGCGGTCGTCCAGGCGCACGGTCATCACCTGATCCACCGGGTCCAGAGCGGTGATGCGCCCGATGTCGCCGTTGAACACCTCTTTGTCATAGTTGTTGGTGATCTGCATCACCCGGTCGCCGAGGCGAAAGAGGTGCGCTCCCCGCCGGTGCTCCGGCCTGCCCTGGGCCGGCGGGTTGAGCGCCGCCTGCAAACGCCGATTGAGCTCGCCCACACCTGCCACTCCCCGGTGCAGGGGCGACAGCACCTGCACATCGGTCAGGGGGTCGAAGCCGAAGCGGCGCGGGATGCGGTTCTGGACCAGGTCCACCACCAGGTCGGCCGCCTGTTCGGCGTCATCGGTGGGAAAGAGGAAAAAATCGGTCGCTGTCCGGCTGAAGCAGGGCATCTCGCCCCGGTTGATGC
This sequence comes from Anaerolineae bacterium, assembly GCA_034434895.1. Classification (GTDB taxonomy): domain Bacteria; phylum Chloroflexota; class Anaerolineae; order JAAYZQ01; family JAAYZQ01; genus DAOTXL01. The sequence goes on from DAOTYI010000125.1 coordinate 4,765, forward strand.
GGTGGGCATTGACCACGATCAGGCTGCCCTCCGCCTGGCGAAAGATCTCCCGCAGATGGACCACCGCCGCTGCCCCTGACTCGATCAGATCACGGAGCACATTGCCCGCCCCGACGCTGGGCAACTGGTCCACATCGCCCACCAGCAGCAGGTGGCTTTCGGGATGGATCGCCTTCAGCAGATGGTTGGCCAGCAGCAGGTCAAGCATCGAAGCTTCGTCCACGATGACCATATCGGCCTGCAGGGGGTTCTCCTCGTTGCGCTGGAACTGCCTCCCTGTCTGGGGCCTGAACTCCAGCAGGCGGTGGATCGTTCTGGCTTCGCGGCCGGTGGCCTCGGCCAGCCGTCTGGCCGCGCGGCCGGTGGGCGCGGCCAGGAGGTAGCGGTACTGGTGGGCCTCCAGCAGGCGGATGATGGTCCGCATCGTCGTGGTTTTGCCGGTGCCCGGCCCGCCGGTCAGCACGGTGACTTTGTGGGTCAGGGCGGTGCGCACCGCCTGTCGCTGGTCGGCGTTGAGTGCCAGCCCATCCTCGGCCGCCAGGTGATCCAGGACCCGATCCAGGTCCGCCTGGTGGTAAAAGACCAGGCGGCTTTTCTGCACATTCAGGATCGTTTTGAGGCGGTTGGCGACGCCGATCTCGCCATAGTAGAAGGGGGGCAGGTAGATGGCCCGCTCCTCACGCACGGCCTGAGAAGGGGGTCCGACCATCTGGTATTCGACGTGGAGTTGCTGCGCGGCGGCCAGGGTTTCAATGCCCTGGGCCACCAGATGGGGTGGCACCTCCAGGAGGCGTGTGCTCTCCTGGACCAGTTCCCCTTCCGGGGCGTAGACGTGGCCATCGTCGGCCATCTGGCTGAGGGTATAGGTGATGCCGGCCTGCACCCGTTGCGGGCTATCGGGGGCCAGGCCCAGTTCGCGGGCGATCTTGTCGGCGGTCAGGAAGCCGATGCCGTGGATGTCACGGGCCAGGCGGTAGGGATCGTGGCGCACCACATCAATGCTGGCATCGCCATAGGTTTTGTAGATCTTGACGGCATGGGCGGTGCTGACGTTGTGGCTTTGCAGAAAGATCATCACCTCTTTGATGGCTTTCTGCTCTGCCCACGCCTTTTGGATGAGCGCCGCCCGGTGTTTGCCCACCCCTAGCACTTCGCGCAGGCGATGCGGCTCCTCCTCGATGACCCGCAGGGTGTCCAGCTTAAAGTGTCGCACAATGCGCCGGGCCGTGACCGGGCCGACCCCTTTGATCAGCCCCGAACCCAGGTATTTTTCGATGCCGGCCGCCGTGGCCGGCAGCACGGTGGCGTAGCGTTCCACCTGAAACTGGCGGCCGTAGCGCGGATGGCTAGTCCACTCGCCGTGCAGCCGCAGGCATTCGCCGGGGCTGATCTCCGGCAGGTGGCCGACGACCGTGACGGTGCAGGCCCGGCCCTCAGGCGTGAGCTGGGCCACAGTGTAGCCGTTCTCTTCGTTGTAGAACGTAATCCGTTCGACGGTGCCGACCAGAGTTTCGGACATGGCTTTGTAACCACCCAGGCGCCTGGCCCTTTCAGCTTACCACATTCCGGGTTTGCTGTCAATCGTCCCGTCCGCGCCGGGTTGCAAATCCGGCACTTCTCGATTATAATCCAGCCATGCTCGCCCTGGGGGTGGGCTCAAGCGGAGGGCAGTTTGACCGAATCCACCACTTTGATCAGCATCGTTATTCCGATGTACAACGAGGAACGGGCCATCGGCGCCGAGTTGGAACGGATCACGGCGACGATGGAACGGAGCGGCCGGCCCTATGAGATCATCGTCGTGGACGACGGCTCCACCGATGGCAGCGCCGAGATTGTGCGTCGCTGGGAGGGGGTGCGGCTGATCCAGCATCCGGTCAACCGGGGGACGGGGGCGGCGCGGACCACCGGCCTGAAAGCGGCCCGTGGCGAAGTGATCGTCATGACCGATGCCGACGGCACCTATCCCAATCAGGAGATGCCCCGCCTGGTGGCGGTGTTGGAGGAGCAGGGCTGCGATATGGTCATCGGCGCCCG
>DAOTYI010000126.1:0-9103 GCA_034434895.1 Anaerolineae bacterium
CAGGGGGAGGGGTGAGGGTTAACGCCCGTCCAAAGTGTAAACCCATTTCCCCAGAAAATTGAATCACCCCCATCTGTTGCATCCATCTCCTGTTTTGCCTCTTGTCGGCCTGTGACGGTCGCGCCTGCTCACCTTGCCAATCGGTCAAATTGGGGTATAATGTCTCCATGCCCCGCTGTGATCATGAGGGCAGACCAAGAGCGTTGGAGGAACCCCGATGCCAAACGAACGACTTTTCGAAGCGATGGCCCAGGCGGTGATTGATGGCCTGCCCGAGCGGGCGCGCCACCTGGCCGACGAAGCGTTGCGGGCCGGCATAGACCCGCTGACGGCCATTGAACAGGGCTTCAAGCCGGGCATGGATGTGGTCGGCGACGGCTTTGCCCGGGGCGAGCTGTTCATCCCCGACCTGATGATGAGCGGCGAAGCATTGAAAGCAGCCATCGCCGCCCTGGAACCGGAGCTGATGAAGCGCAAGCAGGAGCGTCAGGTGCCGGGCAGGGTGGTGATCGGCACGGTGCAGGGCGACATCCACGAAATCGGCAAGACGCTGGTCGCCACCATGCTGGCCGCCAACGGCTTCGAGGTGCATGACCTGGGGGTAGACGTATCGCCACAGCAATTTGTGGACGCGGTGCGCCAGGTGAACGCCGATGTGGTGGGCCTGTCGGCGCTGTTGACGACGACGTTGCTGAACCAGGAAACGGTGATCCTCACCCTCAAGGAGGCCGGCCTGCGCGACCGGGTGAAGGTGATCGTCGGCGGGGTGCCGGCCAGCCCTGAGTGGGCCCAGGAGATCGGCGCCGACGGCTACGCCGAGAATGCGACAGAGGCGGTCGCCGTCGTCAGAAAGATGCTGGGGGTGTGAGGGGAGGCCTCATGCGACCACCGATCCTGGAACGACTGTCCAGCGGTGAGGTGCTTCTCGCCGACGGGGCGACGGGCACCATGCTTCAGGCAGCCGGGCTGCCGGCCGGTACGCCTGGCGAAGCATGGGTGCTGGAACGCCCGGCGGAGATCGTCAGACTACACCGTGCCTACCTGGAGGCCGGTTCGCACCTGATCCTCACCTCCACCTTTGGCGGCACGCGGGCGCGGCTGAAAAAAGCCGGATTAGACCCCCAGGTGACCGAGATCAATCGCCGCGCCGCCGAGCTGGCCCGTCAGGCGGCAGGAGAGGACCGTTATGTCGGCGGCGACATCGGCCCCACGGGCGAGATGCTGGCCCCCCTGGGCCGGCTGACTTATGAAGCAGCGGTGGAGATGTTCGCCGAGCAGGCTGCGGCCCTGGTCGCCGGTGGTGTGGACTGCCTCTATATCGAGACGATGAGCGACCTGAAGGAAGCCCAGGCCGCCGTCCAGGGGGCCAGGCAGGCCGGTGACCTGCCGGTCTTTTGTACCTTCAGCTTCGATACGCGGGGCCGCACCACCATGGGCCTTCACCCGGCCCAGGCCGCGCAGGCCATGGCTGCCCTGGGGGTGGTGGCGGTGGGTGCCAACTGCGGCCATGCGCCGGAGGAGGTGCTGGAGTTTTTGCCGCAGATGCGCCAGGCAGCCCCCGACCTCTATCTCATCGCCAAACCCAATGCCGGCCTCCCCCGCCTGGTCCAGCGGCAGGTGGTCTATGACGCCACACCGCAGCAGATGGCCGAACTGGCCATACGTTATCTCGAGCTGGGTGCCCGTATCATCGGTGCCTGCTGTGGCTCTTCGCCGGAACATATCGCCGCCATGGCGGCAGCCCTGAACAAGATGAAAGGCCGGAGAGAGGAAGCGCAATGAGAGCGAATTATCAGGTGAATGTTACTCCCCAGTTCCGGGTGCTATCGGACGACCAGATCGAGGAGGTCTATGCTGCTGCGCTGGAGGTGCTGGAGCGGGTCGGGATGCGGGTGCTGCACCCGGAGGGGCTGGCGCTGTTGCGGCAGGCCGGCTGCCAGGTCAGCGAGGACCATGCTTCGACAGGCCCGGCACAGGCTCTGGTCCGCATCCCTGCCTGGCTGGTCCAGGAGGCGCTGAGCACCACGCCGGGCCGTATCGTCGTCGCCGGGCGTGACCGCCGCAGGCGCCTCTATCTCGAAAAGAACCGGTTCTACTTTGGCACCGGTTCCGACTGCCCGTGGCTGGTGGACCCCCATACCGATCAGGTGCGCAAATACACCTTCGACGATGTGTACCATGCCGCCTGCCTCAGCGATGCTCTGCCCCACATTGATTTCCACATGTCGCTGGGCCTGACCTCGGGCGTGCTGCCCCAAACCTACGACCGGCCCCAACTTCTGGCCATGATGCGGGGCACCTCCAAGCCGCTGGTCATCACCGCTGTGGATGGCGAGGGCCTGGCCGACCAGTACCACATGGCCTGTGAGGTCCTGGGTGGAGCGGAGGAGTTTGCCCGGCTGCCGCTGTTTATCGTCTATATCGAGCCCAGTTCCCCGCTGACCCATTCGTTTGAGGCGGTTGACAAGCTGCTGTTCGCCGCCGACCACGGCATCCCGGCCATCTATACCCCCTGCATCATCGCCGGCGGCACCGGGCCGGTGACGATGGCCGGAGCGATGGCCCAGGGGATAGCCGAGTGCCTGGTCGGGGTGGTGTTGGCTCAGCTCAGGCGCCGGGGGGCGGGGGTGATCATCGGGGGTGTCCACTCGCCGCTGGACATGAGCACCTCCATCCTGTCCTACGGCGCGCCGGAGCTGGCGCTTCTGAGCGCCGGCCTGACCGACGTGGCCAGATGGCTGGGGCTGCCGGTCTTTTCCACCGCCGGCTGCTCCGATTCAAAAACCCTCGACCAGCAGGCGGCGATCGAGGCTACGCTGTCCATTGTCGTTGCCGCTCTGTCGGGGGCCAACCTGATCCACGATGTCGGCTACCTGGAGTCGGGGTTGTTGGGTTCGTTCGATATGCTGGTCATGGCGGATGAGGTGATCGGCATGGCGAAGCGGATCGTGAGCGGCATCACCGTCACGCCGGAGACGCTGGCGGTGGAGGTCATCGAGAAGGTTGGCCCCGGCGGCCACTACCTGACGCAGGAGCACACCCGCCGCCACTTCCGCACCGAGCTGTGGCTGCCGACGCTGATGGACCGCCAGATGCGCCGCGCCTGGGAGGCAGCCGGTCGGCAGACGATGGCCGAACGGGTGCGGGCCAGGGTGTTGGACCTTCTGAACACTCACCATCCCCTGCCGATCCCGGCCGATGTGGAAGCACGGCTCCAGGAGATCGTCGCCCAGGCGGAGGCGCGACACAAAGGGGACCGCGAAAAAGGCTGAGTCTGGGTGTCGGCCCCCTTCGGCAGATTGATTCGGCCGGGCTACCGCCGTGCCTGAGGCACGTAGGGCGGCAGCTTTTGCCCGGCAAAGAGGGGCCGCAGGCGGGCAAAGCGCTGTCGGCCATCTATCAGCGGGATGGCCGGCCACCCCTCGCCGATGAGAGGCCGGGCATAGCGCACAAACTCGTCGCTCACGTCCAGGCGATCGGCGGCGATCCAGGTCGGGGGAAAACGGCGCTCCGAGTTGGCAACCTGCTCCAGCGGGACCTTGTCATAACGCACGTTGTAAAGCGGCCCCGGCTCACGCAAAATCGTCGCCATGTAGCCCCCCCCCTCCTTGACGGCGATCTGGACGGCCTTTTGCCCGACGCGATAGGCTTCCTCCAGGTCCACGGTGGAGGCGTAGATCATGTTGTGGCGCTGGTCGGTGCCGGGCATGTTGCCCCGCGCCGAGCCCTGGGCCGCCAGCCCCACCCGGTTCAGGTAGTTGACCACCACGCGCTCGACCGTCAGGGCGCTGGCCCCAAACTCGGTGTGGCCAAAGCTGTCCCGCCGTTCACCCAAATCCCCCACCGGGAACCCCTCGCTGATGACCAGCAGGCAACGGCCCCGCCGGCGCAAGATGTCGTTCACCGCATCGGCCAGGTCGGCCAGGGTCAACCCCGACTCGGCCAGGGCAATGAGCAAGGGCATCTCGCGCCCCGGGTCGGCCAGCCGTGCTGCCGCTGGGATAAAGCCGATCTTGCGGCCCATGGCCTGCATGACCAGCACCGGGTCGGCCGGACAGGAGCCGGCATTCTCCTCGTTGGCGTTCTGCACGGTCAGCGCCCAATAGCGGGCCACGCTGCCATAGCCGGGGGTGTGATCGATCAGCCTGAATTCCGGGTCGCCCACATCGTTGTCAATGGTCTTGGGGACGCCCACGACCACCAGCTCCAGGCCGCGCGCCGCAGCCAGCTCCGCCACCTTGTGCGCCGTGTCCATGCTGTCGTTGCCGCCGTTGTAGAAAAAATAGCCGATGTCATGGGCCCGGAATACCTCGATGATCCGCTCGAAATCCTCTTGTTGTTGGGCTTGGAGTTTGTAGCGGCAGGTGCCGATGGCCCCTGCCGCCGGGGTGGTGCTCAGCAGACACAGCTCCTCCTCCGGCTGGGCCGAGAGGTCGAGCAACTCCTCTTTCAACACCCCCTCGATGCCATGATAGCCGGCATAGATCGTGCCAAAGATGCCGGGATAGGCCCGGCAACCGTCCACCACCCCACGCAGCGAGGCGTTGATCACCGGCGTTGGACCGCCGCTCTGGGCTACGACGACGTTCCTGGCTTTGCTCATGTTGCACCTCCAGCCTGATACCTAAGCCGTATAGGTCGTGGATGCCGTGTCGCCGCCGCGCCCGGTCCAGTGGGTGTGGAAAAACTGACCGCGTGGCCTGTCCACCCGCTCGTAAGTGTGGGCGCCAAAGTAATCGCGCTGCGCCTGCAGCAGATTGGCCGGCAGACGTGAGCTGCGATAGCTGTCGTAGTAGGCCAGGGCGCTGGCAAAGGCCGGCACCGGGATGCCGTTCTGCACTGCCGTGGCGACCACCCGGCGCCAGGCCGTCTGGCTGCGGGCGATGGCCTGCCGGAAATAGGGGGCCAGCAGCAGGTTCGCCAGGCCGGGGTCGGCGTCGTAGGCTTCCTTGATCCGTTCCAGGAATTGGGCGCGGATGATGCAGCCCTCCCGCCATAGCAGGGCCAGGCCGCCATAGTCCAGGTCCCACCCATATTCCCCGGCAGCCATCTTGAGCAACTGGAAACCCTGGGCATAGGCACAGATCTTGCTGGCGTAAAGCGCCTGGCGGACCTCCTCGATAAACGCCTGGCGATCCCCCTCAAAGCAAGGGGTCGGGCCGGGCAACAGCCGGCTGGCAGCCACCCGCTCCTCTTTGAGGGCTGACATGAATCGGGCCAGGACCGCCTCGGCAATGGTGGGCGCTGGCGTGCCGATATCCAAGGCATTCTGGCTGGTCCACTTGCCTGTACCCTTCTGCCCGGCCGTGTCCAGGATCATTTCTACCAGCGGCTGGCCGGTCTCCTCGTCCCGCCAGGCCAGAATCTCGGCCGTGATCCCGACGAGGTAGCTGTTCAACTCCCCGTTGTTCCAGCTCTGGAACACGGTGTGCATCTCGGCGGGCGTCAGACCCAGCAGGCGGTCCATCACAAAGTAGGCCTCGGCGATCAGTTGCATATCGGCATATTCGATGCCGTTGTGCACCATTTTGACATAATGACCTGCACCGTCGGGGCCGACCCAGTCACAACAAGGGGTCCCATCGGCCACTTTGGCGGCAATGGCCTGAAAGATGGGCCTGACATGAGGCCAGGCTGTCGGGCTGCCGCCGGGCATGATGCTCGGCCCGTGCAAGGCCCCCTCCTCACCGCCCGAGACACCGGCGCCGATGTAGAGCAATCCTTTCCCCTCCACATACCGGGTGCGGCGGTTGGTGTCCCCGAAAAAGCTGTTGCCGCCGTCAATGATGATGTCGCCCGGCTCCAGGTGGGGCAGCAGCAGCTCGATGAAATCGTCCACCGGCTGGCCGGCCTTGACCATCAGCATCACCTTGCGGGGCCGGGCCAGCGCCGCCACAAACTCCTCGATGCAGTGGGCGCCGATGATCTGTTTGCCGGCGCCCCGCCCGTTGATAAAATCATCCACCTTGCTCACCGTGCGGTTGAACACGGCCACGGTAAATCCCCTGCTCTCCATGTTCAAGGCCAGGTTCTCCCCCATCACGGCCAGGCCGATAAGGCCAATGTCTGCTTTTTTCATAGCCTGTTCCTCTGCTCATTTCCGTATTCGATACAACATCTCTCCCGCCTTGGGCACCACCAACGTATCGGGTTGCCTCTTCCACTCCTCCAGGTCCACCGCTGCCGGGTCCAGATAGCCCAGGTTCACCCGCTCGCACCGTTCGCGGGGGATGCCGGTGGCCAGGGTCACACGGATGCGGGGCCGCTCGATGCCGGTGGCGGCGTCGTAGCTGCCGATGCCCCGCAGGTGGGTCGAGTGGGCCAGCACCCCCCACGGATACTCCTTAAAGCGGTCCCATTGGGCGACGAAATAATCGCGCACATGGTAGCCCACCCGGTCAATGATCTGGCCGTGGGTGTAGGAGATCTCGGTGATGTGCGGAGCGTAGATAACCACTTCGCCGCCGTCGGCGACAACCGGCTCCAGCTTGTACATGCCCTTGGCCGCCGTCCACAGGTCATCGTACATGTCGGGCATGACCGACAACACCCGCCTGAACGGCCTGTCCAGCCAGACGATATGCACCTGTGCCGACAGGTCGGCGGCCGCCTGCCAGGCCTCCTCCATCGAACCGACAAAGAGCCCCTGCAGGGGCACCGGGTCCTGCGCCTCTGTCCCCACCACCAGGGCGAAACAGAGGCTGGGCCGGTCAATCAGGGCGGCTGCCCGGTCAATCACCGCCCGTACCGGTGTACTCCTGGTGCCGATGATCTCGTAGCTGGTCATCAGCGCGCCCAGCCAGTGGGTGAAATTGATCACCTCTGGGCCGCTGATGCCGGGGAAAAAATATTTGTTGCCGCCCGAAAAGCCGACCACCTCATGGGGGAATACCGGCCCACAGACGATCAGGCGATCATAGTCGAACACCAGGCGGTTGACCGTGACCGGCAGGTCCTGGACCAGCATCCCCCCGGTCAGGCGCGCAATTTCGGCAGCGGGGATGACGCCCAGCCGGGCCAGCGTGCCCGGCCGGTCCCAGCCGTGGTTGAACAGGTGCACATCGGCATAGAGCGTGCGCCGCTCCTCGTCCGTGATGCCCACCAGCCGGTTCAGGGCCTGGTCGCTCAGCGGTTGATGGGTGCCCAGGGCCACCAGGTAGTCCAGGGCAGCCACACGCCCGCGCATGGCCTGGTGGAACAGGCGGAAGAAAAGGGGGAGCGGCGCGGTGCGGGTGTGGTCAGGGATGATCACCAGGACCCGTCTGCCGTCGAGGTCCGCCCGGGCCAGGGCCTCGAAAATCAGCGCCCGGACCTCCTCATCGTCCAGAGGGTGGCGAGGATGCCCTTTGCCAACAAACAGGGGTAACCCCTCTGACCGATTGGTCATTGGTCATTTCCACGGCGGCACGTCCGGCAGCCGCTTTTCAAAGTCGGCGATGAGGGCCGCTTCATACTCGCCTGCATACTCGCCGGCCAGGAATTTGTGCATCGCCTCTTCATAGAAGCGCTGCCACGATTCCTCCTCGTGGCCAGGGTTGACCGGGAAGAAGAGCGCGCCGTTGTCCCTGGCTGCCTGCAGGTCACCGGGGGCGTCGCCGATCATCAATATCCGCTGCGGCGGGTATTTGCCCCTGCCGGCCAGGGCCAGATGCTGGCTCTTGGTACCCATCTCCTGTCCGGCAATGGCCCGCACGTAGCGGGTCAGGTCATGCTCCTGCCACTCCCGGGTCAACGCCTCCAGCGGCGTTTGCGAGACGACCAGGATGTCCGCTTTATCGGCCAGGAATTGCAGGCTGTCGCGCACCCAGGGGAACGGTGGGACGCCGTGGACCATATCGGCGATGGCCTCGTTCACGGCCAGACTCCAGGCCAGAGCACGCTCCAGTTCAGGGTCAGGGTGGGCGGCCAGGTAGGCCCGCAGGCCGTCGTTGCTCTTGGGGTAGGCGCTATCGGCGATGAAGGCGCGAAGGCGGGGGACCTGGGGCGGCTCGACGCCCCGCGCCTGGACCTCCGGCCGCTCGCGCAGCAGGTCAAAGACCATCACCAGCGCCGGCCAGCGGTTGATGCCCCGCCATTTCGAATACAGGTTGACGAACTCGGAGGCCTCACGGGCGTACCTGGACACGGCCTGGAGATCCCAATATTTGATAATGTTCGGCGTGAAGCACTCTTTGTGCTTGATCTCCATCGTGTCAAAGGCACAGCCGTCCGAATCAATACCGATGAGAAAGTCATGGTGCGGTTCCAGTTCCGCCAATGGTCGAGCTGCTTCTGAAAATCTGAAAGTTTGCAAATTTCCCATTTGCCTACCCATTTGCCCATTTCCCCATTTCTACACCCCACTGAACGCCGAAAATCCCCCGTCCACCGGCACCACCACCCCGGTCACAAAAGCCGATGCCGGCGACAGCAACCACAACGCCGGGCCGACCAGGTCCTCCGGCTCGCCAAAACGGCCCATAGGCGTGTGGGCGATGATCGTCTGGCCGCGGGGGGTCAGCTCCCCCGTCGCTTCGTCGGTCAGCAGGAAGCGGTTTTGCACGGTCAGGAAAAAGCCGGGGGCCAGGGCGTTGACCCGGATGCGCGGCGAGTACTCCTGGGCCATGTACACGGCCAGCCACTGGGTGAAATTGCTGACCGCCGCCTTGGCTGCCGAATAGGCCGGGATGCGCGTCAGAGGACGAAAGGCGTTCATCGAAGAGATGTTGAGGATGACCCCCTCGCCCTGGGCGGCCATCAACCGGCCAAAGACCTGGCTGGGCAGCAGCGTGCCCAGGAAGTTGAGATTGAACACCCACTGCAACGCTTCTGCCGGCAGGTCGAAAAAGGGCAGCTCAGGCGTGGTAGTCGCTTCCTTCCTGTTCCCCCCTGCACCGTTGAGGAGGATATCCACCCGACCCCAGGCCGCCAACACCACCTGGGCTGCTGCTTCGATGCTCGCCTTGTCCAGCACATCGCAGCGGAGGGCAAGGGCCTCCCCTCCTTCGGCGGCAATCTCGTCAACCACCTTTTGCGCCGCGTCCAGAAACAGGTCCAACACGGCGACCCGAACCCCCAGGCGGCCCAGGGCCCGGCTCATCGCCCCACACAGCACCCCCCCACC
>DAOTYI010000127.1:0-2020 GCA_034434895.1 Anaerolineae bacterium
CCCCCACCCCCACTCCCAAGCCTACGGCCAAGCCGACCGGTGGAGGGGGATCGAAACCGCCGGCCGGCAGCAGCGGTAACACCGGCAATCCGCCGCCGAACCCCGGCTTTGGCTACGGCATCCAGGCCCACATGGTCCACAACGGCCAGGCCGGCATCGTCATGCAGTATATCAAAGATATGGGCTTTGGTTGGGTGAAGCAGCAGGTGGAATGGAAGCACTTTGAGCCGGCCAAGGGCAACTATGAGTGGGGCGCGCTGGACGAGATCGTCGCCGCGGCCAACGCATCTGGCGTCAAGGTGCTGTGGAGTGTGGTCAACGCCCCGGCATGGTCACGGACCGGCCAAGACCTGGGTGTCGGCGGTCCCCCCAATAATTATCAGGACCTGGCCGATTTCCTGGGTGCGCTGGCCGGACGCTACTGCAACAGCAGTGTCAAGGCCATCGAGGTGTGGAACGAGCAGAACCTGCACTATGAATGGGGCAACATGAAGATCGATCCGGCTGCCTATGTGGCCATGCTCAAACCGGCCTACAACAAGATCAAGGCCGTCTGCCCGAGCATGATCGTGGTCAGCGGAGCGCTCACACCGACCGGCGCTCCGCCCCCCAAGGCGATGGACGATTACACCTACCTGGAGGGGATGTACAAGGCCGGCCTGAAGAACTACTGTGACGCGGTGGGGGCTCACCCCAGCGGCTACAACGTCGCTCCCTGGGTCAAAGGGGGACAGGATGCCTGTGACTTTATCACTCAACAGGGTTCCTCGTTCCGTGGTCCGTGCCAGACGTTGCATCACTCCTGGAGCTTCTACTCCACCCTGAACGGCTATTACAAGATCATGAAGCAGTATGGCGACGGCAACAAAAAGATCTGGCCGACCGAATTCGGCTGGGCAACCAACTGGTGTGGCGATCCCAACTACGGCTACGCTCAGGACAACACCCGTGAGGAACAGGCTGCCTGGACGGTGAAAGCCTACGAATTGATGAAGCAGTGGGGCTTTGTGGGCGTGGCCTTTTTGTGGAACCTGAATTTTGAAGTGGTCGCCCCTGGCACCGAAAAGGCACAGTGGGGCATTGTCAAGGGGGATTGGACACCCACAGAGACCTACAACCGACTGAAAGCCATGCGCAAGTAAAGGGTGTGGGCACGTAACTACCTGCCCGCTACCCTCTAGAAAGTTCCATACCTGCGGGAGGGTAAGCAGTTTGTAAGGTGCCAGGCACTTCCCAGGTGCCTGGCACCTTTCTTTCGAGCTTGTCTGAAAACCACCAAGACACAAAGGACACCAAGGGCACCATGCGGTTTTTATTCGTTTCCTTCGTGTTCCTTTGTGGCCTTTGTGTCCTTGTGGTAAGCTTTTCAGGCCGGCCCTTACTCCAGCCGGAACGATTGGGCGATCTCGTCAAAGATCGGCTCGTAGCTCTCCCAGGCGGTCTCATCCACCGCCAGGGTCACTATCCACGCCTCTTTGCCCCACACATAGAGGTATTGGTCCTCCTGAACGGCAAAAGGCCCCATCGCCAGGCGGAGGACAATGTGGCCGGCCTCCAGGCCGTTGATCTCCAGCCCCCCCTCGCTGGAGAGCACCTCCAGTCCAAATTGCCTGTAGGCACTCTCTAACTGGGTGAGCAGGGAGGTGGCCCTCATGGGGAAGGGTTGCTCCTGAAGAATGACATTGGCCGTGGCATAGCCGATGCCGGCCGGTTCCGGATCCATAGCCCACAGCCGAAGCGCCTTTTGCATGGTTTCGGCGGAGATCATCTGGGTTATGCTTTGCGCCCAGTCGGTGTTGAGGTTCTTCACCAGATCCAGAATCGCCTCGATCCCTTCCTGGGTGACATCCACCACCTGCCATCGTTCCGGCAGGGCGAGACGAAATTCGCCGGTGGCATATTCGAGCCAGCCTTCCTTCAGGGGCACGGCGACAGGGGTCGGCTTTGAAGTGGAGACCGGCGGGACGGTCGGCTCAGGAGCCAGGGTCGGTTCAGGAGTTGGAGTCGGGGTGGGGGTGGG
>DAOTYI010000128.1:0-1557 GCA_034434895.1 Anaerolineae bacterium
CTCCCGCCCGTCAGGGTGTTGGAAGAGGGTCGGGGGACAAAGACGGGGCAGGTTTCGCTCCCACCTGTATCTTAACACACTCCAGAGCAATTGTCAATGTTTTGAGGAAAAAGCCTCCTTGTCTGTGGCGATGGCCAGAGCCTCGGCCAGGGAGCGGGCCGGGATGGCTTCCAACCCGGCCGGCACCTCTCGAAGGGGACGGGGGGAAGCCGGCACCAGGCAACGGCCAAAGCCCAGCTTGGCCGCTTCGGCCAGCCGTCGCGCCAGATGGCTGACGGTCCGCAGTTCGCCAGACAGGCCGATTTCCCCCACAGCCACCAGATCGCCGGGCAACGGCAGGTTCTGCAGGCTCGAAGCGATGGCCAGGGCGGTGGCCAGATCGGCTGCCGGCTCATTGATGCGCAGCCCCCCCACCACATTGACAAAGATGTCCTGGTCGAACAGGCGCAACCCCACCCGTTTGGAAAGAACCGCCACCAGCAGCAGCAGCCGGTTGAAATCCACCCCGTTCGCCGTGCGTCGCGGCAGGCCAAAGCTGGTGGTGCTCGACAGAGCCTGGATCTCGACCAGAAGGGGGCGTGTGCCCTCCATCGTGACGGCGATGGCTGAACCGGCCGCATTGGGCATCCGCTCGGCCAGAAAAGCGGCGGAGGGGTTGGCAACCTCGACCATGCCCCCTTCCGTCATCTCGAACACCCCCACCTCGTTGGTCGAGCCGAAGCGGTTTTTGACGCTTCGCAGCAGGCGATAGGCATGGAAGCGATCCCCTTCCAGATACAACACTGTGTCCACGATATGTTCCAACACCTTCGGCCCGGCGATAGCCCCTGCCTTGGTCACATGGCCTACCAGAAAGAAGGGCACGCCGTTGCTTTTGGCCAGGCGTAGCAGGGTGGTGGCACACGCCTTCACCTGGCTGACACTGCCTGCCGGCGATTCCAATTCGTCGGCGGCGATGGCCTGGATCGAGTCCACCACCACCAGGCGGGGGTGGAGTTGCTCCACGTGGGCCACAATCTGGTCCAACGATACCTCGGCGACAAGATACAGGTCGGGCTGCTGCAAGCCCAACCGGTCGGCGCGCATCTTGATCTGATGGACCGACTCCTCTGCCGAGACATAGAGGACCGGGCCGATCTCTCCGGCCAGGCGGGCCGAAGCCTGCAGCAGCAGGGTAGATTTGCCGATCCCCGGCTCCCCGCCGATGAGGGCCACCGAACCTGGGACCAGGCCGCCGCCCAACACCCGGGCCAGTTCGCCGATGGTCACCGGCAGCCGCCGGAACTGATCGGACCGGATGTCAGGCAGCCGTTGGGGCTGGCTGCCCGGTGCCAGCGACCGGGCCAACGCCGGTTCCCTCTGCGGCTCGACCACCGTCTCTACCAGGGTGTTCCACTCGCCGCACGACGGGCACTGGCCGGTCCACTTGATGGCGGTCGCCCCGCACGATTCGCATATGTATTGCAGCCGTTTCCTGGGCATTTCTACCACCCTGAGGGGGAAAAAGAGGGGTTTGGGGCAGACAGCAAAGCCGCCCACCCCAAACCCCCTATCCTC
>DAOTYI010000129.1:0-9568 GCA_034434895.1 Anaerolineae bacterium
GATGACACGGATTTCACGGATGAACACGGATGATCGAAGGTAAAATCCGTGTTGATCCGTCTCATCCGTGTTTATCCGTGTCCCATCAGGGGTCAACCTGTTATGAACCATCCCCCGGTGGACAGGAAAATTCAGAGCACGCAGAGGGCACGGAGATTCTTTGTCTGCTTCCGGCTGGTCCGGATTAGGGAGAAGCGGTATGATGTCTGACAAACGTTTGCGACGGCGGGGGCTGGCTGTCCGGCTTACACTGGCCTTTGTGTCACTGGCCGGCACGCTGCTGCTGGTTATGGGCCTGGTGCTCACCTCTGTCAGCTACAACGCGCTGATGCAGCAGATTGCCTTTCGTCAGCAAAAGACGGCCGATGAGGCGGCGCTGCTCATCTCCACCTATTTGGCCCAGGCCCGGGATAAGCTCTACACCTATGGGGAGGTCAGTGCTCTGGGTGGTTTGCTGCTGCGGAGCATGGAGATTCAGCAGAAGGAACTGCGCGCCCTGATGAACAGGCAGCGTGACCTGTTTGAGGAACTCACCCTGACCGACGACCAGGGTCACGAGCTGGCCAGGGTCTCTCAGTTTTACACCTTTCTCCTGTCAGATCTGGGCTCCCGGGCCGACTCTCCTGCCTTTCAGCAGGCCATCCAGGGCCAGACCTATGTCGAGCGGGAGATCCATCTCTCCCCTTACAGCTCCCTGCCGGTGGTCACGATGGCGGTGCCCATTGTGGGGCGCGACCGGAATGGGGTGCTCATGGCCGAGGTGAGTGTCAGGGGGATGTGGGAGGCCATAGCCCAGGTGGAGGTGGGGCGGACAGGCTATGCCTACCTGGCCGACGTTGACAATGGCCGGTTGCTGGCCCACTCGGACCTCTCCCGCTATCTGGCGCTTCAGAACCGGAGCCTGGAAACAGTCCCGATTGTGCGCCAGTTGAAGGCCAACCAGACAACGGCAGGAAGTCCATATCGCGGTCTGGAGGGAGAACGGGTCATCGGCACGGCTGCCCCGGTTTCCGGCACCCCCTGGACCCTGATCGTCGAACTGCCCACGGCCGAAGGGCTGGCCGGTGTGCGACAGATGCTGATTCTGCTGGGCGTGTTGCTTGTCGCCGGCATGGTCGTGGCCGGAAGCATGAGCCTGATCCTGCCCCGGCGGATTGTCCGGCCGCTCCTGGCGTTGCAAGAAGGGGCGCGGCGGCTGGGGGCCGGGCAGTTGGATCAGGTCATTGACCTGCGGACCGGCGACGAGTTCCAGGACCTGGCTATGGCTTTCAATGACATGGCTGCCAGCCTGAAAGCCTCCTACGCTGAACTGGAGCGCTGGGGACGAGAGCTGGAGGACAGGGTCGAGGAGCGCACCCACGAACTGGCTGAAGCCACGCGGCGTATGGAACGCCGCACGATCCAGCTTCAGACCAACGCCGAGGTGGCCCGGGCGATTGCTTCGGTCCGAGACCTGGAGCAGTTGCTGCCGCAGATTGTGCACCTCATCTCCGACCGATTCGGCTGGTATCACACCGGCATCTTTCTGGTAGACGAGATGGGCGAGTATGCCGTGCTCCAGGCGGCCAGCAGTGAGGGCGGCCAGCGGATGCTGGCCCGCGGCCACCGGCTGAAGGTAGGCGAGATGGGCATTGTCGGCTATGTGGCCGCCACTGGCCGGCCGCGCATCGCTCTGGACGTGGGGGCCGATGCGGTGTACTTTGACAACCCCGACCTGCCTCATACCCGCTCCGAGATGGCCCTGCCGCTGAAGGTGGGCGGTCAGGTCATCGGCGTGCTGGATGTGCAGAGCTCTGAGCCGGCTGCCTACGACGATGAGGATATGGCTCTGTTGAGCATCCTGGCCGACCAGGTGGCCATCGCCATCCAGAACGCCCGGCTCTTCGAGCAAAGCCAGAAGGCGCTGGCCGAGATCCAGGCCGTGCAACGCCGCTATGTGCGGCAGGAATGGAGCCGGGTGGTCCAGGAGCGACGTGAACTGGCCTACGAATACCGGCGGAGCGGGGTTCCTCCCCTGGCCGAACCCTGGCCGCCTGAGGCGCTCCGGGCGCTGGCCGAGGACAAACCGGTGGTCTTTCCCGAACCCACCCCCTCCCTCGGCTCAGGCCGGGGAGGGAATGGGCGCGGAAGCCCGACGGTGCAGGCGGCCCTGGCCGCGCCCATCAAACTGCGCGACCAGACAATCGGTGTTCTGGACCTGCAAGAAACCGACAGACGTCGTCTGTGGACCGATGATGAGATCGCCCTGGTGCAGACCATCAGCGACCAGGTGGCCCTGGCCCTGGAAAACGCCCGCCTGTTCGAGGAAACCAGCCGCCGCGCCGAGCAACTGGCCACCCTCAACCGCATCGGCCTGAGCCTTGCCTCCGGCCTGGAATTGGAGCAGGTGCTCCAGACCTTGTACGAGCAATGCCGCCAGATCCTGACCGCCGATACCTTTTACGTGGCCCTGTACGACGAGAACACCGGTTTGATCGAGTTCCCCCTGCTGACCGGGGTGGATGGCCTACGCCAGGTTGAGCCGCTGGACATCCACCATAATCCGGGCATCACCGGCTATATCATCCAGACCGGCCAGCCGCTCCATGTGCCGGACCTGCACCACCTGCCGGCCGATGCCCCTTTTCGGGCCATCCCCATCAGCGAGCATCCGAGCCGCTCGTTCCTGGGTGTGCCCTTAACCGTCCGCGGCCAGGTGATCGGTGTGCTTTCGGTCCAGGGGCGTGAGCCCAACCTCTACACCGACCAGGATGTGGAACTGCTGGCGACTATTGCGGCTCAGGCTTCGATTGCCATCGAAAACGCCCGCGCCTTCGAGCGCCTGGTGCAGACCGCCGAACAGTTGCGTGAAGTAGACCGGCTCAAGACCCAGTTCCTGGCCAACATGTCCCACGAGTTGCGGACCCCGCTCAACTCGATCATCGGCTTCTCGCGGGTGATGCTCAAGGGCATTGACGGACCGCTGACCGAGCTTCAGGAGGCGGACCTGAACTCTATCTACAACAGCGGGCAGCACCTGTTGGGCCTGATCAACAGCATCCTCGACATGTCCAAGATCGAGGCCGGCAAGATGGACCTCACCTTCGAGGAGGTCGCCTTACACCCGATTATAGACAGCGTGCTGTCGGTCGCCAGGGCGCTGATCAAGGACCGACCCATCGAATTGCGGGTTGAGGTGCCGGAGGAGCTGCCGACGGTGTGGGCCGATGCCCAGCGCGTGCGTCAGGTGCTGCTCAACCTGCTGTCTAACGCCGAAAAGTTCACCGAACGGGGCTACATTGAGCTGAGGGCCGAAGCCGACCCCGAATTTGTGACCATCCATGTCACCGACACCGGCATCGGCATTGACCCCGAGGCGCAGAAACGGCTGTTCATCCCCTTCCAACAGGTGGATGCTTCAACCACGCGACGCGCCGGCGGTACCGGTCTGGGCCTGGCCATCAGCCGGAGTTTTGTGGAGATGCATGGCGGCAAGATCTGGCTGCAGAGCGAGCCGGGCAAGGGTTCGACCTTTTCCTTTACTCTGCCCGTCTACCGCTCGCAGCTCAGGCAGGAGGGGGAGGCTCAGGAGGTCCATCTGGACCCCGGCAAGAAGGTGGTCCTGGCCATAGATGATGATGCCGGGGTGATCACTCTGCTGAAGCGCTACCTTGAACATGACGGCTACCAGGTGGTCGGGGTGACACAATCGCGCCTGGCTCTGGAAACGGCCCGGCGGCTGGGCTCGCGGCTCAACGCCATTACCCTGGATGTGGTGATGCCCAGCCCGGATGGCTGGCAGGTGTTGCGCTCCCTGAAGGAGGACCCGCTCACCCGGGACATCCCGGTCATCCTGTGCAGTATCGTGGAGGGCCTGGAGCAGGGCTTGAGCCTGGGGGCGGCAGCCTGCCTGCAGAAACCGGTCACCCGTGACGATCTGTTGGAGGTGCTGAGAAGGGTTGCCCGCGAGTAGGCGGTGACTGAAAGTCACCCGTTGGGGCCTGTGGCCGGTGGTCGGCCTGCGCCGACCTTTCTGGTGATGCACACCTGAAAAGTGTCGGCGGAGGCCGACACCTGGCCAAGTGCCCAGGGAGGGCGATTTCAATCGCCTGTAGTTACACGTGACCCATGAGGCAGGAGGTATGACACAGAATAAACCGATCTGGACCGAATGCCCGGCCTGCCGCTACCGTGAACCGCTGAGGCGGCCGTTGCTGGCCTGCCCGGTGTGCGGTAGCGAGTGGCTGGATGCGCGATACGACTATGAGGCGCTCCGCGAGCGGTTGCCTGACCTGCTGGCCAGGCGGCCGTTCAGCATGTGGCGCTACTGGGAACTGCTCCCCCTCCAGGATCCGGCCAATATTCTGACCTTGGGTGAGGGGGGCACCCCATTGTTGCACGCCGTCAACCTGGGGATGATGCTCGGCCGGCCCTACATCTTGATCAAAGATGAGCGCCAGGGGCCGACCGGCTCGTTCAAAGACCGGCAGGCGGCGCTGGCTATCTCGGTGATGAAGGAACAGGGGATCACCGAGGCGGTGGTGGCTTCGACAGGCAATGTGGCCATCTCCTATTCGGCCTATTCGGCCCTGGCCGGCATCAAACTGTGGACCTTTCTCACCAGCAGCGTCCCGGCCGACAAGATGCGCGAGGTAGCCCTGTATGGCTCGGAAGTGATCAAGGTCACCGGCACCTACGACCAGACCAAGAAGGTGGCTGCCGACTTTGCCCGGCGCAAAGGGCTGCACCTGGACCAGGGGATCAAGAGCTTTGCCGCCAAAGAGAGTATGAAAACGGTGGCCTTTGAGATCGCCGAGCAACTGGGGCAGATCTTCGATCTGGGATATTCGCCCCAACATCTAATATCCAATCTCCCATATCCGAAATTCAGAGCGCCCGACTGGTACGTGCAGGCTGTAAGCGGTGGCCTGGGGCCGGTAGGGGTGTGGAAGGGCTTCAAGGAACTGTACGACATGGGCCTGGTGGACCGCCTGCCCAAACTGGCCTGCATCCAGGCTGCCGGCTGTGCGCCGATGGTCCATTCCTTCCGCAAGGGCCTGGAGGTGGCCGAGCCGGTGGTGAACCCTCAGACGGTCATTACTACCGTTGCGACCGGCTACCCGGGCCTGGCCTATACCTATCTGCGCCGGGTGATCGCCGAATATGGGGGCGTCTTTGAAGCAGTCGGTGACGAGGAGGCATTCCGGGCCATGCACGTCATGGCCAAGATGGATGGCCTGTCCATGGAACCGGCCGCCGGCCTGGCCTTCGCCGGCCTGTTCAAACTGGTCAGCAACGGCACCATCCGGCCGGACGATGTAGTGGTGGTCAACTGCTCCGGCCACACCTTCCCCGTGGAAAAGTTCCTGCTGGGCGATGCCTGGGAGCGGAGCCTGGATGTTTCCCAGGCCGGGCGGATCGAGGGCACCGAGGAGGGGCTGCTCACCTCGCTGGACAAGCTGGACACCCGGGTACAGAGCGTGGCCATCGTCGAGGACGACCCTGACGCCCGGCGATTACTGCGCCGCGTGCTCCAGGCCCGGGGCAACTATCAGATCTTTGAGGCTACAGGGGGATGTGAGGGGATTGACATCATTCGGGAGCAGCGCCCTGACCTGGTGTTGCTGGACCTGATGATGCCGGACGTGGACGGCTTTGAGGTGCTGGAGGCGATCAAGAAGGATGAAACTCTGGCCGACACGCGCATTATCGTCATCACCGCCAAGACCCTCACCGCCGGCGAGCGCCGCCGCCTGAGCGGTCAGATCGAGGCGCTGCTGCAAAAAGGCTCCTTCCTGGACGATGACCTGTTGGAGGAGATCCTGACGACGTTAAAGACATAAAACATACACGATCAGGGTGCCGGGCATCTACAACCGTCGGTCTTTTATTCGTTTCCTTCGTGTTCCTTTGTGGCCTTTGTGTCTTTGTGGTACGCTTTTCAGACTAGCTCTCAGGGAAGAGGCTGCGCCACCAGCTCTCCTCATCGGCGATCTGCAGGCCGGTATCGCGCCCGATGAGCAGCACGCTGATGACGAATGTGGCCGCGCCCAGCCATTGTTGGGCGCTGAACCGCTCGCCCAGCAGGGCAAAGGCGAAGGTCAGGGCTACCAATACCTCAGCGATGCCCAACAGCGAGGTTTGCACCCCCCCTAACTGCCGCAGCCCCCAAAAGACCAGCAGCCGCGCCAGCGCCGTGGGCAGAAGCGCCAGGAGCAGGATGGCCGTCCAGCCCTGGGGCGAGATTGGGGCCAGAGGGCGACCCTGGATCAGGCGGGCTGCCCCGACTACAACGGCCATGGTGGTCAGCACATAGAGCGTCACGGTGCGGGGGTGGACGTCGGCCAGCGTCCATTGACCCAGCACCAGGTGCCAGCCATACAACGCCCCGGCGCCGATCATCAACGTTACCCCCAACGGTTCCACCAATCCGGTCTGCTGCCAGGTGAGCAGGAGCACGCTCAACAGCGCCAATCCCAGGCGCAGGACCGCCAGCCGTGAGACCGGATGCCCCGCTGCTGACAGAAAGATGAACACCCAGAAGGGATACATCGAGTAGAGCAGGTGGGCCAGCGAGGCGTCTACCCGCGACAGGCCGGTATAGTAGAGCAGCGATCCCACACCGTTGGCCACACCCATCCCCACGCAACCGGCCAGGTCGTGCCAGCCGATCTCGATATACCGCCGCCAGAACAGAAGATAGAACAGCCACAACAGGCCGGCAGCCACTGCTGTGCGCAGGGCCACCAGCGTAGAGGGGTCCACACCGGCCTGGTAGGCCAGCTTGCCGAGGATCGGGGCCAGGCCGGCAAAGAGGGTGGACAGCAAGGTGACGGCAATGCCCCTCAGATGATGCTCTGTCCTGGGGCTCATCATTTCCTGCCTCAGCCCTTCCTCCTCATCCCTCCTCCATCGTGGGTGGACCCTGCGGCGGGGATGGGGGACCGGCAGCAGGGGCGATTCGACGCAGAAAGCACAACGTTTTGGCCAGCACCTCCTCCTCCGTCAGGCCGTCGGTGGGCAGGTACAGGTCGCAGTGAGCGCGGGCATGGCGTAGCCGCTCGTGCTGGTCGTCCAGATAGCTCTGATCCCAACCACTGCCGACGCGCCCGCGTTGATGGGCGGTCTCCAGGGTCACATCCAGATAAATGAGCAGGTCTGGGGGGTTGATCCGCTGCCACATGTCAGGCACGAAGGAGTGATCCTGGGCGGCGGAGCAGGCATCATACCCCAGCGCCCGCAGCCGGGCGGCCAGCTCGCTCTTGCCTGAAGCACACGGCCCGACGACCTTGATGCGCATCCCCTTACCCTGTGAGAGGCCAGGGACGGATGGCGGGAGAGGGAGTCAGGCGGGAGGGCGGTTCAGTCGTCCCAGGCGATTCAGCACGTCCAGCGTGGCAAACACACAGATGCGATCCCCGCCCTGCAACGTGATCTCTGGCCTGGGGTGCAGGTCCACCTGCCCGTCCCGACGGTGCAGAACCACCGACAGGTCCAGGCGCTGTTCCAGCTCCCCGATCCGCTGGCCTACCAATGCTGACCCGGCGTTGACCGTCAGCTCGCTGACATTGAGCAGCTGGCCGTCCACGTAAAAGGCATGGGTGATATCGGCCCGGGTTGCCGCGGCTGCAAAGGCCGGCGCCGACAGGGCCGAGGTGCTGAAGGCGGTGGGGATGTTGAAGCCACGGGCAACCTTGGGAGCCATGTCGTCATCAAACATGCGCAGCACGACGTGGATGTCCGGTTTGATTTCACGGGCGACCAGGGCGATTTCCAGGTTCGTCAGGTCGTTTTCTGTGCAGGTCACGATGGTGCAGGCCCGTTCCACACCGGCCTGCCGCAGCACATCGGGACGGGTGGCATCGCCGGCGATGACCGGCACCTGCAATTGCATCACCCGTTGCACAAACTCGGTCTCCGGGTTGATCTCGATGCCCACCACCTCTTCGCCAAAACCGATCAACTGCTGGACAATGCGAAAACCCAGCCGGCCGATGCCGGCGATGACGATATGGTCTTTACATGTGGATGCGATAGCCACCTGCCACTCATCCTCCCTGGCTGTCTTGTTGAACAGCATAACGCCGAAATTGATGACCCCCTGGGCGATCAACCCCAGGCCGACGACCGGCATCACGAAAAAGAAAGCCTGCAAATACCACTGCTGGGGGAACGGGATCGTCTGCTCGAAAAAGATCATGGCAAAGACGGCGTACGCCGACTCGGAGAAGGTCAGATCCTGAACTTGAGAGTGGGTGTAGAGCAGATCAAAGGCCAGGCCCCCCAGCAGGATGCTGAGCAGGAACAGCAACAAGGGGGTGCGGAACTGGCGCAACAGGACGCGCACATCGCGCCAGTTGGCCATCAGGTAACGCTTCCAGGAGTAGCGTCTGGGTTCCATGGCTGCTCCTTCAGATCGGGAAACGCGCTGTCAGGCGGCGAATGTCGTCAGGCTGCTGCCGGGGGATGATGGAAAAGACGGCCACGCTCACATCATCGCCGGGGCGTCCCCGTTCCAGTTCCAGCGCGCGGGCCAGCAGGGCATCGGCCAGGGCACGGGCACACCCCTCCCCCGTGCAGGCAACAATCTGCTGGCGCACAAAGGCCGGCACGTCCAGTCGTTCGCCATACCGCTCCCCCGCCGATAGCACCCCGTCGCTAAAGATGACAACGTACAGGTTGGGTTCGATGGGCAATTCGGCGATGACGGGGCGGGTACGGGCATGGATGCCGATGGCCTGGCTGGGCTCGTCCAGCAGGCGCAATTCCCCCTCTGCCCCACGAACCACCACGGCCGGGCAATGGCTGTTGCGCGAGACGACCACCGTCCGCGTCCCCAGGTCCACCGAGACGATGGTCAACGTGGCCGATACCTGGCCGCCGCGCAGGGTGCGCAGATAGTCATGGGCAGCGCGGGCAGCCGCCCCGTCCCGCACCCCATCGGCCAGGAGCGACACCGCCTTGCGGGCCACGATGTTGCTGATGGCTTTGGCCGACTTGCCGCTGCGCTGACCATCGGCCAGCACCAACGACAGCCCGCCAAGCGGCCGCTCGATCAATTCCACCGTGTCGCCGCTCTCGCTGACAGCATATTTGCTGATCTTGGCGACGGCGATCTGCAATTCCAGGTCAGGACCCGGTTCCATCCTGGCTCACACACCCCTGATGACAGGCTCATTATACTCCACCTGGCGCCAACAGGCAAAATGGGGCATGCCCCGACCTCTCCTCATCCCCCCGGCCCCCTTCTCTCAACTTTGGCTTTTTGCCCGTGGCGCCCTGCATGGGTCCCTGACAGCTCCCGCGGCCCCCAGAAGAAGATTATTTTTCATTGCGGAGGCGAAGCCTCCGCAATGAAAAATTTTCTTTGGCCTCGCCGGAGGCGGGTTTTGGAGATTTTCCCGCCCCGCTCTGAAAAAGGCCAAAATTCGGAGAAGGAGGAGAGTTGCGCATGGCGTAAAACGGCTGCTGAGGCGGATGACACAGAGGACAGGGTGTTCGAAGCAGAACGCCAGTGGGGGGCGCAAGGCTGGTGCGTTTGTAGGGCAACTGCGAGCAGTTGCCCTACAGTGGGGGGCCGCCAGGTCAC
>DAOTYI010000130.1:0-28587 GCA_034434895.1 Anaerolineae bacterium
TAAGAGACAGGGGTAAGGTCAAATCTAACATTGTCGAGGTAGTTACGCCTCCGATAAAAAGCGCCAGGCACCTCTTACGTGCCTGGCACCCTCTGGTGCCGAAGGTGGGAGTTGAACCCACATGGGCGTACGCCCACTGCGCCCTGAACGCAGCGCGTCTGCCAGTTCCGCCACTTCGGCACGCATTGTTATTCTACCACCACTATGGCGTTTTGTCAAACCCGGCTGTCTCTCTGATCACAACTTCGCTGGTCTCGATATACCAATCCCGGATATTCCGAAAGCGGTCGCTGGTACGCAGCAGAGGGGGGAGCTGCACCTGCCGTACCTGGGCATCCACAGCATAGGTGTAGATCGGATAGTACAGCAGCAGGGAGGGGACCTCTTCGGCAAAGATCTGCTGGAACGAATGGTATAGCGCGGTGCGCTGTCTGGGATCGGGGGTGGAGCGGCCTTCCTCCATCACCAGGTCGGCCTGTTCGTTGGCCCACCCGGAAAAGTTTTGACCTGATTCGCCCGCCTGGGTGGAGTGCCACAGGGGATAGGGATCGGGGTCGGCCGCCAGGCCGATCTCGATCAGCACGGCGTCAAAATCGCGTCGCCGGATCAGGTCGGGCAGCCGGCTGCTGCCGACCGGACGCACCTGGGCCTCTACCCCCACTGCCAGCCACTGCCGGGCGATCTCTTCGGCCATCTGGACCATGAGCGGATCGTCGCCGGTCAGCAGGCTGAAACGCAGCGACACCCCCTCCCGGTCGCGGATGCGGTCGGCATCGGAGTCCTGCCAGCCGCTGGCATCCAGCAATCCGATCGCCCGTTCTGGATCGTAGAGATAACGCCGCACCGAAGGGTCATAAGCCCAGGTGATCGGCAGGATGGGGCTATCGGCGACCAGCCCCTGCCCGGCGAGCACCCGGTCAATCAACGCCGGGCGGTCGAGGGCGTAAAGCAGGGCCTGGCGGACCTCCTTGACTTTGAAAAAGGGGACTGTTTCACGGGTCAGGTTCAGGTAGACCAGGCCATAGCCCGCCGACTGAGCCGAGTAGAGTTGCAGATCGGGGAAGCGGGTCAGGTCCACGAGAGGCTGAGAACGGTCGGGGTGGAAGCCCTGGATCTCCCCCCGTTCGTAGGCCAGCAGCAGGTCCTCTTTGTTGTCAAAAAACCGGAACTCCAACCGTTCCAGGTAGGGCCTGGGTCCCCAGTAGTTGGGATTGGCGACCAGCACCACCCGGTCGGGCAAAACGGTTTCAACCCTGAACATCCCGGTCCCCACCGGCTGCTGCTTCGAAAAGTCGTGTCTCGGCAGGTCGGCGGCAGGCACATTGCTGAGCAGGTGAGCAGGCAGCAGGCCGATGGTGGTGTATTGGAGGAAGGAGGGAAAAGGCTCCGCCAGAGTAAAGCGGACGGTATAATCGTCCACCCGTTCCGCCGTCACGGTGCGCCACAGCTCATGCAGGCCCGCATCCCCCTGGTAGTTGGGGTCTTGCATGGCCTGGACCGTGAACAGGACATCGTAGGCGGTAAACGGAACACCATCCTGCCAGGTCACTCCCGGCCGCAAGGAAAACAGATAGACCTTGCCGTCCTCCGAAACATCCCAGTCCACGGCCAGCGAGGTCGTGACCTGCCCCGTTTCGTCCAACGTGGTCAGGCCGTCAAAGACCAGGGCGCACAGGTCCTGATCCACCGGGTTGGCCCGGACCAGGCTGGGGGCCAGGATCGGGTTGATCGCCTTTGAATAGCCGAGGATCCCTTCAATGTAGGTGCCGCCGGGAGCCGGGATCTCCTCGATGATGACCTCGGGGACCAGTTGCGTGAGGATGATAAAGACCAGGACGATGCCCAGCAAGGCCAGGATGGTCTGCCACACGACGTGACGGGCCACAGCTCCCTCTTCGGGGTGTGAGGTGGGCGCCTGTCACCCGGTTCCGTCAGGCGACGAGGACGCTGACGACCGAGATGAGGAAAAAGACCACGGCCAGGCCGATGGTCACGTTGAACAGCACCTTTTCTACACCGCGACGGGTGCGATACACCCCTGCTCCTTCGCCCCCAAAGATGCCCCCCAATCCCCCTTCACCTTTGGCCTGCACCAGGATCACGGCGATCAGTGCCAGCGAGATAATGATCTGAACGATCTGGATATACGGCAAGAACCCTTCCACCATTCCCTCCAAACCGGGGTGTTGATCTCATCGCTTCCTGTCGAGCGATAGCCTGAAAATTATACCACGGTCTGCCCCTCGTGGCAAATGGGCCGCCAGGCTTGATAGTTCAAAATGAACCACCCCTGGTCAGTGACCCCAAAAGGCCGGTGCAGGAATTTTGCGCCGGGAGCCATTTTGTGCTATACTAGGGATACAGGACGTTTCCGTCCGGTCTTGCGGGATGAAGCGTCGGTCAATTGTTCTCATTCCTGCCAGGCCGGCGTTCCGGCGCCCTCCGGGCGGTCGGCTGTTATCAACAGCCTGGGGGCTGCCGTCGGGCGACGGTCTGGGTTGCAGAGGGGAAAGGAGGTGAGGCCAGGTAGAAATGGATCGCTTTTGAGCCCGCACGGCTCCACAACCCGGCCAGGCCGGGTACAAGAGACACGGGCGGTCAGATGGCCCATCTATTCCAGGCAAGGAAGGAGAGAGAAACCATGAGGCGCAGCGATCTGTTCAGGTTCATTGCCCTGCTGGTGATCGGGGCGTTCCTCGTCGGGGCCTGCGGCCCGGCCGCAGCCAAAACCATCAAGATCGGCGTCAATGCCCCTCTCACCGGCGATATCCCCAAGGTGGGTGAGGGCACCAAGTATGCGGCTGAGATGTGGCTGGAGGATATCGGCGGTGAGCTGGAGGTGGGTGGCAAAAAGTACAAGGTCGAACTGGTCATCGAGGACAACGAGTCCAAGGCCGAATCGGCTGTGGCCGCTGCCACCAAACTGATCACCCAGGATGAAGTGTTGATCATGATCGGCCCCCAGGCTTCCAAGCAGGCGGTGCCGGCCGGCGGCAAAGCCAACGAGCTGGAGACCCCCATGATCAGCCCCTGGTCCACCAACCCCAACACCACCCTGAACCGCCCCTGGATCTTCCGCGCCTGCTTCCTGGATCCATTCCAGGGGCCGGTGGTGGCCAACTTTGTCACTCAGGAGTTTGGCTTCACCAAGGCCGGTGTGCTGTACGACATCGGCAGTGACTATCCCAAGGGCCTGGCCGAGTTCTTTAAGCAGGCGTGGGAAAAGTTGCATGGAGCCGGCTCGGTGGTGGCCTACGAGAGCTTTAGCACCGGTGATGTGGATTTCAGCGCCCAGTTGACCAAGATCAAGAACTCGGGCGCCGAGTTCCTCTTTACGCCGCAGTATTACAACGAGGTGGCGCTGATCGTCAAGCAGGCCCATCAACTGGGGTGGGACAAGCCGATCGTCGGCAGCGATAGCTGGGGTTCGGCAGAGCTGATGAACCTGTGCGGCGATGACTGCAAGGGCCTGTTCTTCAGCACCCACTATGCCGCTGCCGGGGCCACGGGGGCGACCAAGGAGTTCATTGACCGTTACAAGGCCAAATATGGCTATGTGCCCGACGATGTGGGCGCTCTGACCTGGGACACGATGCGCATCGCCCAGAAGGCCATCCAGGACTGCGGCAAGATCACCGGCGATATCAAGGCCGACCGCAAGTGCGTGCGCGACGCGCTGGCCAGGATCAAGGACTTTGACGGGATCACCGGCAAGATGACCTTCACCGAGGAGGGGGATCCGATCAAGTGTGCCGTCATTGTCAAGATCAGCGACTCGGGCGAGTTCGAGTTCTATAAGCAGGCCTGTCCATAGCAGGACGAGGCTCTGCCAGACCCATGGCCAGGGGGCGGGTCGGGGTTCCAGGCCCTGACCCGCCCCCGTAGGATAGGAGGAGCAAAGACAATGGCCTTCTTCCTGCAGCAGGTGGTCAATGCCCTGCAATTGGGCAGCGTCTATGCGTTGATCGCGGTGGGCTATTCGATGGTCTATGGGGTGTTGATGCTTTTTAACTTTGCCCACGGCGATGTTTTTATGGTAGGCGCTTATCTCTCTTTCTTCATCTCCACCGGCCTGTTGGCCTTGGGGACGATGGGCGTGATCGCCTTACCTTCGGGCGTCATGTTGGGCCTGGTTCTGGTGTTGACCCTTCTCATCGCCATGTTTTTTAACTCCTTTGTGGGGATGGCTGTGGAGCGGATCGGCTACCGTCCGCTGCGGGAGGCGCCCCGCGCCTCGGCGGCCATCACCGGCCTGATGATCGGCATCATCCTGGAGACGGGCAATCTGATCCTGCTGGGGGCTCAGCGGCGCAAGTTCTCCGATGACCTGATCTCGATCGGGGCCCAACCCTTTCAGCTTGCCGGGGCGAGCATTACCCCCAAGACGATCGGGATCGTGCTTGTGTCCATCTTGCTCATGCTCATCCTGCACCTTTTTGTGCGCCGCAGCCGGTGGGGGATGGCCATGCGGGCTATGGCCTACGATTATGTGGTCGTGCCGTTGATGGGGGTCCCGATCAATACCATCGCCCTGCTGACCTTTGGCCTCGGTTCGGCCCTGGCCGCCGCCGGCGGCATCTCCTACGGCCTGGCCTATATCGTCCTCGACCCCTATATGGGGGTGCGCTTTGGTTGGAAGTCGTTTGTGGCCGCCATCCTGGGAGGCCGGGGCTCGGTGTTGGGGGTGGGACTGGCCGGCTTTCTGCTTGGTTTTATCGAGATCTTTGTCGCGGCGTTCCTCCCCTCGACGCTGCGCGACCTGATCGCGTTTTCGATCGTGCTGTTGATCCTCACCTTTCGGCCTCACGGGTTTTTTGGCGAGCCTTACAGCGCCCAACTGCGGCTATAGCCAGCCGGGTGACACAGGCCGATTTCATCACAACAAGGGGGTCACGTGGGAGTGAGAAATACACTGAAGCTGTGGTGGAGCAGGCTGCGGGGTGCGCTGGCTCAGGCTCCTCTTCTGGGCTGGCTCCTCGGTGCCCTGCTGGCGGTGGTGGTGGAGCTGTTGGTCGGCGCTCCGCTGGCTCAGGGGTTGGGCATGTCCAAGATCCCGGCCCTGTTTGGCCTCACCCTGATGTTGGAGAATCCGGCCCTCATCCCCAGCGCCATCGCCTATGTGTTGCTCATCTATCTCTTGCCCGTCTGCCTGGTGGCCTGGTTGACCGCCCCCCTGGCCAACCGGGTGGCCGCCAGGCTGCTCAGGTTTCCGTTAGGGGTCTCGGTGGTCATCCACCTGGCCCTGCTCTACGCCATCCTGCACCTCTGGTCAGGGGTCAGCCTCTACCGCTACGACGTGCTGCGCTACACCCTGATCGCCATCATGGTGACCCTGAGCCTGAATGTCGTCAACGGCTACATGGGCGAGTTTTCCTGTTCTCATCCAGGCTTTATGGCCCTGGGGGCCTATACCGCCTCGGTCTTTACGGTGGTTTTGTTTGTCCAGGACAACCGGTTCGGCCCCCCCTTGCTGCCTCCCGCTCTGGGGCCGTTCGCCTTTCCCATCGCGCTGATCCTGGGCGGGCTTGTGGCAGCCCTGAGCGCCCTGCTGGTCGCCATCCCCTCCTTCCGCACGCGGGGCGACTATCTGGCCGTCATCTCCCTGGCCTTTATGTTCATCATCAAGAGCCTGTTTGAGAACCTGGAAGTGGTCGGTGGAGCGCGGGGCCTGGGCAATCAACCCGACTGGGCCACTCTGCCCGTCGTGTTTCTGTGCACCGTGGCCTGTATCTGGATCATCAACAACTTTGTGCGCTCCACGTTGGGCAAGGCGATGAACGCGGTGCGCGATGGCGAACTGGCTGCCGATGCCATGACCGTCAATACCCGGCAGACCAAAATGGTCGCCTTTCTGTTCGCTGCCTTTTGGGCCGGGGTGGGGGGCGGATTGCTGGCCCATGTCACCCGTTACGTCAACCCCGGCACCTTCGACCTCAAGAAGCTGGCCGAAGTGCTGGCCATGGTCTATTTTGGGGGACTGAACTCGGTGGTCGGCTCGGTCGTCGGTGCGACGACATATAACCTGCTCAGCGAGTCGCTCCGGCCTCTCCAGGATTTCAAGTGGATCATTATCCCGGTGTTGCTGATTCTGGTGATGGTCTTCCGCCCCACCGGCCTGATCGCTTTCAAAGATTTTGACATCAAAACGCTCCTGGAGCCGAAGGAGAAGCGGTAGGGAGGAGGGCGATATGTCATTGCTTCGTGTCGAACAGATGACCCACTGGTTTGGTGGGCTGCGGGCGGTCTACAACTACAATCTGACCATCGAACCGGGCCAGATTCAGGGGCTGATCGGGCCCAACGGCGCGGGCAAGACGACCATCTTTAACCTGATCACCGGCCGCTACAAGCCGACGGAGGGCCACATCTTTCTGAACGGCCACGAGATCACCGGCCTGCCGCCCTACAAGATCGCTTCCCAGGGCATCGGCCGGACCTTTCAGAACCTGCGGCTGTGGCGGCACATGACCGTCCTGGACCATGTGAAGCTGGCCCACTATTCCAGGATCAGGTATGGGCTGATCGGTGCTTTCTTTGGCACACCCCAGCGCCATCGGGAGGAGGCCGAAATCGAGAGGAAGGCCTACGAACTCCTGGAGTTGGTGGGGATCCGCCATCTGGCCGACCAGATCGTGACCAACCTGCCCTATGGAGCCCAACGCCGGGTGGAAATGGCCAGGGCACTGGCTGTCGAACCCAAGATCCTCTTCCTGGATGAGCCGACCGCCGGCATGAATCCAGAAGAGCTGCTCGATATGATGAACATCATCCGCCAGGTGCATGATGAACTGGGGCTGGCCATCTTTCTCATCGAGCACCGCATGAAGGTGGTCATGGACCTGTGCCAGAAGATCCAGACCCTGGTGTTCGGCGAGGTGATTGCCGAGGGCACACCGGAGGAGATCCGCAACAACCCCAAAGTGATTGATGCCTATCTGGGCGAGGAGGTGGAGGCCTGATGCTGCTCTCGGTGCAAAACCTGACGGTTTCCTACGGTCAGATCAAAGCCCTCCACGGCATCAGTTTCGACGTGGCGGAAGGGGAGATTGTGTGCATCATCGGCGCCAACGGCGCGGGCAAGAGCACCACTCTGCGCGCCATCTCGCGGCTGGTTCCGGCCGGACCCGGTTCCCGCCTGATCTACCAGGGCCTGGACCTGCTCAAATATCCGGCCGACAGGGTGGTCAGCGAACTGGGCATCTCCCATGTGCCGGAGGGCCGCCGCCTGTTCGCCAACCTGACGGTCATGGAAAATCTCAGGCTGGCCTGCTTTGCCCGCCGGGATGGGCCAGGGATCGAGCGGGATCTGGACCGAGTGTTTGCCATCTTTCCCCGGCTCAAAGAGCGGATCGGACAGAAGGCCGGCACCCTGAGCGGCGGCGAGCAGCAGATGTTGGCCGTGGGCCGGGCGCTGATGAGTGCCCGCAAGATGATGCTTCTGGACGAACCCTCTATGGGCCTGGCCCCGCTGCTGATGAAGAGTGTCTTTGACGCCCTGAAGGAGATCAATCGGGAGGGCACGACCATCCTGCTGGTGGAGCAAAACGCCCGCATGGCGCTCAAATTCGCCCAGCGGGGCTATGTGCTGGAAAGCGGCAATCTGGTGCTGGCCGGCAGTTCGGCGGAGCTGCTGGAGAACCCGGAAGTGAAGAAGGCATATCTGGGGGGGTAAAAGATCGCCCCCGGAATAATCGGACCAGACCCTCCCGCAGGCTGATAAACCGATTTCTAAGCCTGCGGGAGGGTGACGGTTGGCCGCTACCAGAGGGTGACAATCGGCAGGTCACGCATCGTCACCAACCCCGGCGCAGCCTCCACCACGCGGCGCACGGCGTTGACGGCGATGGCCACCGTGGCCAGGTCGCCGTTGGTGCCCTTGAGTTTGACCTCCAGGTCCGGCCTGCCTGTGATCCGGACCGTGTCGCCATCCTCCCCCGCTTCCAGGGCAGCCAGGAAGGTCAGGGTCATAAACTCCCCTTCCTCACTGTAACCCCGCGCCACCTGCTTGAGGCCCATCACCTGGCCCGGCTGCACCGTAAAATAGTCGGTCTGCACCAGCCGGTCGGCTACCACCGGCTCCACGGATGATTCATAGTGGGTCAACCTCCTCCCCAGGGTGTGAAAGACCATGCCCACCGATTCCGGCAGCCCGACATGGCCCATGCGCCCGGTGGCCATCCTGGCCTGGAACTCCTGCACCGTCAGGCCCGAACCGATCTTGGCCTGGAACGGCCCGCGCCGGGTTGAAGCGTTGATCACCCGCGTCACCTCCACGCGGTCCACCCGCTGGCAGATGCCTGTCAGAAAGAGGGGGAGGGTGTCCATGATAAAGCCCGGATTGACGCCGGTGCCCAGCACACTCTTGCCGACACGCCGGGCGACGGTGTCAATCTCAGCCGCCTCCTGAGGATGGGCCAGCCAGGGGAACGACAGCTCCTCCGCCGTCGAAACGACATCCAACCCGGCTTCCAGGATCTCGATGATCTGGGCCTTGAACAGGTCAAAGTAGGAACTGGTGGTGTGGATGACGGCCTCGGCCTCCGTCCGCGCCAGGGCCTGAGCCAGCGTTTCGACCACCGGAAAGCCCAGAGGGCGACCCAGGCCGATGACCTGGCCCACATCCCGGCCAACTTTGGCCGGGTCCACATCTACTCCACCGACCAGCTCCAACCCCGCTCGCTCGGTGACGTGCCGTGCCACGGCGCTGCCGATGGGACCAAGCCCGTATTGAATGACTCGAATTTTCTGTGACATAGATTGTTCCTCCGTGATGAATAATTCTGCCCTGTCGGGCCTTTGACTACAGGTACGGCTTGATGCGTCGCGCTGCCCGGCGGCAGGCTTCGCCCAGGAAGGCGAGATCCTCCTCGGTGTGGGCCGTGGACAGGCCGCCATGGCTGTGGAGCATGAACACCCCTTCCAGCAGCAAGGCCAGCTCCAACACCCGATGGCTCAGGGCGATGTCGCACCGGGTCGGATCGAACCAGTCTTCAGGCTGGCGAAGAGGGATCTTTTCATCAAAGGGAAAGTGGAGCATGAACATGGAACTGCCGGGCAGCACCTGGCTGTCATGGCCGGAGCAGTGGACATAGATGCCCTCTTCGGCAAAGGCTGACACCAGGGTCTGGCGGGCCTTCTCGCCCAGGTCGGCCAGGCGGGGATAGACCTCTGCCTCGTGAGCCACCAGATAATTCAGGATCGTTTTGGCGGCCAGCATCGAAGCCGGGTGAGCCGAGTAGGTTCCCCCGGAGAATTTGACCGGGGTGCCCCCGCTGCGGCCAACCAGGTTCATGATCTCCGCCCGTCCGGCCACGGCCGCCACCGGCATCCCGCCGCCGATGACCTTGCCAAAGGTGGCCAGGTCGGGTTGCACGCCGTATAGCGCCCCGGCGTTGCCGGCGCGGAAACGGAAGCCGGCGATCACCTCGTCGAGGATCAGGACCACGCCATATTGCTGCGTCAGCTCGCGGGCGGTGTGCAGGTATTCGCGGCTGGCCGGCACAAAGCCACCGACCCCCAGGAACGGCTCCAGAATGAAACAGGCCAGCCGATCACCATACTGGCGAAAGTGGTCTCGCAACTGCTCCGGATCGTTGAAGCTGGTCACGATCACCTTATCGGTGACGGCCAGGGGGACGCCGGCGCTTTCGACCTGCTGAAAGCCCTGGCCGTCGTTGCGGTGGAACTCGATCCCTTTGAGTGCCCAGGGTTGGGCCCCATGCCAGCCGCCACCCACCTTGAGCACCCAGGTGCGGCCGGTGAACGCCCGGGCCAGCATGATCGAATACATCGTCGCCAGGGTGCCGCTGGTGGTAAAGCGCACCCGCTCGGCGCCGGTCTGGCGGCAGAGGATCTCCGCCACCTCGACCTGCAAACGGTCGGCAAAGCCGGTTTGCAGGCCGAACCCCCCTGCCAGGGCGTTGGCCAGCACCGAGGTGATGAGCGGCGGATTGTGCCCCAGGATGTTGGCCAGGTGTCCTTGCCAGAAATCCAGAAGCCGGTGTCCATCCTCGTCCTGGAGCCAGGCCCCCTGAGCGGAAACGATCCGGGGCGGGAACGGCCGGATGAGACGCAGAGTATGGCTGCCACCATCCACCATGAACCTGAGCGCCTCCTGCTGCAATGCGCCAGACCGGGGTGCGTGGCGAGCATAAGCCTCCTCCAGGGTTGCCAGCAGCCGGCTGTAATCTCTCGTCTTCATGAATTCCTCCCTGATGTGTCGCCTGTTTTGGGGTCAGATACCAGAGGGATCGGGGTAGAACGGCTGGCCCTCCCTCGCACCAAAGCGTATTGTAGCCCAATTTGGACAGGAACGCAAAGACACAACCTGGGTTGTCCCCACGATTTCACCCCTGTTTGCCGCCTGCTGACTTTTCAGGTATAATGAGTCCTGTTCGATCATCCGTGTCCTGTTGGGCTTGTCATTCGGCCCGTTTGTGATATAATGAAATTTATACGCCGCCGGCCTGGCTGTAGCCCCGGCGGTAGCTTACGGGAGAGGGTTGTTCTGTGTTTAGTCCGTTAAACTTTATCCTGGGGCTCTTTTCGCTGGACATCGGCATTGACCTGGGCACCGCCACCACTCTGGTCAATGTGCGGGGCAAGGGGATTGTCATCAACGAGCCCTCGGTGGTCGCCATTGACAAAAAGAGCAAGAAGGTGCTGGCCATCGGCCTGGATGCCAAAGAGATGGTGGGGCGCACCCCGGCCAGCATCGTGGCCATCCGCCCCCTGCGCGACGGGGTGATCAGCGATTTTGATGTCACCGAGCGGATGCTGCACTATTTTATCAAGAAGGTCCATGACCAGGCGCTGCTGCCGGTACCCCGGCCCCGCGTGGTGGTCGGCATCCCCTCCGGCGTGACCGAGGTCGAAAAACGGGCCGTCCACGACGCAGCCCTGTCGGCCGGGGCACGCGAAGCCTATCTGATCGAGGAACCGATGGCTGCCGCCATCGGCGCCGGGTTGCCCATCACCGAGTCGCTGGGCAGTATGATCGTGGACATTGGCGGGGGGACGACCGAGGTGGCGGTCATTGCCCTGGGCGGCATCGTCGTCAGCCGCAGCATCCGCGTGGCCGGCGATGAGATGGACGAGGACATTATCCAGTATGCCCGGCAGAAATACAACCTGCTCATCGGCGAGCGGATGGCCGAGCGGGTCAAGATCACCATCGGCTCGGCCTATCCCCTGCCCCAGGAGCAGACGATGACCCTCAAGGGGCGGAATCTGATCAGCGGCCTGCCCGAGTCCATCGAAGTCAGCAGCGTCGAGATCCGCGAGGCCCTGGCCAACTCGGTCAATATTATCGTGGACACGGTGCGCGATGCCCTGGACGACACCCCTCCCGAACTGGTGGCCGACCTGATGGAACAGGGGATTGTCCTGGCCGGCGGCGGCGCTTTGTTGCAGGGCCTGGACGAACGACTCTCGGAGGAAACCAAGATGCGGGTCTATGTGGCCGATGATGCCATGACCTGCGTGGCCCGTGGGGCGGGCAAAGTGCTGGAAGACCTGGACCGCCTGCACAAGGTGTTGACCAGCCTGCAACGGGGCAGCACTGCCCACTAGCAGGGCAACTGCGAGCAGTTGCCCTACAGTTAGGGCGTTAGCCTGCCTGATACGTTCCATGTAAGTGGAGTGACGCCATGTGCAACCCCAATTCATGACAGGACTTTGCATTTGGAATAGCAGGTAGGGGTATGGGTGCATTGCCCTTGTTTCGTTCTATAAAGCCTATTGAAAAGAGCTTCAGACCAGAGGCTGAGATCGTTGTCTTTTCCGGAGATGTTATTGATTTCCTTGCCCAGGTCCCGGATAATTCGGTCGCCCTCATTGTGACTTCTCCACCTTATAACTTAGGTAAAGAGTATGAGAATCGTGTCTCAATTGAACAATATTTGCAAACACAGGCTCAGATTATTGCTCAACTCCATCGGATTCTACGAGAAGATGGCAGCATTTGTTGGCAGGTAGGCAACTTTGTTGAAGATGGAGAAGTTTATCCTCTCGATATTCTCTATTATCCAATTTTCAAAGAACTCAGGATGAAGTTGCGCAATCGGATTATCTGGAAATTTGGGCATGGATTACACGCCTCGAGACGATTTTCAGGTCGTTATGAAACGATCCTCTGGTTTACAAAATCTGACCGCTACATCTTCAATCTTGATTCAGTTCGTGTACCGGCAAAGTACCCTGGCAAACGTCACTTCAAGGGGCCGCATAAAGGAAAGCCTTCAGGCAACCCTTTAGGGAAAAATCCCTCTGATGTATGGGAAATCGTGGTTCAAGATTGGGAAGAGTTGGTGTGGGATATTCCTAATGTAAAATCCAATCATCCTGAAAAGACAATTCACCCGTGCCAATTCCCTATCGAGCTAGTCGAGCGTTGCGTGCTTGCCCTCACAAATGAAAATGACTGGGTTTTTGATCCCTATATGGGTGTGGGTTCGGCCCTGATTGCGGCTGTGATGCATAACAGACGAGCAATGGGGTGCGAGAAAGAATCAGAGTATGTAGAGATAGCCTGCCAACGTCTTTTAGATTATTTCAATGGCACGCTTCGTTATCGCCCCATAGGAAAACCGGTCTACCAACCCACAGGCAAAGAAAAAGTGTCTCAAATTCCTGAAGAGTGGCGCGAGACTTCTCAGGCACGGCTTTTGGAAGAGCAAAGTGAATACAAATGATCATCGCTGGAATCTACTCTTTCAACAACGGTGAAGACGTTATCCGCTCTCAATATCCAGCCGAACTTGGAGAAGTAGAACAGGTTATCGCGGCTGTTGACAGCACACAATGTAGAACCAAAACCAGCCGAGAAAAGACAATGCCTGGTAGAACCCTGTACAGTCCACGAGCATTGAACAGGGCTTTTACGAGAGTTCGAACGACGCGGGTGGGAAAAATACAAGGTGCGATGCGATTATCCAACCTACTACTATGTACGCGGCTTTGTCCCAAATAGTTCACCAAAAGGGGCTTTCCGCGAGATGGATTTCCTCAAAAACCGTGTGGGGGTGGAAGTTCAATTTGGCAAGTATGCTTTTATGGTCTACAACGTCTGTGCCAAGATGACCATCTTTCACAAGTTGGGAGTGATAGATGTGGGAATTGAGATCGTGCCGATCAAACTTTTTGCGGAAGAGATGTCAACAGGGATCTCATATTTCGAGCAGTTTGTCTGGGATTTGGAACATCGCGGAGTCGCCGGATATAGATATACCTGTGTTGGTGCTGGGAGTGGCAACTTGAAGACATGCGCTTCACCTGACACCTCTCCGCTGCACTTCGCGGCACAGGTGAAGCGTAAACTGTTCGGCGGCAAACCGGGAGCCGGGGACGCCGAACCGGGTTGGACCTGAGCGATGAGCCGCCAGCGCCTGGAACGATATCTGCCTGTTGTCCTGATCCTGCTCGCGGTGATCGGCTTTGTGCTGCACCGCACCGGCCTGCTCCTGCCGGTCGAAGGGCTGCTGATTCGGGTGACTGTGCCGGTGCAGGAGGGGGCCAGCCGGGTCGTCGCCCGGTTCCAACAGCTCAGGCAGACGATCCACGACCTGCGCGATCTGCGTCAGCGCAACCAGGCGTTGGAAGCCGAGAACGCCCGGCTTTTGCTGGAAAATATCCGTCTGAAGGAGGTCGAAACCGAAGCCAGCCTGTGCGGCGATCTGCTGAACTTTGCCCAGACCCGTCCCTCCTTTGACCTCCAGGGAGCCCATGTGGTGGGCCGGGTTATCGGCCGGGACCCCAGCAACCTGCAGCGCTATATCACCCTCGACGTGGGACGGGAAGCAGGCATCGCCCGCAATATGCCGGTGGTCACCGGGCGGGGGTTGGTGGGGCGGATCATCGAAGTCGGCGATCACTGGTCCAGGGTGCTGCTGATCACCGACGTGAGCAGCACGGTCAATGCCCTGACCCAGAGCACGCGGGCCAGTGGGCTGGTTCAGGGTCAGGCCGACGGCTCTCTGGTGATGCGCAACATCCCGCAGGGGGATACCGTCAGCGTCGGGGATACGGTCTTTACCTCTGGCCTGGGGGGAAATTTCCCCCGCCAGATTCTGATCGGACAGATTACAGAGGTGCAGCGCAACGACTATGAGCTATACCAGAGTGCCACCATCTGGCCCACGGTGGACTTTGATCGGCTGGAAATGGTCCTGATCGTGACCGATTTTCAGCCTATCGAGAACCAATAACCGATCACTCAGAGCCAGTCTGAAAACCACCAAGGACACGAAGGACACAAAGAATTTGTGTCAATTTCCTCTCATTTCTTTGTCCTGTGCGCCTTTGTGGTAGACTTTTCAGACAGGCTCTCAGACCTGATCGCTACTCAGGGTCAATCGTGCAGGATGTCTCTCTACCTGGTCGTGCCGCTGCTGGGGATCGTAGCCCTGATCCAGGCCACCCTGATGCCCCATCTGGCTGTCCGAGGGGTGTTCCCCGACCTGCCGGTGCTGGTGGTGGTCAGTTGGAGCCTGTTGCGGGGCTCCGGGGAGGGGGTGGTCTGGGGGTTCATCGCCGGCGTCGCGGTGGACCTGTTTTCGGCAGCGCCATTTGGGGCGGCCACCCTGGGGCTGATCGCGGTCGGTTTTGTGTGGGGTTTGGGGAAAGCAGCGGCCTTTCGGGCCCACCTGGCCCTGCCCTTGCTGGCCACCTTTCTGGCAACGGTTCTCTACGACCTGATCTTTTTGCTCGTCGTGCAGGTTGCAGGTGGAGCGGTTGTCTGGCTGGGCAGCCTGTTCCGAACGATCTTGCCTTCGGCGGTTCTGAACGCGCTGCTCACGCCCCCGGTCTTGATCGGGATGCGTTGGTTGCATCTTCGCCTGAGCCATGAAGAGATGGAGTGGTGAGTCAGCCGCTTCGCACTCCGCCGGCAGCCGGATGCGAATGAAGGTGTATCGAGCCCTGGTCGCCATCGCCTTCCTGGTGCTGGTCGGTCAGCTATGGCGTCTGCAGATCGGCCGGGGCGAATACTACCAACAGGCCGCCGATGTCAACCGCTTCCGCCTGGAGGCCGATCCTGCACCCCGGGGGGTGATCTATGACCGGCGAGGCTACCTGTTGGTCCGCAATCAGCCGCAGCTTAGCGTCTCGATCATCCCCGCCTACCTGCCCGACGACCCGACCGAACGGCGGGCGATGCTCATCAGGCTGGCCAATCTGCTCGACATGCCGGTGACGAACGGCCAGGTGAAAACTCCGGCGCAGGCAGCGATGGAGCGGGTCGCCGGGCCCCAGCCCGGCGTTCTGGACATCTTGAGCGAAGCGGAGCTGGCCCCCTATCGTCCGGCCCGCCTGAAGGCCGGCATCCCCCGCGAAATTGCCCTGTCCCTGGAGGAGGAGCATCTCGATTGGCCGGGGGTGCTGGTCCAGGCCGAGCCGGTGCGGCACTATCTCTACAGCCCGCTCCTGTCTCACATCCTCGGCTATGTCGGCCCGATTCCGCAGGAGCAGGCCCAGGAGTACCAGGCCCGGGGGTACGATCCCAACCGGCACCAGGTGGGGCTGAGCGGTGTGGAATATACCTTCGAGGAGGAGCTGCGCGGCCAGGATGGACAGAAGCTGATTGAGGTGGATGTGGCCGGCCGCGAAGTGCGCACCGTCGGCGAGCCTCAACCGGCCGTCCCCGGCTACAACCTGCACCTGACCATTGACCTGGACTTGCAGCAGGCCATGGCTGAGATCCTCGGCCGCCACCTGCGCACCCTGTACAAGAAACAGGGAGTGGCCGTGGCCATGAACCCCCAAACGGGTGAGATTTTGGGCATGGTCTCACTGCCCGGCTACGACAACAATGAGCTGATCGGGGGTCTGTCGGTCAAAAAATTCCAGGAGCTGCAACAAGATCCGAACCGGCCGCTGCTCAATCAGGCCATCTCCGGCCAGTTCCCGCCCGGCTCTACCTTCAAGATCATCGTGGCCTCGGCCGGCCTGGAAGAGAAGGTGATTACCCCCGAGACGCGGCTCCATTGCGGCGGCATCCTGTGGCTGCCTAACCGTTTTTACCCGGAAGACCCCAGCCTGGCCCAGCCGTTTTATTGCTGGATCTACCATGACTATCATGGCAGCCACGGCAGTCTCAACGTGATCTCGGCGCTGGGGCAGTCGTGCGACATCTTTTTCTACCAGGTGGGCGGCGGCTACCGCGACCACTTCGCGGGCCTGGGGGAAGAACGGATAGGGTACTATGCCGAGCTGTTCGGCCTGGGGGCGCGCACCGGGATTGACCTGCCGGGTGAGGTGCCGGGCCTGGTGCCTACCGTCAAGTGGAAGCGCGTGAACTATAGCGAGTCATGGACGACCGGCGACACCTACAACATGGCTATCGGCCAGGGCTATGTGCTGGCCACGCCGTTACAGATGCTGAACGCGGCCGCAGCCGTCGCCAACGGCGGGACGCTGTACCGCCCCCAGCTCGTTCACGAGATCACCGATGGCGAGGGCCGGGTGGTGCGGGCGTTTGTCCCCGACGTGATCCGCCGCCTGCCGGTTTCGGCCGAGAATCTGAGCATTGTCCGCCAGGGGATGCGCGCGGCCGTGGCCGGTCCGGGAGCCACCGCCTGGGCCATCAATGTGCCAGGGGTGGCCGTGGCCGGCAAGACCGGCACCGCCGAGTTTTTCATTGACCGGAATCAGGATGGCCTGCCTGACCGGGACAACAAGGGCCACCTGCCGACCCATGCCTGGTTCCTGGCCTTTGCCCCCTATGAAAACCCGCAGATCGCGCTGGTGGTCTTTGTCTTTGGCGGCGGCGAGGGGTCGGCTGCAGCCG
The DNA here is from genome assembly GCA_034434895.1 of Anaerolineae bacterium. Classification (GTDB taxonomy): domain Bacteria; phylum Chloroflexota; class Anaerolineae; order JAAYZQ01; family JAAYZQ01; genus DAOTXL01. The sequence goes on from DAOTYI010000130.1 coordinate 16,784, forward strand.
TGCCGATTGCCAACGACATCTTGAACTATTACTTTGGGTCCAGGTCACCATGAAACCACAGCCTCTGTATCGCCGCTCGCCGCCGGCGGCCATCCGCCTGGCCCTCACCATCCTGATCGGAGCTGTCTTGATGGCCGGGGGCCTGGGTTTGCTGGCCTGGCGAGAAGCGGAGCAGATCGCCGCCCTGCGGGCCGAGGTGGAGAGGTTGCAGGCCGAGCGCCAGGTGACCGGGGCGCAACTGGCTGCCCTGCAGAGCACCGCCACAGCGATGGGGCAGCGCCTGACCGCCCTGGAGGCCGATGACCCGGCCCGGCAGATCGCGGCCCTGCAGGCTGCGTTGCAAACTGCCGACGATTCCCAGGAGCTGGCTGCGGTGCGGGCCTCGCTGGAGGAGATCCAGGCCAGAGTGGACGGCTTCCAGACCGCCCTGGCCGATCTGGCGGCGCGCATGGAGGCCCTTCAGTCGGCCCAGGGAGAGCTGCCGGCAGAGGTCCACCTGAGCGTCGCCCGCCAACGCCAGAGCCACAACCTGAGTTGTGAGTCGTCCGCCGCTTCGATGGCCGCTCAGTATCATGGCGTGGACCTGAGCGAGGCCGACGTGCTGGCCGCCCTGCCGCGCAACGACAACCCCCATCTGGGCTTTCGGGGCAACGTGGATGGGCCGACCGGCAGCCTGGAGGATTATGGCGTCTACGCCGGCCCGATCATGGCCGTCCTGAACGCGCGGGGGCTGCGCGCCTGGCCGGTGACAGGGGGGATGGAGGGGATCAAGGCGGCCATCGCCAGGGGCAACCCGGTCATCGCCTGGATCACCTACAACTGCCTGCCTGCCACGCCGGTGGAGACGACCATCGAGGGGAGGCCGGTGACCTTGGTGGCTTACCAGCATACCGTCGTCGTGACCGGTTACAATGCAGAGGGGGTCTGGGCCAACGACCCGTATGACGGCCAGGAGGATTTCTATTCCACCGCCGATTTCGAACGGGCGTTGGGCTATTTCGGCTACATGGCTGTCGAGGTGGCTGCTCCGTAGGGCTGTAAAGATGGCAGAGAGGGTGACGATCAAAGGCACCGGCGATGGGCTGGTGATCGCGCTGGGAGAGGGGCCGTTGCAAGCCGTGCTGGAGGAGATGGAAAGCCGGCTGGCTGCCCGGGCTTCCTTCTTCCTGGGAGGGCGGGTGGCCCTGCAGGTCGGGGCTCGTCCTCTGTCGGTCGAGCAGATGCAGGGGATCGGCGCCATTCTGAGGCGGCTGGGCATGACCCTGTGGGCCGTCGTGGGCGACCACCCGGCGACGCTGGTTGCGGCCCAGGAGATGGGCCTGGAGACCGGCCTGCGCCCGGCAGGGCCGCCGGTTCCTGCCCCAACCGCACAACCGGCGCTGGAGGAGATGAGCGGGATTGTGGTGCGGCGCACGCTGCGTTCGGGGCAGGCGGTGCACCACGCCGGTCACGTGACCCTGATCGGCGACCTGAACCCGGGGGCGGAGGTGGTGGCCGGCGGAGATATCATCGTGTGGGGTCGGCTGCGCGGCACCGTCCATGCCGGGGCGATGGGGGATGAGCGGGCCGTGGTCTGTGCCCTCCAACTGGCCCCCAGCCAGATCCGCATCGGCACGCATATCGCCCGTCCGCCGGAACGGGGCCGGCCGCCCAAGGTGCCCGAAATTGCCAGTGTGCAGAACGGGCGCATTGTTGTGGAACGTTGGGATAGAAGATAGAGGGGTGGAGTATGGGCGCAACGGTCATCACCATCACGTCGGGTAAAGGAGGGGTGGGCAAGACAACCACCACGGCCAATCTGGGGGTGGCCTTGGCGATCATGGGCCAGCGGGTGGTCACGGTGGATGCCGACATCGGGCTGCGCAATCTGGATGTGGTCATGGGCCTGGAGAACCGCATTGTCTACGACCTGGTAGACGCCGTAGAGGGCCACTGCCGCCTGCGCCAGGCCCTCATCCGCGACAAGCGCCTGTCGGAACTCTATCTGTTGCCGGCGGCCCAGACCCGCGACAAGACGGCTGTCAACCCGGAGCAGATGGTCGAACTGTGCAATCAACTCCGCCCCGATTTTGATTTTATCCTGGTGGATTCGCCGGCCGGCATCGAGCAGGGCTATCGCAATGCGGTGGCACCCGCCGATCGGGTGGTGATCGTCACCACCCCTGAAGTCTCGGCGGTGCGCGATGCCGACCGGATTGTGGGCCTGGTCGAGGCCGAAGAGAAGGGGCCGCCAACCCTGATCATCAACCGGGTCAATCCCGACATGGTCCGCCGGGGACAGATGCTTAGCACAGAGGATGTGGTCGAAATTCTGGCCATAGACCTGCTGGGCATCATCCCGGAGGATAAAGAGATCATCATTTCCACCAACCGGGGTACGCCGGTGGCATTGGATGGCCGGTCTATTTCCGGTCAGGCCTTTCGCAATATTGCCGGGCGGCTGATGGGGCAGGAGATCCCCTTCATGCCGCTGAAAGGCCAGGCCAGCATGTTGGACCGCCTGTCGCGCTTCATCCGCGGTTAACGGCCATCAACCATCAGCCAGTGGGGAGGCATCATGGGATTTCTAAACCGTATGTTTGGCCAACGGGAGCCGACCAGCCGCCAGATCGCCAAAGAGCGGCTGCAACTGGTGCTGGTCCATGACCGCATCAAGATCTCGCCCGGCATGTTGGACCAGATGAAAGATGAGCTGATCACCGTCATTTCGCGGTATGTCGAAATTGATGCCGACGGCGTGGAGGTGACCTTCATCCAGAGCAAGCGACAAAGCCGTCTGACGGCCGACATTCCGGTGGTGGGGCCGGTGCGCCGGCCGCTGCCCAAGGCCAAAGCAGCCCAGGCCGGAGCAGGAGGCGATGGCTAGACGCTCCTGGCGCAATTTTGACTACCCACTTCTGGTCGCGTTGCTGGCCCTGTCCGCCTATGGCGTGGTCATGATCTACAGCGCGACCATCAACACCGCCGGGATCGGGAATCCGGTGCAGCGCCAGGCCCTCTACCTGGCCGTCGGCATGGGGTTGCTCCTCGTCATAGCCTCAGTGGATTACCGCCTGCTGGAGATCGTCCAGCACCCGTTCGCCTTCCTCACGCCATTGCTGTTGAGCGGAGTCAGCGTGGCGCTGGTCATCTCCTGGCGGATGGAGCAGCTTCGAGCCGTGGGGATCGCCTCTCCCTTTGCCCTGGCCGGGTCCGACCTGATGGCGATGGCAGCGGGGGTGATCTGCATCCTTGCCGCCTTTGTGGCCGATCGGCGGTGGATCGAACGGATCGATCTCCCCCTGACCCGGCTGCTGATGGCATTGCTTGTGGCCGGCGGGGCGGCAGCCGGGGCCTTCCTGGCCGCTCGCCTGGCCATTCCGGGCGTGTATGGGCGGCTGGGGGCCCTGGCGGTCGCCTATCTCCTGGATTGCCTGACTCTGCGCTTCAGCGATCTGCTGCGCAATCCGCTCTATGTGCTGGTGCTGGGGATGCTGGGCCTGGTCTTTGTGGTGGGGCAGGTGTCGGGTGGAGCGCAGAGCTGGCTGGGGGCCGGAGCGGTGCAACCTTCGGAAGTGGCCAAAATCTTGATCGTCGTCATTCTGGCCAGGTTTCTGGCCGACCGCGAAGAGCGCCTGGGGCAGTTGAGCACGGTGGTGAGCGCGGTGGGCATCGTCGCCGTCCCGACCCTGCTGATCTACCTGCAACCTGACCTGGGCACGGCCCTGACCTTTCTCGCCATTCTGGTGGCCATGCTGTGGACGGCCGGCACGCGCATCTGGCACCTGTTGGCCCTGGCCATGAGCGGGATCGCGGCCCTGCCGTTCATCTGGTTCAGGCTGGAAGACTATATGCGGCAGCGTCTGCTGCTCTTTATCAACCCCGCCGCCGACCCCGATTCCTATTTTAATGTTCACCAGGCCCTGGTCAGCGTCGGCTCCGGTGGCTGGACAGGGAAGGGGCTGACCCACGGCACACAGAGTCAGCTTCATTTCCTGCGGGTGCGGCACACCGATTTTATCTTTGCCGTCACCGCCGAGGAGTTGGGGTTCCTGGGGGCGGTGGTGATGATCGGCCTGCTGTTCTTCATCCTGTGGCGCACCCTGCGGGTGGCCGAAAGGTCACGCGATACCTTTGGCCGGCTGATCACCGCCGGGGTGGCGGCTGTGATCCTCTTCCAGAGCGTGATCAATATCGGCATGAACCTGGGGTTGATGCCGGTCACCGGCATCCCCCTGCCCTTTGTCAGCTATGGCGGCAGCTCCTTCCTGACCCTGATGCTGGGCATGGGTCTGGTGGAAAGTGTGGCCATGCGCCACAAGAAGCTGGAATTTGACTGATGTACACCATCCGGCCTGCCCGGCCTGCCGACCTGGACCGCCTGGTTGAACTGTTGCAGGCCCTGCAAGACCACCTGGAGGCGGCCAACCCCGATCTGTGGCGGATGACGGGCGAGGGCCGGGCGCAGCTCCGCAGCCAGATCGCCAACCGCCTGCGGGCCGACGACACCTGTGCCCTGGTGGCCGAGCATGACACCGATGGGGTGATCGGCGTCGCCTTTGGTCGGGTGGTGACCAACAGCCGCTACGCCCCGGCCCGCGTCGGGCAGGTGGATCAGCTCTTTGTCCGGGCCGAGCATCGGCGGATGGGGGTCGCCTCGCGGCTGGTGGCCGGGTTGTGCCGTTTTTTCGCCGGGCAGGGGGTGGAGGACCTGTCATTGCGCTACGTGGTGGGCAATGAGGAGGCAGCCGGCTTCTGGTCATCCCTGGGCTTTGCAGCACGGATTGTAGTTGTCGGTGCCGACCGGCGGGCGGTAGAGGCACGGCTGGAGCCGCCGGAGCCGGCGGTTGCACTCTGATGAAATTGTGGTATACTTGGGTCCAGACCTGGAAGGTCGCCATGCAGGTCCGGGGATGGTTGAGGACATGGAATCGAAAGATTTTGCAGAGTATGTAAAAGGCAAGACTTTTGACCAGATCCTTCATGAAGGGCGGAGAGAGAGTGCCGATCGCATTCTGTCCGATGCCCTGACGCCACTGGCTCTGCTCCTGTCCAGGGAACTCCTGAACGTTCTTCTCATGCCTCCCCAGACCCTGGAGCAGATGGCCAATCTGCCCGTCCATGAAATGGCCTGAGCTGTGTACTACCTGGACACCTCTGTACTTCTGGCCTTTACCTTGACTCGCAATCTGGAACCAGAGCGGTATCGAGTTGTATCCAGGCTGTTCGACCTGATTGACACAGGACAGATCAAAGCCATCACTTCCTTTTACGCCCTGCACGAGCTGCTGATCATCGCTATCAGCAACACCGAACCTGATTGGGAAGCGGGGAGCAGTCTGGCAAGAGAGGCCTTGTTGCAAATCCTGTCGCATTCCATACTATACGTTCCGATCCCCCGTCGGGAGGACAAAGTCATCAGGGCCAGGCAGTTCTCCAGTCTGCAGGATGCGACCGATATTCCTCACGCTATTGCGGCCCACATTGCCGGGTGCGTGGCTATTATCGCTTATGATGAGCACTTTCGGGCTATCTCACGCACCTTACCGTATCTGACTCCCGATGAACTTGTCGCGCAGTTGGCCCCTCCCTAGCCCTTGGAGGCTACTGTCGAGCTTTCAGGCGGAAAAGGCCGGCTGAAGCCTCGACTCCAGCCTGACCTCCCCTGTCTCCCCGGCGTTCTCCGCATCTCTGCGGTGCATCTGAGGCGCGGGAAACAAATACGCCGGCGGTTGCACTCTGGTGAAATTGTGGTATACTTGGGTCCAGACCTGGAAGGTCGCCACGGCCTTCCAGGTCTGGACTATCATCTGCCTGGAGGAGAGGCCTGGTGACCGAGAAATCGGTGCGCGTTCGCATCGCGCCCAGCCCGACCGGCTATTTTCATATCGGCTCGGCGCGGACAGCGCTGTTTAACTGGCTCTTTGCCCGTCACCATGGCGGCAGGTTTATTGTGCGCGTCGAAGATACCGACCGCAGCCGCTACCATCCGGAGGCTGTGCCCGACATGCTGGCCAGCCTGCGCTGGCTGGGCCTGGATTGGGACGAAGGCCCGGAGGTGGGGGGCGACTATGGCCCTTACTTTCAGTCGGAACGGCTGGAGATCTACCGCCATTATGCCCACTGGCTGGTCGCCCAGGGCCATGCCTACCGTTGCTACTGCCCGCCGGAGCGGCTGGCTGCCCTGCGCCGCGAGCAGCGCGAGGCCAAAGATGACATCGGCTATGACCGCCACTGCCGTACCCTGACCGCCAGGCAGCGGGCTGAGTATGAGGCCCAGGGCATCATCCCGGTCATCCGGCTGGCGGTGCCGTTGGAGGGGCAGACGACATTCCATGACGTGCTATATGGCGACATCACCGTAGACAACAGCGCCCTGAACGACCTGGTGTTGCTCAAGAGCGATGGGTACCCCACCTATCACCTGGCCAACGTGGTGGATGACCATCTGATGGCCATCAGCCATATCATGCGGGGTGACGAATGGCTCTCGTCGGTGCCCAAACATGTGCTGCTCTACCATGCCTTTGGCTGGGAGGTGCCGGTGTACGCCCATCTGCCGCTCATTCTGGCTCCCAGCGGGCAGGGCAAGCTGAGCAAGCGCCACGGTGGCGTGGAGGTGCGCGATTTTCGCCGTCAGGGGTACCTGCCGGAGGCGATGGTCAACTACCTGGCCCGCGTCGGCTGGAGCTATGACGATAAAACCGAGATCTTTAGCCGCGAAGAGCTGATCCGCTATTTTGACCTGTCGGGGGTCAATAGCTCGCCGGCCCGCTTTTCTTACGAACGGCTGGAGTGGATCAACGGCTACTATATCCGTCAGCTTGACGCCGATGACCTGGCGGAGCGGCTGGTGCCCTTCCTGGTCGAGGCGGGGTTTCCTGTTGCGGCCAACCAGGTGCGGCCCATCGTGCCGCTGGTCCGCGAGCGGCTCAAGAAGCTGGCTGATGTGGTGGAATGGACCGACTTTTTCTTCAAGGAGCAGCTCGACTATGAGCCGGCGGCGCTCATCGGCCCCAAGATGACGGCTGCCGGGTCGCTGGCTGCCCTGCGACGAGCACGGGAGGTGCTGGCCTCTGTGCCTGACTTTCGGGCGGAGACGATCGAACCGCCGTTGCGCGCCCTGGCCGATGAGTTGGGGCTGAAAAGTGGGCCCCTGCTGGGCATCCTCCGCGTGGCGGTCACCGGCAAGACGGTGGCCCCCCCTCTGTTCGAGACGCTGGCTGTGCTGGGCCAGGCGCGGACTGTGGCCCGCCTGGATCGGGCGGTTGAGAAGCTGGCGGCCCTGGTGGCGTGACGGGCACTGCTGAGAATGGACCCGCCAGGTCGCGGGAAGCACAGAGTGGTCTGGCGGGAGCGAGAGGTTTTTTCGGATAGGCACTACCAGTCTGAAAAGCTTACCACAAAGACACAAAGGCCACAAAGGAACACGAAGGAAACGAATAAAAACCGCATAGTGCCCCTGGTGTCCTTTGTGTCTTGGTGGTTTTCAGACAGGCTCTATGGAGATGAAACGATGACCGACCTTGAGGCGATTGCGGCCAAAGACTTTATCCGCGCAGCCATCTGCGAAGACCTGCGGACCGGCCGCTACACCTATGTTCGCACCCGTTTTCCACCCGAACCCAACGGCTACCTGCACATCGGCCATGCCAAGGGGATCAACATCCAGTTCAGCGTGGCCCAGGACTTTGGAGGGGTGACCAACCTGCGCTTCGACGATACCAACCCGCTCAAAGAGGAAGCCAGGTATGTGGAAGCACAAAAGGAGGACATTCGCTGGCTGGGCTACGATTGGGGCGACCGGGAATACTATGCCTCGGACTATTTTGAGCAGCTCTACGAATGGGCGGTGCAGCTCATCAAGGCCGGCAAAGCCTATGTGGACAGCCTGAGCCCGGAGGAGATCAAGGAGTACCGGGGAGCCTTTGGCGTGCCGGGCCGGGAAAGCCCGTATCGCAACCGGTCGGTCGAGGAGAACCTGGACCTCTTTGCCCGCATGCGGGCTGGCGAGTTCGCCGAGGGGGAGTGTGTCCTGCGGGCCAAGATTGACATGCAATCGGGCAACATGAACCTGCGCGACCCGGTGATGTACCGCATCCTCCACACTGCCCATCACCGCACCGGCGACAAATGGTGCATCTATCCCATGTACGATTGGGCGCACGGTCAGTCGGATTCGATCGAAGGGATCACCCATTCGATGTGTGACCTGGGCTATGAGGAGCACCGCCCGCTGTACGACTGGTTCATCGAGCAACTGGGCATCTTTCACCCCCGGCAGATCGAATATGCGCGCCTCAACCTGAGCTACACGGTCTTGAGCAAGCGATACCTGCTGCAACTGGTGGAGGAGGGACACGTCCGTGGTTGGGACGATCCACGGATGCCGACCATCGCCGGGATGCGGCGGCGGGGCTATACGCCCGAAGCTATCCGCACCTTCCTGGACCGGATCGGCGTCTCGAAAAATGAGAGCCTGGTGGACATTGCCCTGCTGGAACATTGTGTCCGCGAGGATCTGAACAGGCGGGCCCCACGGGTCATGGCTGTGCTCCGGCCGCTGCGGGTGGTCCTGATCAACTACCCAGAGGGCCAGGTTGAGGAGATGGAGGCGATCAACAACCCGGAAGATGAGAGCATGGGCACGCGGCTGCTCCCCTTCTCCCGCGTGTTGTACATCGAGCAAGAAGATTTCCGCCAGGACCCCCCTCCCAGGTGGTTCCGTCTGGCTCCAGGCCGTGAAGTGCGGCTGAAACATGCCTATTACATCCGCTGTGTGGAGGCGGTCCAGGACGCGCAGGGGAATCTGGTCGAGCTGCGGTGCACCTATGACCCGGAATCGCGGGGAGGTTCGACGCCCGACGGGCGCAAGGTCCAAGGCACGCTCCATTGGGTTTCGGCCGCCCACGCCCTGGACGCCGAGGTGCGGCTGTATGATCGTCTCTTTACCAAAGCGGATCTGCGGGATGTGGAAGAGGGAGGTGGTTTCAAAGCCTACCTGAACCCTGATTCGTTGCAGGTGCTGACCGGCTGCAAGGTGGAGCCCAGCCTGGCGGGAACCACGCCGGGCAGCCGGTATCAGTTCCTGCGCCAGGGCTACTTTTGCACCGACCCCGATTCCACCCCTGGCCGGCCTGTCTTTAACCTGACGGTCTCGTTGAAGGATACCTGGTCTAAAATCGAGCAGAAGCAATAAAAAAGGCGCCAGGTACTCCTGAAGTGCCGGGCGCCTCACCGGGGGTTTCGAAGCAGAAGAACGGAGCGCCCCATTCACTCTGCTCCCGCCGGGTCTGCAATGGGGTGCCCCATGCCCATGTTCTGCTTCGAACGCCTCACCGGCTTTCCAATTTGTCAAGAGGCGGGTTGTATGCTACAATAGCCCCGCCGATGGGGGATCGTCTAGCGGCAGGACACGTGACTCTGGATCACGGCACCGGGGTTCGAATCCCTGTCCCCCAGCCAAAAGCGACCGGCTCCCACCCAAAAGGGGGGAGCCGGTCTTTAGCTCAACAGACTTTTCAGACAGGCTCATCGCCGCCAGAACAGACGCCCCAGCAGCGGGATGCGCTGGTACCAGCGCCGCCGCCGCCGTTTGCGGCCTTTGTTGTCTTCGGAATAGTAGTAGTAGTAATAGTAGTAATAGTACCCGCCGGCACTCCGCGGCGAGAGGCGGTTCAGAGCCACCCCCAGCAGGTTAGCCCCCACCTGCCGCAGGTTTTCCACCGCCTGGCGGGCCATGTTCCGCCGCGTCCGCCCGGCATCGGCCACCAGCAGCACGCCGTCGGCCTGGGCAGCCAGCACCGTTGCATCGGTCACCGGGATGGCCGGCGGTGTGTCGAACAGGACCACGTCGGCCCTGTCTTTCAGTTGTTCGATGAGCTGGCGCATCTTTTGCGAGCCGAGCAACTCCGAGGGGTTGGGCGGCAGGGGGCCGCTGGTCAGCACGCGCAGGTTTTCAATGCCGGTCTCTTGCAGATGCCCATCCAACGATGGTTCATCCTGGAGCAGGACGCTGGTCAACCCCTCCTTGTTCTGAAGTTGAAAGATCTTGTGCAGCATCGGCCGGCGCAGGTCTGAATCCACCAGCACCACCGATTTCCCGGCCTGAGCCATGACCACCCCCAGATTGGCCAGGGTGGTGCTCTTGCCTTCCACCGGATTGGGGCTGGTGACCACCAGCGACTTCAGGGGCCGGTCCAGCGCCGAAAACTGGAGGTTGGTGCGCATGGCCCGATAGGCTTCAGCGATGGGGGACTTGGGGTGGCGGACGGTGATCAGTTTGTCGGCGGGGTTGTCGCCGGCGATGCGGCTGATGGCCCCCACCGTGGTCAGCCCCATCGTCCGGGTCGCATCGTCGGGCGATTTGACCGTGTCATCCAGATATTCCAGGAGAAAGGCCGCACCTGTGGCCAGGACCAGCCCCACCGCAGCGGCCAGCAGCACCTGTTTTTTCCATTGCGGGCCGACAGGCACCGTGGGCAGGCTGGCTTCTTCGATGACCGTGAGGGTGTTGATCCCCTGATCGCCTAACAGCAACTGGTATTGGGCATAGGTGGCCTGCCAGGTGTTGACCTGGTTTTGCAGGATGGCGATCTGGTTCTGGATCTCCTGGATCTGCCGGGCGCTGAAAGCCTGGGCCAGGTCTGCCTCCAGTTTCTGGATCTCCTCCTGGGCAGCCTTGATTTTGGGCGGCAGGCTGTTGGCCTGCTCCTGGATGAACTCGCGGTTGCTGTCGTGCGGCCTGGCCTTTTCGACACTGCTGATCAGTTGCCGGGCCAGCTCATCGGCGATCAACTGGGCCCGCCTGGGGTCGGTGTCGATCACCTTGATCTCCATGAGCTGGGTGTTGGGCACCAGGCTGACTGCGATCTGCCCTTGCAGGCTGCGCCATCCCTCTTCAAAGCCCAGCGCCCGGGCCGTCGCTTTCAGGATCGGCTCGCGTTTGATCAACTCGGAGTAGGTCTGGGCCAACTGCTGGCCGGCATAAAAGTCGGTGTAGTTGGGGTTGGCCTTTTCGATGGTCTGGCCGATCATGAGTGTGGTGGAGCTCTGATAGATGGGGGGCTGGTCTTTGGCCGCCAGCCAGGTGGAAACCCCGGCGACGGCCGTGCCAAGCAGGATCAGCCATAACCATTTCCAGACAACCGCTGCATACTGCCGTAGCTCCATGTTTCATTACCCTATTCTATTGTAACACATTGTGGGCGATTGTGCAACCCGGTGCCCGCAGGCAAACGCACCCTGCTATTTGACCCAGACCGGGTCCCAATCGTTGGCGGGGCTGCTGAGCAAAAGGCGCCGCCCGCTGCCGTCGGCGTTCATGATCCAGAGCTGCCGCCGGCCGCTGCCCTCGTTCGACCAGAAGACGATCTGTCGGCCGTCGGGCGACCAGGAGGGGTGCTTGTCCCATTCCCACTGATTGAAGGTCAGCCGTTTTTGACCTTTGCCATCGGTGCCGATGAGATAGATATCGTCGTTGCCGCTTTCGGCAGAGACAAAGGCCAACTGGTCGCCGGCCGGCGACCAGACCGGGTCGTAGCTGGTGCGGCTGTTAAAGGTGACCTGCCACGAGCCGCCATAGTAGGCAGAATAGATATAGACCTGCGGCACCCCCTTGCCGTCGTTCTGGACGTAGGCCCACGCCTGGCCGTCGGGTGAGACATTTTCCCGTTGCAGGGCCAGGTCATAGGGCCAGCGGGCGGTGAGCAACCCGACGCGTCCCGTGCCGGGATCGAGCACATAGACCCCTGGCTGTCCACCCCGGTCGGAGAGGAAGAGGATTTTGCCCCGCAGGATGGCGGGCATGGGGGGCGTGGTGGGGG